>CAZBTJ010000103.1:0-20220 GCA_964494325.1 uncultured Pirellulales bacterium
CAGAGCACGGTCGCAGGCTCCCTTAATGCTCTGTCCCATCCGTTTGTCCGGCAGAGCGGTGAGCGATCCAAACCCTTCGACTACTATGTGGGATGTGACGTTCCATTAAGCGGATCATTCCATCGAGTCCACTTTTTCGATTGGCTGGGGAGTAGAATGGGCTGGCTAGAAGTCCGACCTTCCGACCTTCCTATTTTCTTACTTTCTGATCTTCATGTTTTTTTTCTGAATGTCCAGAATTTGTTGCCGAGAAAGTTAATGGACAGGGTCAGGCCAATGGAAGCCAACTGAGCGATGCGTGGGTCCATGGAAAATTGTTCCACGAGCAGGGCCATGCTGCCCAGATTAATGGACAATGTGATGAGGTTGACGATGATAAACTTGGCAAACTCACGATTTACATTTGAGCCCTTGGTCTTGAATGTCCAGTGCTTATTGATGAGATAGCTGTTTGTGACAGCAACGCAGAAGCCAAGGGTTGAAGCCAGGTAATGATGCAGCCCCATGTATGTGTAGGTGACATAGAATATGCCATAATGTATGGCTGTATTCAACACGCCAACCAGGGAGAATTTAATAAACTGAGTTAACATTTAGCTTTTACAGGTGGTCGTGTCTGAGCTGAATAGATGATTAGCATGTTCATGCCGTCAACACAATAACCGAGCCTTTTTGTCCCATGTCTCTTTTCTGTTCCATACCAAGAGATTTCGCATTCTCCTGAAGATCAGTGCGTAATTCTCTTCTTGTCTGGCGATTGCGTCAAGGTTTATTTGCATTTGGCCCGGCTTGTACAGGGTCTATTTAACACCCATACCTTCAAAAAAAGGAGTTGAGTCTGGTGAGAATTGCCATAGAATGTGTCTTTCGTTTGGTGCAGAGCCCATTGAAGTTTTAGAGAGCATCATATATGGACATTACATTACAGACTGTTTGCCCGTCGTTCTTAGAGGGCACAGGGTCTGAGGTCTGGGGCAACGATGTTCATTTCTCTGGCAAGTCGGTCGTGAATGTGGCAGCGCCTTCAGGCACCGGAAAAACGAGTTTTATCTCCATTCTCTATGGGTTGCTCTTGGAGTATTCGGGGTCTCTGTTGTTTGATGACAAGGATGTGGCGTCACTCGATCGACAAGCATGGGCCCAGTTGCGTCAGCACAAACTGGCCTTGATGTTTCAGGATCTTCGGTTGTTTGATCAGTTGACCTGCCTGGATAATGTACTGCTCAAGGTGGGACAGGCCCATCGAATGAGCGTGACTGATGAAGCATTTATAGAGGCGGCATTTGAACGGTTGGGGGTATCCCCTCGTTTGCAGGCGTTGGCCGGCTCCTGCAGCCAGGGCGAGAAGCAGAGAGTGGCTTTTATTCGGGCCCTGGTCCAGCCCTTTGAGTGGATTTTCCTGGATGAACCCTTTAGCCATTTGGATGAGGCCTGCATTGTGGCGATGCGGGATCTCTTGTTGGAGGTATGTGACCGGAATCAGGCGGGTATGATCGTGACCAGTCTGGCGACGGACAGGTGGTTGCCGTATCACAGGCAGGTGGCCCTATGAAAAAAATACTGCATAGCCTCCTGGGGTGTAGAAAAGAAGGGTTGTCTCTGGTGCTGGCGGCATTGGGATTCACCTTGGGATTGTTTATTCTGTTTGCCGCGATACGTTTCAGCAGTGATGTGATTGACCTGTTGTATCCGGAGGATCGTGACGCAGACAGCCGGTATATTGTCATCAACAAGAAAGTGAGTCTGAAGCACACGCTCGGGTTTGGCAATGCGTCGTTCTCCCAGGATGAGCTGGAATTACTGGCCCAGCAGGCCTGTGTGAGGGACGTGGGCAAGATCGTGACCACCAACTTTGGTGTGGTCGGGGCTGCCCACATGGGGTTGGACGGGGGGCTCGAGTCAGAGTTGTTTTTCGAGGCAGTGGACGACCGGTTTCTGGATACACACCCTGAAGGTTGGCATTGGCAGGAGGGGGACCCTCAGATTCCAGGCATTATAGCGAGGGACTTTTTGTTGCTATACAATTTCGGCTTTGCCTCGGCCAAGGGCCTGCCTCAGCTCACAGAAGAGACCATTGGTTTGCTCAAGGCCTATGTGGTCTGTGCCGGGGACAACAAGCAGATGTCTTTTTCCGGGAAAATCGTGGGATTCAGTGATCGTTTCTCCACGATTCTGGTGCCCATGTCCTTTATGAACTGGGCCAACGAGAAGATTGGCGAAAAAGCGTCGCCACCTGTCTCAAGGGTCATTCTTGAAATTGAATCTGGACAGGAAGAGGCGGTTCAGCGCTTTCTCGAGAGTCAGTCGTACCAGACCAACCAGGAAAGACTGCCTGTGACCCATGTGGCCAGGTCCCTTCAGATTGCCCTGGTCGTGGTGTGTGTCTTTGGTGTCGTGTTGATCCTGGTCTCCCTCTTGAGTCTGGTGCTCATCATTCAATTGCTTATCAGTCATGCCAAACAGGAACTTAAACTCTTGCATCAACTCGGTTTTGACGATCGGTTCCTGGCACGCACCTATGTGACCGTGATTGGCCCAGTCATTGTGATCCCCTTCGTGCTGGCCGGCACCGGCGTTCTGGTAGCGGGTTTTGTGTTGAAGCAAATGCTGGCAAAGATTGGCTACGCCATTTCACCTTATCCAGACCTGCTCACGGTGGGCTTGTTTATGGTGATCTTTATGGGGGTGGTAGTCCTGTTCTACCGACTGATTACCCGGACCGTTCAACGGATTCAATAGGTCGCCTTGCCTGTTCATGAGTTGAATCCCCATTGTGATGGGCCAGAGGATGCGGTACAATGCCCGGCTATGGCTCGAAAACGCAATAAAAGACAATCCTGTTTTTTACCGACCACGCTGGCTGACATACGTGCCATGGGTGCGGATCAGCCCGATGTGATTCTGGTGACTGGCGATGCGTACGTGGATCATCCGTCGTTTGGTGTGGCTTTGATCGGGCGATGGCTGGAGTCGTTGGGCTTTGTGGTGGCTGTGCTGGCCCAACCGGACTGGCGATCTGCCGATCCCTTTCGGGCATTGGGTCGACCGCGTTTGTTCTGGGGGATCACGAGCGGGTGTCTTGATTCGCGGCTGAATGACTATGCGTCCATGGGGGGCAAACGACGCACAGATGTGTACAGCCCCGGCGGGGTCACGGGGCTGCGTCCTACTAAACCTGTACTGACCTATGCCGCCAGGGCTCGTGAGGCATTTCCAGATGTGCCCATTGTACTGGGGGGTGTGGAAGCCAGTTTAAGGCGGCTGGTGCATTATGATTATATTGAAGACAAGATCAAACGGTCTGTACTGGTCAATGCCAAGGCTGATCTGCTAGTATATGGCATGGGGGAATTGGCTGTCAAGGAGATTGCCACACGTTTGTCAGCAGGGCGGGGCATTGAGGCGTGTTTGGATGTTCCTGGTACGGCGTACGTGTGCAAAAAAGGTATGGAAGTGCCTATTGACGCCAGGCGATTGCCCTCGTTGACACAACAGCAGGATGATTCATCTGCGTTTATGGAGGCGTATCATCTTTACGAGAAGGCCCATTACACGCCGGGTGTGTCTGTGGTGCAGGACCAGGACCCTGGTACGGTGGTGGTGAATCCTCCGGCTCGCGTGCTTGACGAGACAGAAATGGATCAATTGTATGCTCTGCCCTATACCCGGCTGAGTCATCCGTCATATACAGACAGGGGTGGTGTGCCAGCACTCCAGCCCGTGCAGTTTTCCATGGTCACCCATCGCGGGTGCTTTGGCGGTTGTTCGTTTTGTGCCATCGGATGTCACCAGGGCAAGGAAATCGGATCGCGCAGCGCGGATTCCATTTTAGCAGAAGCCGAAACGCTGAGAGGCCATGCCGACTTTCGTGGCACCATTGTGGATGTGGGCGGCCCCTCTGCCAATATGTATCGCATGGGGTGCACGCGTGCTGAGATCTGTACACGCACCAGCTGCATCTATCCGGACCACTGCCCCTCCTTGAATCTTGATCATAGACCCATGATCCAGCTGCTCGAATCTCTGCTTGCATGGGCCAAGCCTGCGCATGGACGCAAGCGAGTGAATCTGTTTGTGGCTTCCGGCATTCGTCACGACCTGGCCGTGGATGAGCCAGAATATCTCAACCTCCTGGCCAAGCACTTTGTGGGGGGGCATCTAAAAGTAGCCCCCGAACATTACTGCCCCAAGGTGCTGGCGCTCATGGGCAAACCGGGATTTGACGTATTCAAAGCCTTTGAAGCTCGATTTGTCGAGGCCTCACGCAGGGCAGGCAAAGAACAGTATCTTGTGCCATACTTCATTAGTGCCCATCCGGGCAGTGGGGTTCGTGAAGCCATTCAATTGACTGAATACCTCGTGTCGCGCAACTGGCGTCCCAGACAGGTCCAGGACTTCGTGCCTTCTCCGGCTACCCTGGCCACGGCCATGTACGTGTCAGGCCGGGACATTACGGGTCGTGACATTGATGTGATCAAGTCACGCAGAGACAAACGCCTGCAGGCTGCCTTGCTCCAGTACTATGACCCGCGCAACAGCAAGCTGATTTCTGAGTGTCTTCAAAAAGAAAACAAGCCTGGTCTGCTCAAGAAGATTAACGCAATCCATGCGCGTGAGCGGAAGAAAAAGAGATGAGTATAGGGTTTAGGGTTTAGGAGGGAGAGTCAGGAGATGCTGCCCAAAATATCTTGGATTTGCTTTTTTAATGGTGGAAGGTCATTTGTGAGGATATCCCATACAATGTCCAGATTAACGCCGAAGTAGTGATGTATGAGGCGATCACGCAATCTTGCGGCATGGCTCCAGGGTACATTGGGGTACTGTTGTGTTAGTGGCTGACTGATGAGTTTGGTGGCTTCTCCGAGGATTTCGAGATTGCGTACAACAGCATCCTGAGTCTTGAAATCATCAAGGAAATCTTTGTAATCCATGCTTGCCGTAAACATCTCAATTCGATTTAAGGCTTCCAGAATGTCCTCCAGAAGTGACTTGTCTTCACGGTTGGACATATTCGAGTGTCTCCCGGATTGATTGGGCGATTCTTTTGTTTCTTACGCCATTGAGTCCAGCGGGAGTTAATACGTCGGCTTTACGTCCTAGCAGTTGCTCAAGGTATTCAGCCAACTCAATAAACTTGAATCCTACGGGTCGGTTGAATTCTGCGAGTAAATCAATATCACTATCATCAGTGGCGGTCCCCTGAGCAAATGATCCAAAAATACCCAACCTGGTGATCCCATATTCGGAGGCTAGATATGGATACTGTTCTTTTAGAATGGCTAAAATAGTTTCTTTTGTCAGCATAGTCAAACCGTTCACGAGGCAGTTAATGGTTACTATGATACTTTACATGTGGTTTGCTCCAAAGTCAAATGAATCAAAATACCTCTTTTCTTGAATATCTTGAGGTAATGGAGTTTTTTTAGAATTCTCCATTGATGGTCTGGCCGGATTTGATTCCAATGAAGATCAACTGGTTTCTGTGATCCAGAAGTGCGTCGATCTCGTGGCAGTTGTCTGTGTCTCTTACTTGAATTGGAGAATTAAATAGATGTATGAAGCAGTGATGTTTGATCTGGATGGTACTCTACTGGATACGCTCACGGATCTGGCCAATGCGACCAATCGTGCCCTGGAAGACCAGGGTTTTCCTGCCCACCCTGTAAGTGCGTATCGCCATTTTGTAGGGGATGGTGTGGCCAAACTTATGGAGCGGGTCTTGCCTTCGGAGTGCCGAGATCCGGGTCATGTGGAGGTTGGCGGGGATCTCATGAAACAGGCTTATGCAGCGTGCTGGGCGCAGAACTCTGCGCCCTATCCTGGCATCAATGGTTTGTTGGATCAATTATCACAAGCCCACATGCCCATGACGATTTTGTCCAACAAACCGGACGATTTTACCCAGGCCATGGTCAAGGCACTGTTGCCGGATTGGGATTTTACGATGGTGCGTGGTGCATTGCCCAATGTGCCCATCAAGCCTGATCCCTGTGCTGCCCTGGAGATGCTTCGTCAACTTGGAGTGCCACCCTCGCAGTGTTTGTATGTGGGTGACACCAATACGGACATGCAAACAGCCATAAATGCCGGTATGTTTCCTGTGGGTGTGGCCTGGGGCTTCAGAGACGAGCAGGAACTGATCCAATCCGGTGCAAAAGCAATGTTGTATTGCCCAGACGATCTCATGTCCATGCTGAGTCATTCAGGCTAACCCCACACCATACCTGGAAAATCATGGTTAATAGCTTGTCTGTGTTGTCATGATGTCTCAACTCGTCTCTTCAATGGGGCCAATTTGACGGCCAATCCAATGATCAGAACAGAAATTATAATGGGCGAAAACGTGTTGACATACATTTTTGCCATGGCAATCCTGCCAAAGTCCTGAACGCTGAAATAACGTGCTGCCACTATAGCCAATACGAGAGGCATTAGGAGAATCCCAATATCTACCAAGGCGAGCACCATGAAGAAGGATAGTTTATTCTTAAAAGGTATCCGCCATGTGGGAGAAGTGGCATAGTCGGAAAATTGTTTGATGAAATAGACTATGGCCAAAATACCGATCATTAAGGTGATAATCTGAAGGGAGGGAATCAGGATATACAGGCCGGATTGAGTCATTCCCAATTTCAGTGCCCCCAATGCAACGCCTTGGGTGAATGTGGCAGCGATTTTTGGAATAAGCAAAGAGGCCAGTACGCCGATGCAGACCCACAGTAGACGCTTGAGAAAGATGGTATGGGTATTGACTTTGGCGAATTCGCAAACCAAGTTTGCTCTATCTCCTAAACGCCGAGATGCAACGATAAAGGCTTCTTGGTCCGAGAGCCCCTTGTCACCAAGACCCTCCATTTCATCACGCAGATGGATTTCAAGCTCCTCCAGGTCTGAACTGTGACAGACCTCGGCATTGTTCAGTTCTCTTCGCCACTGCTGGATATGTTCGTCTACATTGAACATGGTGTTTTCTCCCAAAGCTGAGTTAATGTGGCATAGACTGTATGCCACTGCGTTTTTTGTGTTGCCAAGGCTTTGGTGCCTTCCTGTTCGATATGATAGTACTTGCGTTTGCGTCCTGCGTCTGAAGTTCCCCAGCGAGATTCGATCATGTTTTTCTTTTCCAGGCGGTGCAGCACAGGATAGAGCATACCGTCGGTCCATTGCATCTCATTGTTGGACAGTTCACGTACACGTTTGATGATGGCATAACCATAGCTTTCGCCTTCGGCCAGAATACTCAAGACCAGGGGTGTGGCCGAGGCAGCCACCAAATCCTTTGTGATGCTCATACGTTTATCTCCTAAAAATACTTTGATGTTATATGCATAGCAGTTCTATGTAAGCATGTCAATGTAAAAACAAGAGCCACTAAGAATAAAAAATGCACCTTCCGCAGCGTGCTGTAAACAATGAACGACCACATGAGATCGGGCAACCCATAAACAAGATCCCAGGAGTAAGGCATTTCCATATTTCCAGTTCGTGTTCTATCCGCAAAATCCCCAAAAAAATAACAGGAAGAACTGTGCGCGTCGGTCTTAAAACAGGTCGATATGGTATAGAACGAGTGAGAAAATTTGACATGATTTTGGCTTTTTTTGTCAGGACAAAAGGAGATTACTATGCAGAACACAAAAAACAGCTCAATAACTGTCCTTGGGGCACTTCTATTTTGTGTGCTGGTATCCTCTCCAGCGGTTGCCAAGTTTGGAGTCTCTCCAATGCTGATTTCGTTGGAAACAGAGCTAGGCAAGGTCGTACAAACCACGATCAATCTAAACAATATTGCTGATCCATCGTTGATTGGTTCCCTGAGAACTATCTCAAGGGCCACTTCTGGGGCGGGTGGCGATTGGGTCGCTTCATTGTATCCGTCTTTAATACCCCATGGTAAGAGCAGTAATACAACTGTAGAACTGTCTATTCGAGCGTCCCATGTGGAAATTCGTAAGCTGAAACATAAAAAGGACTCGCTGGTTGCAAGAATAGTGATTTCGATTGCACCATCTTTGTGATTGTTTAAGTCTGGTTCACTTCCATGGGGGCTTTGAAAACTACTTGACTAGAGTTCTGGTAAAGAGATAATGGCGATTAGGTTACTTGTGAATGTAGTCCTTTTGTTAGAGCATGAGAATAAATGCGGAGAGTCAAATGAGATTATTGAGCGGAGTGTTGACTGCATTTTTGATGGTAGGGTCACTTTGGGCCGGCGAGATTCATGATGCGGCTGAAAAAGGGGATCTTGCAAAAGTCCAATCTTTGTTGGCAGAGCATCCTGAACTGGCAAATGCTACAACAGGTTTGCAGCAGAAGAGGCCCCTACACCTTGCGGTTGAGGGAGGGCATCTTGATGTCGTGGCTGAGCTATTGGCCCGTGGTGCAGACCCGAATGGCAATGGTAGGACAGGCACAGGCCAATCGCCTCTGGAAGTAGCAGCGGGCAGGAACGACACAGGCATCATGAAACTGCTTTTTGCCCATGGTGTCCAGATTCCCGCATTTTCGCGTAATGGGATGGGCCATCGCGGTCCTCTTTCAATGGCAGCTATGGGGGGGCACAATGATGCCATACAGTTGCTGGTTGATCATGGCGCCATAATCAATCCAAAGGAAGGGGACACACCTTTGCAGATTGCTGCTGTGAATGGCCATGTGGACACAGTCAAGTTGCTGATAGAATATGACGTAGATATAAATGCCAAACACGAATCGGGCAGTACCGTCCTTCATTTTGCTGCCTTATCAGGTTCTGACGCTACTGTTGATATTCTCAGAGCCCATGGGGCAATTGTGAATGCTTCCGATTTGTCTCTGCTCCAGAATGCGGCATATGGAGGGGTGAAGAGACTTGTTCAGCATCTTTTGAGTGAGAATCCCAATGTTAAATCCAAGGAACTACCTCTGCATAGTGCAGCCGTTCAGGGGCATATCGAGATCATTAAGCTGTTTATTGATCGAGGGGCTGATGTTAATGCCAGGGATAAGCATGGCTGTACGCCTCTGCAGTCTGCAATGACTAACTGTCACATGGCCGCTGCCAAACTTTTGATTGCCCAAGGCGCGGACGTGAATGCCGGGTCCGGAGAGACGGCACTCTGTCTGGCTGCGGATGGTGGCAGTTTGGATTTGGTGACTTTTCTCCTGGCCCAAGGCGCGATTATTCCAACCACTGGGACCACGCCTTTGCACTGTGCCGCACGGGGTGCATATCATACCAGAGCGGATGCTGAAAAGAATCTGCGTATAGCCGTGATCAAGCTTTTTCTGGACAAGGGCCTGGACATTAATGGCAAAGACAGCCATCAGGGATACACGCCTCTGCACCTGGCAGCTCGGCGTGCCACAAAAGACGTGATCGCGTTGCTCATCACTGAAGGGGCTAAAGTCAATATAATGAATGATTTAGGGCATACGCCTTTATTGCTCGCTGCACGGGCCAGAAACAAGGACGCCGTTGAATTGCTCATTGGCCGTGGTGCAACCATCAATGTGAAAGATTATTTGGGGTTCACGCCTTTGCATGAAGTCCTTCGATGTACCAGTAATAGTGGTCCCATTAGCAACCAGGACCAGATTGACCTGGTTGCCATGCTTCTTGCCCATGGTGCTAATGTGAATGCTTCGGATCAGAGAGGTTGGACGCCATTGTATTATGCTGTGTCGGAAGTACAGAAGAGTCCCGAGATTGTAAAGTTACTCTTGTCCAAGGGGGCAAATGTTCACATGATAGATCGTAGTAGCCAAACGCCCTTGGACCTGGCTCGTAGTAAAGAGGATAATCAAGAAATCATTGATATGCTTATGGCCAGGAAGCATTAAAGATATGTGACTCTTTCTAGCTCTACCACAAAAAAAAGGCCTGCTCGTGATTTGAGCAGGCCTTGAGTTCTTTATGGTTTGTCACGCTTGGTTTAATCAATCGTGACCTGAACTGTTTTTCATTTCTTTTAATTGTGAACCCGTGACCGTGAACTGTTGTCTTATTTCTTTTTGCCGCCAAAGATGTTGTTGAGGCCTTTCTTGATGATGTCGTTGTTGAGGACGTCTTTGATTTCGTCTGGTACGTCATCGCCAAGATTCTTTTCAATCAATTTGTTGAGTTCTTCTTCAGCCCTTTGTTTGCCCATGTCTTTGAGCTTGCTTTGCAGGGTATTCCTGAGCTCTTTGGTGTCAAAGGCCAGACGTGGCGAGGTGATGGGGCCTACGATTTTGAGTGTGAGGTCCAGGTTGTCTATGGTCTTGAAGATGTCATTGGTGGTCTTGGCATTGAGGCCGAAGAGTCCCTTGCCTGCTGCCGCCTTGAGGTTGCTCACTTGCGTTTTGAGTGTGAGGTCTATGGTTTTTCTGTTGATGTACCCTAGGATCTGGCCGGAGGCATGGCCACTTTCAAAGTTAAGGCTGTTGCTTTTGTTCAAACCTGACTGAAGCTTGGCCAGGTCAATGCCTTTGAATGAGCCTGTTAGCTTTCCGGGTTGGTTGGCATCGTCAAAGTGCATGGCCACATTCATGGCGGCCCCATCGTCCGACTGGATATCCACCGACACAGGCAATTTGGAAACCTTGGGCGCGTCATTGAGGTTTTTGAGTTGAATGTTACTCATGCCAAAGACTCCGTCAAGATCGACCTTGTCCAGAAGGATTTTCTTGGCCAGGAAATGTGTCATGGGTACCTCGTTTAAATGGGCTTTAAGATAGGCGAGATATTCAAGCGGTTCATCCAAGGGCTTGGGCATGTCTTTGCCGGGTTTGGGCAGATAAGGCCGGATCTTGTCTATCCAAGCCTTGATCTTTTTGGCACTCTCGAAGTATTTTTCGAGCTTGGAAAAGTCCTCGGCATCCAGGTTGTAGTCGTCCGGACTAAAAATACCAGGATCGTCTCCTTCATTGGGCTCACCAACAACCTTGGCAAAGAGCTCGCCCGGCGTGTCTCGCAGTTGATCGAACTGCACATCAGAGATTTTGACTTGATCCAGGACCAGCTTGCCCAAAGACAGGTTGTATACACTGGCTTTGGCACTGATTTCTCCGGCCTGGAATGTGTTTTTGTTGAGGTCGCCTTTGTCGGCGACTGCCAGGCTGGTGACCGAGAAGTTGCCAGTCAGGGGCGATATCACCAACGTGCCGATGTCTACTGTGGCACCGTTGTTTTTGGACATAACCTTGGCGGTCTGGTTCTTGATCGTGTTCTTGCCGAAATAGGATAGCGCCAGAGCCGCGCCAACCAGGATCACCACCAGAGCGACACCGCCTTTACGCACATATTTGGTCTTGGCCTCGAACGTGGTTTTGGCATTTTTGGCTCGCTTGCCCACGAGAACCCAGTCCAAGAACTTGACCCAGCCTTTTTCTTGCCAGGCATCGAATTTTTCTGAGTTGCTTTCGAGCTTGAGCCAGGTCTTTCTAAAGCCCAGAATGATTAGGCCTACGATCAACCCCAGAACCGCACCTACCAGAGGTCCAGCCACCATGGCCCCATCACGGGCTGCCACAGAAAAATTGGACGCTCCGGCAATGGGGATTTTGCTGGTGATATCGATCAGAAAAGTGAAATGCTCCTGGAGATAGGCACCAAAATCGTACAGGGGTTTGGCAGAGGCCAAACAGGCTGCCTTGCCAATACCCATGAACAGGACAAACATCCCAATGGGGGCATTCAGCAGGAGCAAGAGTACCAAAACGGCTGCGTGTAACCCGGAGAAACCAGGCATGAGGCCAAACCAGAATCCCAGACAGACACCCATGCCAACCATCACTGGACTGACTTGGCCACGCAACAATGTCGTGAGTTTTCGAAGCTTCTTCAGTAGCATAAGCACCTCCTTGAAGAGTACTAAGGATTATTCCATTGTTATTTTGCGATATTGTACAGGCTATCAGAATGCCTGCAATGGAATATTCTGAGAGTTGGCTTGTTGGTTGCGGTTTGATTTGAACCACGGTGACGGCTTGAGGTTCCTGACCTTTTGTTTCTTATCTTCCACTTTGAAGCCTATCCATCGTTGACAGGTCAAGTCCGGGCCTCTATCATAAATGACGATGCCAATACAATAATAAAGATATAACACCTTTTCTTAAAAGGGATTAAAGATATATGGGTGATCAGGGATTTGTTCATTTACATTTACACACACAGTATTCATTGCTGGACGGGGCGATTGCGCCGGCCAAGCTGTTTAAGCGGTGTAAGGAGCTTGGCATGGACTCTGTGGCCGTTACGGATCATGGAAACATGTTTGGGGCCTTGGATTGTTATTTACGGGCCAAAAGCGCGGGAATCAAGCCTATCGTGGGGACCGAGGCCTATGTGGCACCCGAAAGCCGGTTTGACAAGGGCAAAGGTGGGATCAAGGATGCAGCCACGCATCTGGTGCTTTTGGCGGAAACCACCCAGGGGTATCACAATCTCCTGAAACTTTCCAGTGCAGGCTATACAGAAGGATTCTATTATCGTCCGCGTGTGGATAAGGAAATCCTGGAAGCGTACAAAGAGGGCATCATTGCCTGCTCCGCGTGCCTCAAGGGCGTTGTGGCCAATTGGCTTTTAAAGGGTGATGAAGCAAAGGCCTTGGCCGAGGCAGAAGCCTTTGCCAGAATTTTTGGCGAGAACAATTTTTACATCGAGCTGCAACGTCACGAGGGCGATGTGCCTGATGTCAATGATGGTCTGGTGCATATTGCCAACAAGCTGGGCCTGCCCTTGATGGTGTCCAATGACGTGCACTTTCTCAATGCGGACGATTACGAGGCACACGGTTGCCTGACCTGTATCAGTACTGGCAAGAAGTATGATGATCCCACACGCATGGTCTATCCGCCAAATGTGTATCTCAAGAGTCCCCAGGAGATGCGCACGTTGTTTTATGATTTTCCTGAGGCGTGCAACAACACACTGGTCATTGCTGAACGCTGTAATATTGACATTGACCTCAAGTCAACGCATGCCCCTCGCTATGAGCCACCCAAAGGCATTACGCCAGAGGATTACTTGACCCAATTGGTGTATGAAGGGTGCAAAAAGCTCTACGGTGAGATCACAGACGTAATCAAGGAACGTATTGAGCGTGAATTGCACGTGATCGAGTCCAAGGGCTTTTCCAGTTACTTTTTGATCGTATGGGATTTTTGTGTCTATGCGCGCAAACGCAATATTCCTGTGGGGGCCAGGGGAAGTGGTGTGGGGACAATTGTGGGGTATGCCCTGGGTATGTGTGATGTGGATCCCATCAAGTACGACCTTCTGTTCGAACGGTTCATGGACCCCGAACGTAATGAGATGCCCGATATCGATATTGATATCTGTCAGGCTCACCGTCAGGAGCTGATTGAGTACGTACGTCAAAAGTATGGCCAGGTGGCTCAGATTATTACCTTTGGAACCATGAAGGCCAGGGGCGTGCTTCGGGATGTGTGT
Organism: uncultured Pirellulales bacterium; assembly: GCA_964494325.1. Taxonomy (GTDB): domain Bacteria; phylum Planctomycetota; class Phycisphaerae; order Sedimentisphaerales; family Anaerobacaceae; genus JAIPFM01. The sequence goes on from CAZBTJ010000103.1 coordinate 13,415, forward strand.
CGTGTGCTGGGTGTGCCTTTGGATCAGGCAGACAAGCTGGCCAAGCTGGTGCCGGCCGATCTAGGTATGACGATCGACAAGGCACTCGAGGCGGAGCCAGACCTCAAGGCGCTGTACACCGATGATCCCTTGATTCATCGTGTGATCAATATTGGCAAGCGTCTCGAAGGTTTGACACGTCATAATTCTGTGCATGCCTGTGGTGTGGTGGTGGCGGATTGCCAGTTGACGGATCATTTGCCCCTGTACAAGGCGGCCGGGTCGGATGATCTGATTACCCAGTTTGAAGGGCCGTTGGTGGAAAAGGTCGGTTTGTTGAAGATGGACTTCCTTGGCCTCAAGACACTCAGTGTGATCATGCGCACACGTGAGTTGATCAATCAGAACCATGGTATTGATATTGATCCGGAGAAGATTGATCAGCGTGACCCCAAGACGTTCGAGATTTTCTGCAAGGGCCAGACCAAGGGGGTGTTCCAGTTTGAATCCGGGGGTATGCAGAGTCTGCTCATCAAGATGCGTCCGGACCGGGTCGAAGATCTCATTGCAGCCAATGCCTTGTATCGACCGGGTCCCATGATTCTGATTCCGGACTACATTGAACGCAAGCATGGTGCAAAGTGGAAACTGCCGCATCCGATCATGACCGAGATTCTCGGTGAGACCTACGGCATCATGACCTACCAGGAACAGGTTATGCGTATCTGTAACCGACTGGGTGACATTCCGTTGCGTGCTGCGTACAAGTTGATCAAAGCGATTAGTAAGAAAAAGACCGACATTATTGCCGCCGAGAGAGAACGCTTTACTGAAGGGTGTCTAGCCAAGGGCCTCACCGAGAAGGAGGCCACCGATATCTGGGACATCATTGAGCGATTTGCCGGGTATGGTTTCAATAAGAGTCACTCCACGCGATATGCGTTTGTAGCGTACCAGACCGCGTACTTTAAAGCTCACTATCCGGTGGAATTCATGGCAGCCCTGTTGACTTTTGACGGGGACGTCACGGAAAAAGTCGTGGATTATATCACGGAATGTGAGACGGAGCTGGGTCTGGAAATTCTGCCGCCGGACATTAACGAGAGCGGGGCGCAGTTTACGCCGCTCTACCGTGACAAAGCCGTGGTCGAAGGTGAAGAACCGACTGATGGCGAGCCAGAAAAAGAGGGCGTCATTCGATTTGGTCTGGCGGCTGTCAAGGGCGTGGGCGAAAAGGCCGTGGAACAGATTATTGTCGCTCGCAAAGAAGTAGGTAAATTCAAGAGTCTGTATCACTTCTGTGAAAATGTGGATCTGCGTGCTGCGAACAAGCAGGTCATGGAGGCCCTGATTAAGGCCGGCGCCTTTGACTGGTTGGGTGGCAACCGAAACCAGATGATGCAGGGCCTGGAGGGGGCGATGCACAATGGTGCCGCACTTCAGGCGGACAAACAAAAGGGGCAGATGAATTTCTTTGGCCAGATGGCAGGTGGTGATGAGTATGCCAATGATGCCGACCGATTGCCGGATGTCCCACCATGGCCTGAGCCCCAGATGCTGGCCTTTGAAAAGGCGGTGCTCGGTTTTTATGTCACGAGTAATCCCCTGAGTCAACATGCCGAACTTGTGAACATCTATTCCACGACCAATACGGTTCGTTTGGGCGCGGTGCGTCAGGATGCTGAAGTGGTGATGGGGGGGATGATTGGCAAAATGCGTTTTAATGTGATCAAGAATGGCAGACAGGCTGGCAAGAAGATGGCCGTATTTACATTGGAGGATTTGCAGGGGGCTGTGGACGTGGTCGTGTTCCCCGGTGAGCTGGAGAAATATCGAGACAAGATTGCCCCAGATAAAGTCGTGTTTGTCAAGGCCAAGGCAGATCAGACACGTGAACGTCCTCAACTGCTCACCGACGAAATTATCTCCATGGAAGAGGCCACGGAAAAGCTCGCTGCACGTGTGGCCATCAAGTTTGACAGTCGAGCCGTGACCGCAGAACGTGTCCAGGAAATCAAGACCCTGTGCGAGCACCACAGAGGTCGAAGTACCATTTTTGTGGCCATCCATTCGGACAAGGGCAAGGTCTATGCCAACGCAGATCAGAAATTGCGAGTCAATCCCACGGTTGATTTCTGCAAAAAGATGAAGCAGCTTGTCGGCGAAGAGAATATGGTTTTAACGAAGTGAAACTTTGTTAGTTTTAAGTGTTTGGTGTTAAGTGATCGCTAGGAGTATCACCGGTTTTTAGTGTTAAGTTTTTAGTGTTAAGTTAGTGGCTAGGAGTTGTTTTTGGATGCGAATCTGTTACAGGGACGGTTGATTGTGTTGGATGGGCCGGATGGGTGTGGTAAGAGCACCCAGGTCAAACTGTTGTGTGATTGGGTGGCCGGGCAGGGCGTTGAGGTTGTGACGTTTCGTGATCCTGGGGATACGCGCATTGGGGAGCAGATTCGAGAAATTCTGTTGAGTCCTGAACACGAGGGCATGGGGACCATGACCGAGTTTCTCCTGTACATGGCGTCACGTGCTCAACTCTGGTCAGAGAAGATTGCCCCGGTCTTAGAACAGGGCTGTAGTGTGGTATTGGATCGATGGCTATCCAGTACCTGTGCGTACCAGGGGTATGCCGGTGAATTTGGCGTGGATCGTGTGTTACGTGTGGCAGGGGACACGCTTGAACGTGTGTGGCCGGATGTCACCATCATTCTCGATGTGGACACGGAGACAGCGGCCAAACGCATGGATCGTGAACTTGATCGCATGGAACTCAAGGGGCAAGTGTATCATCAGAAAGTTCGCCAAGGCTTTTTGAACCTCGCTGAAACGCAAGATCACTTTGCTGTGGTGGACGCCACTCAGTCGATTGAGTGGGTCCATGAAGCGGTCATTCAGAGTGTCAGCGAATTGCTTTAGTTTGGTTCAACGCAGGTATAGATATGAAACACATAAAACTCGAAGCCGTTTTTCTTGTTGTGATGGTTCTGCTGAGTCTTGGCACCAGGAGCATGGGTGAAACTGTGCTGGTGGAAGCTGAAGGATTTGACAATACTGGGGGCTGGTCGATTGATCAGCAGTTCATGGAGCAGATGGGGTCCCCGTTTTTGTTGGCCCATGGCATGGGGAACCCTGTTTCAGATGCCACAACGCGCGTTACCTTTTCCCATACTGGCACGTATCATGTGTGGGTACGGACCTGGAACTGGAATTTTCCCTGGAGCTCAGTCCAACCGCCAGGACGTTTTACACTGGCGGTGAATGGACAGCGTCTTGATACCGTATTCGGAACGCAAGGCGATACGTGGCACTGGCATTCAGGCGGGAAGGTTGTGATTGACCGGACATCAGTTACGCTGAGGCTCAAGGACCTTACGGGATTTGAAGGTCGGTGCGATGCGATTGTGTTCTCTGATGATCTGGAATTTGTGCCGCCTGAATCAGACATGGACCTGCTGGCATGGCGACGAGACCAGCTTGGCTTACGCAGAATTGTGCCTGATGCGGGACAGTACGATTTGGTGGTGGTGGGTGGTGGCCTGGCAGGTACCTGTGCGGCTGTGTCTGCGGCCCGTTTGGGCGCACGTGTCGCTTTGATCCAGAATCGTCCGGTGCTGGGCGGCAACAATTCCTCTGAGGTCCGTGTGTCCGCAAGAGGGCACATCAACCTGCCTCCCTATCCCTCGTTGGGCAATCTGGTGTATGAAATCGCGGCGTCCAAGCCGGGCAATGCGGATCCGGCCATCGACTATGAGGACCCACGAAAGAGTGATGTTGTCCGGGCTGAAAAGAATCTGGAGCTCTTCCTCAATACACACGCCGATGGCGTTGAAGTATCTCATGGATGTTTAACAGCCGTACTGACGACCCATGTCCGCACTGGACGTCGCCTGCGTTTTCCTGCCAAGGTGTTTGCCGATTGTACCGGCGATGGCACGATTGGATTCAAGGCCGGTGCAGACTTTCGCATGGGACGTGAGAGCCATGCTGAGACGGGCGAAGCTCTGGCCCCGGCAGTGGGTGACAAAATGACCATGGGGGCCTCTATTATGTGGTACTCCAAAGACACGGGTAAGCCCACGGGATTTGCGCCCTGTCCCTGGGCGCTGCAGTTTACCGAAGAGACGGTGCAGCTGACCCGGCGTGCCGATTGGAATTGGGAAACAGGCATGGATCTGGATCAGGTACACGCATTTGAACAGGTGCGGGATCAGGGTCTGCGTGCGGTGTACGGCAATTGGGCGTTTCTCAAGAATCACCCCAATACCAAGATTGCCTTTGAGACCTTGGGGTTGGATTGGGTGGCCTATGTGGGCGGTAAGCGTGAGTCAAGGCGTTTGCTCGGTGACGTGATTCTCAGGCAGCAGGATATTGATGAGGGGTTCATATATCCTGATGCGGCGGTGACCACCACCTGGACCATTGATCTGCATTATCCTGAGACGTCGAATCTGCAACAGTTTCCAGAGCATGCCTTCCGGTCGATTGCCAAGCATCATCGTATTGTGCCCTACCCTGTGCCTTATCGGTGTTTCTATTCACGCAATATCACAAACCTGTTTATGGCAGGGCGCAACATCAGTGTCACCCATGTGGCATTAGGCACGGTGCGTGTGATGCAGACGACTGGTATGATGGGAGAGGTGGTGGGCATGGCTGCTTCTTTGTGTGCGAAGCATGACTGTCTGCCGCGTGACATTTATGCCAGGTATCTTGGAGAATTAAAAGCACTTATGACGCAAGGTATTGGCACCGCGCCGCCAGTCCTGGATGATCCGCCAGACTGGTTGCCCCGTGCAGGTGAAAATCTGGCTCTCAAGGCGACGGTCAGTGTTTCAAGCACGTACGATGCAAAAGGTACGTATCCTGCCCATCGAATCAATGACGGTATTGTTGACATGTCGACCAATGCCACACGCTGGGTCAGCAATGACTCCCCACCCCATATCGTGACGCTCACCTGGCAATCGCCTCAAAAAATCAATGCCATACGCCTGCTGACAGGTCAGACTGGTCCGCGTACTGCGATCACGCCAATGTCTAAATGTGTGGTTCAGGCATATGACGGGCAACGCTGGCTGGACATTCCAGAGACACTTGTGACCGACAATGAACGCATTGATTATCACGTGACATTTCCCGAGGTCACTGTCGACAGACTCCGGTTATTTATCCTGGGCACACCGGGGCAACTGGCGCGCCTGTGGGAATGGGAGTGTTATCACTTGCTTTCAGGGACGTCGCTGGATGGAGACGCAGGCACGGATGTTCATCTCCTGCGTATGAAAACAACGGGGGATTTTTAATCAGCCATCGTGATTTTGTGTGAGATCGCTTAAAACTGTGGCCAAGGATCAGTTCATTCTAACAGAAGAAATATTTCATTTGCAGGGCCGACTTTTGGATCTCGCCCAAATCGTTAGATTTGAGGCCCCCTTGGTCTCTAACGCTGATCCCGGACCATCTCCTTGACCTGAGCAATGGCCTGCATATTCTTCTCCTGCCACTCAGGCAGAGTGAAAAACCAGGGGGCCATTAAGAAACCCTTTAATCGTTCCGGAGTGAGATGCTGTTTGCAGAATGTCACCGTGTTCTTAAAGTTCACGTCGTTGCTCCAATTTGAACCTGTGGGAATCTGGTCAAACCCTGCCTTGTCGAGATCCAGATAAGCCTTGACCATGGTCTGCTTGTCCGGTTCAAACGCCGCGCCGTAGTACCAGTTGCTTTGCAGCACGGATCTGGGCATACGCGCCATAAATTGATCAGGATGCTTCCAATAATAATCCGACCAAATCCACGGTCTGACACCCTGCGTCTCAACTTCCTTCACAAAAAAGAGAAAATCGTGCCACCACAACTCTCCCTGCCTCACAACTGCGTAACTGTATTGGGCCTGATGCCCAGCCGTCTCTTCGTCGTAGCCAAGGTGAAAGAACCGCGGCTTATCAAAAATATCACACACCTCGCGGATCATATCCGCGCACACCCTGTAATAGGCCGGTGTGGAGACCTGACGCCCGTATTCCTTGAGCCAGGTGTCGTGGCTGGTTGAAAAATTCAGTTTTGGGATGGGCTCCAGGCCCATGGCTCGCAACCGTTTCAGTTCCGCACGAAACGTTTCAATGGGCCACGACCCTTTCACAGAGAGCTCAGGATGGCTCTGGTACTGAAGGGCCTCGCCCAGATCAATGACCACCAGATTCATGCCAGCGTCCTTCATGCCACCCGTGATCTTCTGCCAGACAGCCTCGTTGAAACGCAGATGATCGGCCTCACACACCAAGTGCAACTCCTCAGGCTTGAACTTGCCCCACCTCTTGACTGGAATGTCCGACCACATATTTGTGCCCATATGCAGCAATGCGCCCCAGAGAAACTCACAGGATACCAGAGCCTCAGACACCCTCGGTGCCATCGCAGTTGCCATGACAGTAGCACCCATCTTAACAAATGTACGACGCGATATGGCTTTATTCATTCGACACCTTCATTCTCCACCAATATTGCCTTTGTTTGCAGCCAGTAATTCTTTAAAACATGGCCAGTGATTTGTCAATTTTAAAATCGTGGTAACCGTGTGTGTGCATTATCAAGTGGTGGCCAATCCTGACCTGTCATGGGTGTCTGGAAACCGTGGCGTGATGCAGATACCAAGGGCAGTAGCCTTCAAAGATTGGGCATTCGCCTGGACCTAGGGCCACTGCAAGTGGTCCTTTATGATAACGATAAGATCATTCGCCTGAAAATCGCGAAGCGATTGAAAGGTCGAATGGATCGCTTGTTGTGTGCCGGGCATGTCCGGCGACTTAAGAGTGATAGTATGAACTATA
>CAZBTJ010000104.1:0-20098 GCA_964494325.1 uncultured Pirellulales bacterium
CAAAGCAGAGGGCGTTCAGGAATACACGACCCTGTTTTTTGTGCCCAAGAAGGCCCCATTTGACCTGTACCAGGCAGACTACAAGCCAGGCGTCAAGCTCTACGTCAAGCGCGTGTTCATCACGGACGACGAGAAGACCCTGCTGCCCACGTACCTGCGATTTATCCGAGGTATCATTGACTCGGAAGACCTGCCGCTGAACGTCAGTCGCGAGATCCTGCAGCAAAATCAAACACTCGCCAGTATCACAAAGGCATCCACCAAGAAGCTCTTGGGTGAATTTTCGGATCTTGCCAAAAACAACGAAGATCAATATCAGCAATTCATTGAGCAATACAACCGTCCCCTCAAAGAAGGCCTGTATGGCGACTTTGAAAATCGGGACACTCTGCTCGAACTGGTTCGATTCAAATCTACCAAGGAAGAGGGCCTCACCAGTCTGGCTGCCTACAAAGAACGTATGCAAGAGGACCAGAAGGGCATCTACTATGTGACTGGTGGTAATGAAGAAACCCTGCGAAACTCACCACTCCTTGAAACCTACAAGGCCAAGGACATTGAAGTCCTCATTTTGGACGACGAGATCGATGAGATCGTGATTCAAGCGGTGCCCAAATACAATGACATTGATATCAAGGCCATTAACAAGAGTGACACAGCCGATGATCTGAAGACAGAGAGCGACAAGGACAAAGAAAAAGAAGTTGCACCGCTGATGAAAAAGATCAAGAAGGTCCTGGGTGACCGTGTCAAGGACGTGGTGCCCTCCAATCGCCTCACAGACTCTCCCTCTTGTATTGTGGCCGATGCCGATGACCCCACGCTCCAGATGCAACAGATGCTGAGATCCATGGGCCAGACCGAGATGCCCGAGATCAAACCGATCCTTGAGGTAAATCCGACGCATCCCATCGTGGTCAAACTGCTGGAAAAAATGAAAGATAAGGCCCTACTGGAAGATGTCAGCAATCTTCTGCTCGAACAGGCCATGCTCGTAGAAGGTGCCAAAGTCAAAAAACCGGCCGACTTTGTCAAACGTCTCAACCGGATTTTGGAAAAAGCCTTGTAGTCGACAAAAATACACCAGATGATATTTCAAGACCAAGGGCTCGCTCGAAAAGACATGTGATTTTTTTGAGCGGGCCCTATGTCTTTGATTCATCCACATTCTCGTGGTCGTTGTCACGCAGTAGCCCTCCGAGAATGCGACCATCCTTTGGAATATGCACTGTGATATATTCACCCTTCGCTTTTTGTATGTACGCATGATCAAGCAGACCGTCAAAGAGAATGGTATCGTCCGCATGAAGCTCATAGGGAATACCATCAACCACCAGCTCTACGCAGCCACTCAGTACATAACAGAATTCAAGCACATCTTCGTGTAGTCCCATGACATGAACACAATCACCCGCATCCGCGGCTATTCGAATCAGTTTGCCGTGGGCATACCGAGCAATTCGACATTTCTCAAGCCCCTGCTCAGCCCTGCCCGAATCAGGAGATTGTTCATACTCTGATCGACGACGTTGGACAAGGCGATGCTCAGCCAGCGACACCAGACTACTTGTCGAGATTTGGAGTGTGCCAGCAATCGCATCCAAGGTTTTGAGAGACGGGTAAGTTTTGTTGGTTTCCAGGGCAGCCACTGTGGCGTAGGTCAAACCCGACCGTTCTGCCAATTGTTCAAGCGTCAGGTTCAGACGTCTGCGAAGAACACGTAATATCCTAAAGTTGTATGAACTATTCATGTGATATTCCTTGAAAGAACAGGTGACCCACCTGGGTAAATAGCCTCTGCCAACTTTTCCCATGTCCCGCATATATCATCATTAACATATAATTGAAGCACCGCCTCTTTGGCCTTGGGAAAGGCAGTTCTGATTGCGTCGAAATCTCCGAGCAACCAAGCTTCCCCCTCCTCAATCGCAATGCAGAAGCGTGTTGGCCAGATAAGAGAGAAATCCCTGAGTCCAGTGCGTTGGGGAGAATACAAAACTGATCTCCGTCGGCCCAAGGTATCTGAGCTGACGGCTGAAAGTATCAATACGCCCCCTTGACCCGCATCTTTATGCTGTACAGCGAATCCATGGCCGTGATAAACAGGGTTTTTCGGTCCTTACCCCCAAAGCATACGTTGGCGGTCCAGCCTTCATCAATGGGGATCTGTGCGATTTTTTCACCCTTGGAATTAAATACGGTCACGCCGCGTCCGGTCAGATACAGATTCCCCTCGGCATCAAGGGTCATGCCATCTGATCCCATCTCGCAAAAGAGCGTCTTGTTGGCCAGTGTGCCATCTGGTTGGGCAGCGTATCGGTAGGTCTTACGACCGCCAATATCCGCCACATAGAGAGTCTTGCCGTCCGGTGTCCCAATAATACCATTGGGTTGGCGTAAATCGGTGACCACCGGCGTCAATGTCTTCCTGTCAGCGGTGAGATAATACACGTACTGGCCTGGCTGCGGCATGGTCTTGTGCTCCCACCAGTCTCGTTTGTAAAAGGGATCTGTAAAATAGATGCCCCCCTTGACGTCAAACCAGAGATCATTGGGGCCGTTGAGTCGCTTGCCGTTGTAGTCCTTGACCACAATAGTGGACAGATGGCCGTCCGAACTGATCTTCCACAGCTCATTTTTTTCGTCAGCACAGGCCCAAAGATTACCTTGTGCGTCAAAATACAAACCATTGGCCCGGCCCGGATTGTCATGAAACACGGACAACTTGCCCTCTACCGACCATTTATAAATCTTGTTGTTCGGTTGATCGGTGAAAAACACGTTACCTTCAGCATCACAGGCCGGTCCTTCAGTAAACTTAAACACCTCAGATAATGTGACCACCTTGGCACCCTTGGCAATCACAGAACCACCCTCCTGCGCGCAAGCTGCATTTACCACAAATAAAAGCCCCAATAAACTGAAAGATCCTGCACACCTGCTAAATATGTTCATGAGCGGTACCTCCATTATCATAAGTTATTTAAGCGTATGGATGAATTATACACAACGCCTGCACAATGTGAACAGCCAATTCGAGTCTGATTCTTATGCAATACTTCAGCCAAGTGAATCACTTGACCAAAGTGGTTCTGGGTTCATTTTCTCCTACCGACTCGATAGTGACCCCTGTTTTTCTTGTTGTTTCTGTCTTTGTTCTTTTTGCCTTTCTTACGGCCGGTATCGTCGTCATCATCACCCTGATCATCGTCACCGTCGTCTTCGTCATCATCATCGTCGCACTTTGGCCAGTCTTTTTTCCATATTTACTGCACTCTGAACCAAGATTTTTGCAGGCTTGATCTTCAGCTGAGTGGGACGGTAGGACAAGGGAAGCTTTCAGCGATCAGCCATCAGTTTTCAGCTCTTTTTGAGCCACCCCTCGCCTCCGGCTCAGCTTCACGGGGCGGTTAGACAGTTGACGGTGAAACAGTAGGGCGGGCGGGGCGACAGCCTATAAAGACTAGGAAACTTCAAATAGCTGAGTGCTGAAAGCTGACGGCTGATAGCTTTTTAAAAACCTTCTTACATTCTTTCCTTCTTAGCTTCTCTACAAAGGGCCAATAAGACTTAGGAAAACTCCAAATGGCTGAACGCTGAACGCTGACGGCTGATAGCTTTTTTAAGAACCTCCTCTTCCGTTCTTACATTCTTTCCTTCTTAGCTTCTCTATAAAGGACGACAGCCTATCAGAACAGAAAGATTCCAAATAGCTGAACGCTGAGAGCTGATGACTGAGAGCTTTTTAGAAACGGTGGGAATCTCTTCTTCCTTTCTTACGTTCTCCAAAACTCTGAGTGACTGGCCCGTGGCACGCACTGAACAGGTCAGAAGCAGCGTATCACCCCACCGCTTGAGATCCTGAACGGCAAAGGTCAAGCCGAGGACCTCGGTTGTGGCCAGGGCACGGTCCAGGCTGTATTCTGACCGAGAGACGGACTCCGACTCCACAATCTTAATGCCCTCCTGTTCAAATACGTCCGGCGGAATGATCAAGTCCATGGGCTGATCGTATTCGATCTCAATCAATTTCTCCTGCTCCCATTCCCCCTCAACACGGCGATACTCTTCGTAAGCCCTGACTCGGGGTGTACCGGATATCCAGTCGATCCATAGAAGATGTCGGGCATTAGAATTTTGACGCCTGTAACATCGATACATGGCACCTCGTACCTGTTTATCCCTGGAGGAATAGCGTCGACTCCATTTGAGAAAACAGGGCAGATCAGTCAGTTCTTGAGGCAACAAAGACTGTTCTGTTTTCTTTTCGACAGCATAGGTGTTGCCCTGCACATAATCGTATCGATATTCTCCATCATCGTACATATCAACAATCTGATTGTCACGAAGCGACTGAATGTGTGTACCTTTGCCTTTCTGATACCAAATTTCGCGGGCCTTGATGCGTTGGTCATCTTCAAAGCTATACCCAACAGCATGAATGCTCTGTGCCCGTTCAAATGCAAGCGTGGCCCGCCCATACATATCATTGCCTTGAAAGAACAGATAGATTGACAGAATCCCGATGAAAATCGATATGCCTATTAGACAGACCAAACCGATTCTCCAAAACAGTCGGGGAATTGGGGCACTGGCGATCCTGGGCGCTGCAATCCAGAGTCTCGAATCCAGCGACTCCAACTCTCTTAATGTTGAAATTGGCATTTTCAGTCCAAAGCGAATCACCAAGCCCAGAATTAAAGCACCAAAGGCGCTCCACCATATTATGGGAAATTGCAGAACAGACCCACTCATGAACCACCACTTCACATTACCTACTATCACAGCCAGGATTGCAGCAAACAGCGTGACCAAGAGTATCCCGGGCCAAAACAAATATTTATTCTCTTTATAGCGTGCCACTAGAGAAATGTCCTTGAGGCTCTTATTAGCATGTTCAGACAACTTATGCTTGAGTATCAAAATAATCTTCTGACTCTGTCCCAAGCGTGCGGCTAATCGTCGCGTCCAGGAAATCAGGACAATCCAGAATGCAAGTATCAAGAGGCCGAATACACTTACAAAGGGAATGTTCAGGGTTTCCAACAATGACTCGGACATATTCAAACCGATGAGTGCCACAATCCCAAAAAACATGGGGATCTGCACCAACCATTGGAGTTTCTTTGCGCGTTTCCGCTCTTGATTCAGAAGGGTCCTGAATTGGGTCAGTTCCTGTTCCGTGACACCTGCGGGATCAAGTCCATCCTGCTCTAGTAATGTATTTCTTAGATTATTCATGGCTCTTCTCCAATTCTTTTCGAAGAGAGTGTTTGGCGTGGAACAGACGAGACCGGACTGTGCCCAGGTGGATGTCCAGGACCAGAGCAATGTCCTTATATGACATATCTTCCAAAAAGAAGAGAGTCAGGATCTCCTTCTGAGGAGCCTTGAGCCTGTCCAGGCCCTGATGGACAAGGGCCGCATCCTCGTCTGAAAAATCGGGCTCTTCCTCGGAGGCAAAGGATTCCAGATGCTCGTTGGACAGCCCCACCCAGGGATCCTTGAGACGGGCCTTGGAAATCACTTCGTTGCGCGCAATTTTGTACAGCCAAGCCGTAAATGCCCTGGGCTCCCGCAGAGTCTTGACCTTACGAATCACCTTGACCCAGACATCCTGCAGCAGATCGTCCGTATGATCCAGCGACGAGGTCAATCGCCGAACATAAAACCTCAAACGCGGTTGATACTGCACAAAAACCGCTTCAAAGGCCGCATGTTCGCCTCGCTGGCATCGCCTGATCAAGTTGTCCAACGGCTCAGTGGTCTCCATGAGACTCTCCATAAAACATATCTGCTATGTATTAGGATGAGCTGTATTGCAAAAGGTTCAAGAAAAATCCCAAGACTTTGGAGAAATGAGGCATTTCATCAAAGTGGTTCGCGGGTCAAGAGTGTCCGCCGCACCCGGAGAGCCACCGACTGAGGTGCTGGGCACCCAGTCTGTTTCAAGGGACAGATGTTTGACATTAGTGCTTGCAGGCTCCTTCACAGTGAGTGACATACCAAGACCATCCGTGGTATTGTGCCAATCGTCCCTGTAACGGAAGTCGTGAATGACCTGGCCCAGGGCATCCTGCAATTCAATTCGTTCCCCACCATCGCTGAGACCACCGCGATACTCACCGGCGATTTGAGAGTCCGAAATCTGGGGATACCTGGTTTTAAATGCGACAGTATCCTTGACAACCAGGATAAATTCGTCCGCCACCAGTTCCAGGTCTGGAAAGACAAAGTCTATGCCCCGAACAAATTCCACCCTATCCAGGTTGATGGAGTCCGGCCCGATATTCTGCAGTTCGATGTATTCAGCATTGGGATCTATTGGGTGATACATGATCTCAGTGAGTCGTAGATTTTCGGGTACGGAATTTATGCCAAACGTGGCCTCTTGCACGGCACTCCAGGTACTGCCGTTGAGTGCACGTGCCGTTAAGTGCGTCACTTTGTTTAAGGCAATCGGTTCGGTATAGGGAATCGCAGAGGGAGAAAACATGTCACCCGTTATGTCCAATGTGCCGGACACCAACTGGGCACCTATCAGAAAATCAGAACTGGTCACAGAGACATTCAACCCATGGATAGCCAATAGATTATCGCCTGCACGCAGGGCATCTATGTGGTCTGTGACATCAAAGTCTTCGAAGTTCACAGCGGCCCCATCGCTATGGCCCGCAGATGCAGTACTATTCCAAGAGGGTGTGCCTGACGCATTGGCACGCATTACTTCAATCCCGTTGATATACGCCACAAATCCGTCATCATACCGCATTTTCAGACTCATATAATTCAGGTCGTCCAATTGAGCACTGCTAACAATAAAGGGGATACGCACATAACAACTTGCATTTCGGCCATTCATTGGCGTCAAAACATCCATGTCAAAATAGGCGTCGTATCCGGAATTGCGTTCGTATCCCACACCTTTTGCATCATGACTGCTCAGCCAGACTGTATCATTAAAGTTCACATTGCTACGCCAGGTGTTGCCAATACTGGTTGTGGGCACCAGGGCCTTTTTAGGGGCGTTGACAGGCACAAGCGTGCTGGCGTTGAGAATCTGTGGCACAACCGGACGATGGGGATCAGTCCCATCCAGCGTGTAATAGATATCACCCTGAGGTGCCAGCATGAACAGCAGGTCACCGGTATCAGCATAGCCCTCATGACGAGTGGCCCCGTTGAAATAGAACATAGGGGCATCAACACTGGGGTACAGGCCTGCCTGACGAAACTGGCTCAGCACAATGGCAGAACGTTGAGGCAGATAGGTCTGCAGGAGCCAGTCGCGACGCTGTTTCCAATCGTCCAGATTGTAACGTCCCCCGCGCACATCACCCCAGCGGGCTGACTCGCCTACCATGCCGCTTTCTACCCAATCGGCCAGGTCGGCATACAGGGCAGCAGGCTGGTTTCTCTCTGGGTACAGGGGGTCCCACTCGGGATGCGCTGGATCTACATAACAGGGGCCGCCATTAAAAAAGGCCTTGTGGACGCGATCGCCAAAATACAGTTTGAATTCAGGGTTGACCCGCAGGCGCGCATAAGGTGTGGCAAGACTGCCACTGACACCGGTTTGATTGGCATTAAGATCTGAGTTGAGCCCCATGACATGTTCCGCGTCCCAGGAAAAACACTTGAACCCCGTGGGGTCCATCTTGTTGAACGCCGCATACCAGTTATGGCCTGGCCAGTCCCGGTTTCCGACATAGAAGTTCATGATCATATAGTCCACATAATTCTCCATGTCCAGCCACGGAATATGCTCCGGGTTGGGCGTGCCGTCAGGATTATTTCCCTGGATGTGCTGATACGACTCAGCCGTACTAAAGCCCTCTCCCACGGCAGACAACATACCGCTCCATGATTCTCCTGTGCTTTCCCCGGTCGTGCGCCCTGAGTTGTACGCATTCCAATCCTCCTTGTCACCACCAAAATAGGTGGCAGCAAAGGCTGCATCCGGTCTCTCTACGGGATTATAGAGCCCCCAGTAGAGGCCATTCACATACAGATGTACAAACGTGCCAGACCCGGCCCGTTGCCCCAGGGACAGTTGCAGGCGACGACAGAACTCGTCGCGTATATATTGAGAATTGCTTCCCCCAGCCACATAACAGTCGTTGAAATTGGCCCTGAGAGTCACCGTATCAAACTCATCAGCCGCATCCGGCCCAAACAGAGGATAACTCAACTTGCTGGGACCGTACTGGCGCTTGAACATAAGCCGGAACGAATGCTTGCGATACTCCGGTTTGGCCCCCCAGCCGCCCACAACGCGCACACCACAATTAATATGAAAGCCCTGACTGCCGTCTGGTTGAATCAGTTCAACAGACCCGGGCCTTTCCCAATCCACACCACCGGGATGATTCAGATTGGTATTGGCATAGACACCCGTGTTGGGATCAAACAGATCATATTGATCCATGACCAGGGACATCGTGGGGAGTGATTTTAAGTCGTCCTTGATCCTGCTCGCATAGTTAGCATGATTAACAATAGAAGGATCCATGGCATAGTCTGCCGAATAGCTCCATTTGTAATAGTTGGATTTCCACTCTGTCGGAAAACCAGGAGGATCGCTTGGCTGCTGCAACACATCATCCAGGAAGATGTAAGTTTGCGTATTGACTTTACTGGACATCCAACCGGGCTTGGACACAATGGCCCGAATACAGGTGGTGGTGGAGATCTGTATGGGCTCTGTATAGAGTTGGCCATAGACGGCACTCGGTGCGGTGCCATCGATTGTGTAGCGTACTGAGGCACCTTGTGTATTCGTCAAGATCTCCAACTCGAAAGGGCTCTCATAAAACCCATGGACTACACTGAATTGGGGATTCTGAACCACGCCCAATGTCCCAGCCTCATTGGGCAGCCCAGGTGTCGCTGTTTCAAAATACTGGGGCAGAGGTCCCTCACTCTGTGTCACAAGCTGAGGTGACATATGAAAGGTGGGATCCGCCACATTGTCATTGAGTGTTTGAACCGCCAGGACATTCGTGCCCAGCTGTAACAGATCCGTAAAAGAGGACAGATCATACTCCACAGTCTCCTGACTTAAGTCATCAGGACGATTGCTATCTGCCACAGAATCCCATTGCGGCGATCCCGTATAATTGTCCCGGGCAATTTCGACCCCATTGAGATAGGCCACAAAACCATCCTCATGTCTCATATGCAGTGACATATAATCGTGTGAATCGATCTCATCAATGTCAAATTTTGCTCGCGTCCACAACGAGGCATGGGTGCCCATCATGTTTTTCTGCAAAAAGGCGCCTGCGTTCGATCCAAAAGAAACATGATCAAAAATCCCTGTTGTGAGTGTACTATCCGAACCGGTTGTCTGGAAAAGACCGACATAGATATTTTCCGCCATAGCCACAGTCTTGACACCCTGTAGACGCCACTGCGTGCCATCGTCACTGATATATCCATACACCTTTGACCCTTGCCTGACAATTCGCACCCAGAGCGGAGTCAACGTGGCGTCCCCGGGTGACAAAATCGAGGAGCCGCCTGTGGAGGCACGGTATTGGAATGCAGCGCCATGGTCTGGTGTCACCATCTGGGCCACATATTTTGCCTCGGCACTCAAGCTCTCACGCACCATGAGGCCGGTCTTGACAGACGCTGGCGAGTGACTTATGGCGATGATCCGGGCACTGAGTTCGTTGTCGCCCTTGAGCATCGCATAGACAAACTGAAATGCATCAGATGAGAACCCCAACCCGGCGCCGCCCGCAGTAAGCACATGGAATGCCTCATTAACCACATAAGATCCAGGCACCGTCAGAGGGCCAATATCCAGAGGGACCAGGGTCTTTGTTTCTGAAAAGCCCAGCGTTGTGTATGCGGTATGCCACTGCCCATCGTCAAATTCCGGAGACATCCAGTCCAGACCAGCATCCGCAGGGCCAGGGATATGATACGTCAAGGCCGTGCTGGGGTGCACCAGTGAGACCTGTCGCTCAGCCAGTCCATAGGACACATCCGACAGCTGAGCAGGATATTGGGGCGTATATTCATGGGCCACGGTCTGACCGTCTGGCAAAACAAGGCCGATGTACTCACCCTCCGAGCTCAGTTTAAAATTTGTGTGCAATACAGGGTCAGATCGGTCTTTTCCTGAAGCAAAGACGATCTGAGGCTGCCCGGGCTCCAGTATCAGACCGGCAGGAAACTGCCATTGGGTCAGATCCGCAGCATCATCTGTTAGATACCAGCCACTGATATCAATGGCCTGATCAGTGGTATTTTGGATCTCGATCCAATCCGAGGAATCGCCATCTTCATCAATTAACTCGCCCTGCTCAATCGGCTTTGAACTGCCATTACTGGCCATAAACTCATTAATTACCACAGTTTCGGCACGCACCAAGCCAACATTCATGGCCAGGCACATCAATATCACCCAAAGAAAACGGTAGCCAGAACTAAGACACATTAGGCACTTCCTCCTCGTCACATTATCAGCATTGAAGACAGAGCTTAGGAGCCTGTCGGAGAACCGGACTGGCTTCGAGTATCGAACACAACCCTAATTCATATCAAAACAAAGAAAACAATTCTTTATCTTACCACATTTCCCATTCCCAGCAAAATAGTCTTACATTGGAGTAGGACAAAGGAAGCTTTCAGCGGTCAGCCATCAGCTTTCAGCTCATTTTGAACCGCTTCGCGGGCCAGTTTACCGGAGAGACCGTCGGACAGTGAGACTGCTTGACGGTGAGACAGGGCGGCAGTCGCTTCGCTGAGGTGTGAAGGGAGAGGTGTGAGGTGTGAAGAAAAGGTAAAACGGTTAGACAGTTGAACGGTGAAACAGTGTGACGGTCGGACGGCACGACAGCCTATAAGACTAGGAAAATTCGAATAGCTAAGTGCTGAAAGCTGACGGCTGAGAGCTGAGAGCTTTTTTAGGAACCTCTTCCTCCTTTCTTACGTTCTTCTCTTCTTAGCTTCTCCAACAGAGTGCGCATAAAAAAACCGCGTTGCAGAGTTAGCAACGCGGGTATCGTACCAGTGGGTGCGCACCACGATATGGAGTGATGCCGTAGGCAAATTATGGGTATCTGTGATTGTCTCAGTCGATTCGCACAGCCACAATCAGGTTTTGAAAGAAGGCAACCTCAACAGTCTTGCCCAATGGAAACGTACCTTTGTAGATGTCAGGTAAAATGACGTCTGCAGCAGAGTTGCCGGATACAACGGCGGTTTCAATCATTGAATTGGGCGTGCTTTGAGGATTAAGTTTCAATTGAAGGAAAGTATGTGCCTGATTGCCCGTTTGAGTCGCCGACAGGATTAGTTCATTGCATTTTCTCGTGCCTACAATTAATGGATGCCTCACACCAGGATTCGAGGTTCTGGGAGTGGCTCTCGGCGTCATAAGACCTTGATAGATAATCCGATCTCCCCAAAAAAGGGTTAGCGTCCTCGCTCCTGATGCCTGTAATCTAATACGGCTTAATGCCATTTCTACCTCACTGGTTATCTCCTCTACAATGATTTGACATGTTTGAGGGCCAGTGATTTTATTGATCGTCATAATATCATTCTCATATTCTGCTACATACAAAGCACCTTCCTCATCAAAAGCCAGACCACGGTGAAGGTTCTTGCATGTCGTGGCAAATAAATGAGCCTTACCTTGTTCATCAACATACCAGATCTTAGAATCACTTGGAAAACCATCGCGACTGATAGTGAATAGCTGATGAGCAAAATTGCCCACTTGGTCAAAGGCAATATATTCTGTTTCCGCCAAGTCGGCACAGAATCGAGTTGCCTGGCCAATCTCATCAAGTGAGAACAAACCACTAATATCGGGATCATCATCACCAAATGCACCGCCGACAAACAACGACTTTCCATAAGACCCCAATTCATCAAAGGCCAGGCTCGTAACAGTACCACTGGCTGGATGAGGCCAATCTCCCCACGGAGTCAGCTCTCCATGTATATCCACTTTCCAAAGATTCTCATTACTCGAAGTACTCATGAACATGGCATGATCGTAGGTGTTGTTTTGGCAAATGGCAATGGCGCCGGGATCCATAATCGTTCTTGAAAACTGTTCAGCAGTGCCATCCAGACTGAGGGTATATACGCCTGTTTGATTTAAGCCCGCCTGCGTATTGTAACTATATGCTCTGTAGTTGATCACATAGAGTATTTGCTCGCCATAGGGATGGTGCCCCCTAACAATTCCCACGGGGCCGCTTAGATTTGTATTAAACGGTTGCGCTTCGCCATCTGGTGTGATTCGCCAGATTGTGCCCGTGAAGTAATTAGATACATACAGATTTCCATGGGGTCCAAATGTCATTGATTTGGGAGTTCTTCTTAGATTGGCTTCTGTATACGTCGCATATGTTTCAACTATATACCCAGGTTCCAACACAGTTAAAGCATGGACATGAGTGTTTACAAAACTCGCTGATAAGGCAATAAAGCAAAGATATATCGATTTCATCGCTTTCCCTTTCCATTTTCAAAGTACGGCTCAATAATGTCTTCAATAATATCAAAAAGAGGGTCGGACCACAATACATTTAGTAGTCGAAACATTTAAAGCATTTCCAGGTGGTTCTCTTACGGTTTAGCCGCATTTTTCGGAGTCGAAAACACTGGCCACGCCAACACAAAGAAAAAATATCATTCGCACCAAAACGTGTTTAACACAGATTATACCGTGATTACCTCGTTCCATGATCCAGGTCCACACTTGTTTCTTCAGACCGCAATTTCAGTCAAAAAACATCGCCGGAACAGGACAACACATCCCGATCTCAAAAGATCAAGTCCAAGTTTCACATTGGATGTAACAAGAATTCTTTCTTTTTTAAAAAAAGGTGTCAGCCTGGCTTGCAAGAAAGGATACTAAAAGCCGAAGGTGTAAGGCATAACAAGGGAAGCTTTCAGCTCTTTTGAGTCACCCCCAAGGGACTTTGCCTCCGGCTCAACTTCGGGGGACAGTTTACCGGTGTGACAGTGTGACGGTATGACAGTTGGACGGTGTGACGGTGGGAAGGCATGAGGGCAAGAAGCTAAGAAAGTAGGAAGGTACGACGCTTCGCTGAGGTGTGAAGGGACTGGAGGAATGGATGAGGGATGAAACCTGAAAGCTGAGGACAGGAAGGTAGGACGCTTCGCTGAAGGGTAAAGTGTGAAGCGTGAAGTATGAGGGTTTGGGAATCTCCTCTTCCTTTCTTACATTCTTCACTTCTTAGCTTCTCTGAAGACGGTCTGACAATGCGGTAGCCAATAAAACTCGGAAAATTCCAAATAGCTGAATGCTGAAAGCTGAAAGCTGATAGCTTTTTTAGGAACCCCTTCTTCCTTTCGTACGTTCTTTCCTTCTTACTTTCTCTGAAGAGGATCGTACAGGGCAACAGCCAATAAAACTCGGAAAATTCCAAATAGCTGAGTGCTGAACGCTGACAGCTGATAGCTTTTTTAAGAACCCTTCTTACGTTCTTCACCTCTTAACTTCTCTGAAGAGGGTCGCACAGGGCGGTAGCCAATAAGACTTAGGAAAATTCCAAATAGCTGATCGCTGAAAGCTGACAGCTGACAGCTTTTTACCGCATCGGCTGCGCCAAACCCTTATCAAGCAGTTCTTGATTGAGGTAGTGGCCGTCTGAAGCTATACGTTCATATGAGCTGACACCTGGCAAATAGAAGATATCCGCCAGATACCGGGCGTATTTATCGTACGAACGGGTACGCACCACAATGCGGGGTGACGCCGTGAGTACACGTTTCACGTAACGCCTTGCCTTTTCGCCTTGTGTAGTGCCAAGTTCAGGTGTATCAATCTTATTGAAGCGAAGCTTTTCACGCACGAAGGTGTCGAATCCACAATCAATCACGGCCCAGATCGTATCACCGTCAATCACAGATTCAACGCGTGCAGGATAGGTATAGGACGCCTGACCAAGCTGCGGCATCTGTTGACGCGAAACGATGCGCCAAACATTAAATCCACAGTCCACCACAACCATCCCCCTGGGGTAAGGAGCCTTCGCCTTATCGACCAACCCAAAGCTATGCACAGGACCGCGAACACATTCCAGAGATGGCACAACCGCTAGCCGAATCACAGAAGATTCACTACTCGACTGATTTAGCTCGTGAACCGCTTCCCTGATTTGCTGCTTGGACAACTGGTGACTCACAATCTTCCGTTCGATCTTTCGACGGGTTCCTTTGTTTTTAATGGGCAGCAACTCTACATGCTGAGTCCACGTCAATTTTGCAGCCAGCTGCAAATTCTCCTCATGAGCCAGGTAAAACCGTCGCATATTGTAGATATTTCTCTTAGAGAATCCGCTGCCCAAAGTCTCAGACAGATCTTCCGAAAGCCGCGTCAAAAGATGATCCCCATACACCGCATTCGCTTCGCCTAGCTGCTCCTGCTCCACAATCCGCTTACCAATCTGCCAATAAGCCTCCACCAAAGCCCGGCTAGCGCAACCGTACAACTCCGTAATATCCTCAACCAGTTGGGTATAGGTGTTTGTCTGTGTCTGTAGGGTGTTTTTCATGACTTGATTCCAGTAACCTCTGATCCTTATGGCAACGGCAGATATTAAACGAATAACAACAGATCAACCAATTACTTTACCACTAATTCTACGCTAATGCTCACTAATTCAGGATCAAGAAGCACAATCAATGAGCTTATAAATGGACAATTGCATGAATTAAACCCCGACCCCTATGTCCTATTACGCCCCGAATATTACGCCGAATATTACGGGAACCTGTTGTTGCGGCTAGCGACTTCTTTGGATGCCGTCTTGTCTAGAAGCGGTTCCATAAGCGCAGCCCCGTTGCTCCCATTGCAGACGAGGATAGGCGAACCCTTCGCAGATCATCCAAGTACCGGCGAAATCCCAGCCTGCATCCAGATAGGTTTGTGCTGTCTGCATGGCTTCCGTGGTCAAGCCAATGCCACCGTCGCTCCCGGAGCGACCGGAGGTTTCGATGTCCCAGAAGGAGCGAAGAACCTTGTCCTTGGATCCGCCGGATACCAACCCTCCACGATGCTCGTCACCTGTGACATTTCCGGCCGCATAGCATTCCGTGATAGTCCCTCCATTATAGTTAACCAGGCCACCGACACCTTCACCGTAACTGACGTCGCCCGTTGCATAACACTGGGTGATGATACCGCCGTTACTGCCGGCCAGGCCTCCAGCATCCTCATCGCCACGGACATCTCCCCACGCAGCACTTGTGAGAATACGACCCTCCCGGTTGTACCCTACCAATCCCCCAATATAGTCATCCCCATAGACCTGGCAATCGGCAAGACTTGAGATCACGTCCCCCTTGCTGTTAAAACCGATCAGCCCCCCTACAAAGTCACTACTCCCATAAACATCACCTTGCACGCCGCAATCAACGATCCGTCCCTCGTTGTATCCGACCATGCCACCAACATAGCCCTTTCCCACAACCTCCACGCTGGCCAGTTGAAGGTTTCTTATCTCCCCGATTGGACCATCAACCATCGAAGCATCGACACCGACGGCGCCAAACAAACCAATATTGTCCGCCTGTTCCAGTTGACATTTGAAATTCCATACCGTGTGCCCTTCACCATCAAAGTATCCGGTGAAAGGGTATCCCCTTAATCCGATGGGTAGAACCTCATTGGCATCGATGGTGTTGACATCGATATCGGCCATCACCACAAAGCACTTATCCCAATCACCGTGGTACCACCCTATAGCCGTCAGATCGGCTGCCGTCCAGATCTGATACGGATCATTGGGATCACCGGTACCGATATCATAGGGCTGAGGATCGTCCTGGATCACCTGGCCCGGGCGACCTTCCCAAACCAGACGCGGTGTATCCTGCCCAGGCGCCAGGGTCCATTGCATGTCATTGCCCCAGCCTCGAAATGTTTCCTGTTTCTGCAGCTGCGCTGGGGTTCGCCCCTGCCCTCCCTCACTCGTCTCCATACCGCTCGTTTCGGTATCCCAATAGCTCAGATACACTGCGCCACTCGCGTCATTGCCCACGAGACCGCCGGCAATGGAATCCCCGATAACATGAGTAGTCGCATAGCTGGTGATAACCGCTCCCTCGCGGTTACTCCCCACCAATCCCCCGACCGCGTATCCTCCGCTTACGCTGCCAGTGGCATAGCTGGAGACGATGTTGCCGGCACTGTTGCCCCCCGCCAAACCACCCAGATAGGCACCCCCATCCACATGGCTATCGGCATAGCTGGAGGTAATAACACCGCTATCGTTGAGTCCAGCAAGACCGCCAACAAAGTACTCACCCGAAACATTACCCGATACGGAACAGGATACGATGCGTCCCTTGTTCAATCCAACTAACCCCCCAACAAATCTATTTGCCCCAATCTCAATCCCCTCCAGATGCAGATCCCTCACCTCCCCAGCAGGGCTATTGGAGCCTTCATTTACGGAGTTGATATAGCCAAATAAGCCCACGTAGTTTAGTCCCGCAACAGGGAAACGCATGTGACTAATCGTGTGTCCCCTGCCGTAAAAGACGCCGGTAAAAGGCAGCCCCAGTGTCCCAATGGGAATGATCTCATTGGGATCTATTTCAGCAAAATCGAAGTCTGTCATCAGCGCAAAAGACCTCTGGAAATCAGCACGGGAATAACCGATACTCAGCATCTGTTGGGCCGTCCAGATCTGATACGGGTCATGAGGTTGGCCCGTACCGCCTCCATAGATGTCGCGCGCATCGACGATGGGCTGCCCTGATTGGTTTTCCCAGGCCAGGCGTGGCGTCTCGCGCCCTTCATTCAGGGTCCATTGGGCCTCTTCTCCCCAACCACGATAGGTTGCCGCTGACGTCATACTTTGAAAGGATTTTCCCTTACCGCCAAAGCTTGTGCTCAAGCCGCTGATTTCGACGTCCCAGTAACTGAGATACGCGGAATGCTCGTAGCCACCGCCTATCAGCCCCCCGACAAAATAGCCATCGCTTGTCACGCTACAGCAAGCATAGCTGGTAATAACCGTACTCTGGTGGCTGTGTCCTTGAAGCCCACCAACATGGTTTCCCCCTGTGACTGAACTTACTGCATAACATGCGCTCACTACATCGTTGTAGCTTCTTCCCATAAGCCCGCCAACATTCGATTCGCCTGAAACGACCCCCTTGGCATAGCTCAACATAACGGTGCTGCCATGGCTTTGCCCGACGAGTCCGCCGACAGCCCCCTTTGCCTGGACGTGACAATCCTCAACTCCGATGTTCATTATCGTCGCGTCTTCAATCCGTCCGAACACTCCTACTGCCCCTGTGTCCGGAGCTTGGATATGCATATTCCGTATGACATGGCCATTACCATCGAACCATCCCCTGAACGTACACGCCTCAGTGTGGCCAATCAGGGCTTCATCAAAGACCCTTCCCCCCGGTAAATCTGGGTTCAAGTCAATGTCCGCCATCAAAATGAAGTGTTTGTTCAGGAGATTGGGGTCGCTCTTGATGGAAATCAGTTGCTCAGCCGTGGTGATATGGTAAGGATCACCAACTTGGCCGGTCCCTCCAGAAAAGGACCCCGCTATCACCGAACTACCTCCCGCCCATACTAGGCAAACAAGCAGAAGCCCCACCATCAACCATTGGCCACCTTTTATAGTCATTTTCTCACCCTTTCAAAAAAGATTCACATACACAGATATCTTCTGTAACTGATAGGAACTTGGTTTTGATCTTGACATTGGTAGTATTAAAAGTAAGTCCTCGAAAGCATAAGTCCTCGTCGGGTCGGACCTGAGCATGTCCTTGTTTACAAAAGAAACTCTTGCTTGTGACAACGATGGGTAATATGCCACGTGTATCCTGGGATGAAATAGCGATTGGCTCTAGGCATGTTTCTTCTTAAACACACCATTTAGGGGTCAAAATGGGACTTCTAAGCACATAATATTGAGTGACATTGAACTTAACTATATATGGCCAAATGATTTAGTTTGGTCCGACCCTGTTACTTTTCACGTTTCCTCTTGTAGCACCTAACGACCGGAATCATGAGACGCGAGCTTGCGAGCGGTCTCAATGGATTCCGATGTTAACCAGTCATGCCTTCTTAGCGGTTTTGCCTTTCCGAGGACGGCGCGTCCTGGGTGGCACGCCAGTCTTCCAGTCCTTGTCGGGCACTTCTGTTGAGTGTTCCTTCCACAGCCTATCGAAATGCGAGGTACGGTACTGCTGATAAATGTCGGTTCGTTGGTTTGTTTTCCGAACGATGAGAGTAAATCCAGCGTGAGCCGCGAGACTTGAGGGATACGGATTCAATAACATTCGGTCGCTGGTTGCAATTCCAAATACTGTTGGCCCAGCATCATAGTAATGAACAGACTGCTTCGGAATTCCAAGCTCTCGAAGGTCGCCAACGTCTGCTTTGATCTCTCCGGGTATGGCACCCTCTGGCCTTCCTTCGAAGGCCCCTCGTAGATCTGCGTGAATTGGATTTACGAGCATAAGCCGCAGCTCTACTTTCTCGTACACAGCGCGTTGGAGCAGATCGCTTGCATTGAAACCACCACCTGCCGGGACGAGAAAGCCTCTCATCGATGTGCCTACCATCGAGATAATCCCGCCGTTTCCACGATCAATCTCGGCGTGCAGGTGCTTCGCGAATAACTCAAGGGCTGGACCCCTGCTTTCCGAAACATACTCCAGCCCAAGGCCGGAATCCGGCAGGAGAATAGAGTGCGCACCGGGAGCGGTTGGGATTCTGTTCAGATCAGCCTCGATTTTTGGCCACCATTCATAGTACGTTTCCTCCAAAAGCGCATCATCAAGGCGGTGCTTCTTGGCAATACACTTATTCATTGACCGGAAGAGCCCAAGCGTCCCCTCGCGGTCAGCCAATACGGCGTTAAATTGATTCAGTGGTCCCTTCAAATCTTCCGGCTCTAAATCGATCAAGTACGGGCATACGACCGAGTGACTCAGAGCCTTAGCGAGTGCTCCGGCCTCGAACAACACCCATGGCGTGTTGATTGTCTCCGGCGTAAGGCAGATAACGCCAAAGTTGATGGATTCGAGAGTCTTGGCGAGTTCGTTGGCCCATCGCGTACCGGGTTCGATGTCCTCGTGTGACATCCAGGGTTCTACTGACTGCAGGACGTATGGAATCCATTTTCGTAAAGTCCTTGCGACGTGTTGACCGCGATCACCAGACCAGCTGACGAACACGTTCATGGGCAGCTTTTCTTTCTCTTGCGTATCGCTCATGTTGACCTCCCAGTAGGTGTAATCTGGTTAACAGTGTATTAGGTAGCCAGCTACCTATCTCAATTTCTCTAAAACTCTATTTCAACTCGAGAATGACATATAAGTATTTTCACGTCAAGAGGTTAATGCTAAATTATACCGTGTTTTGCATGAAAACCTGATCAGAATTAGGTAGCCGGTCTCGCTGCTTCGCTGCTTAGGGTCGGACCTCAGCATCTCTTGCAACCACAAATACTTAAGATTCAAAAAGGGGCGATATATGGTCTTAAACATGTTATTTTGATACCAAAATGAGTACTCTAAGCTCCGATGACATTGTCCTATCGTTTTCTTAGAAGCACCATTTCGGGGGTGAAATGGGGCTTCTAAGGCTCCAATAAGAGGTATTTGTCAAGCTAACTTAATTGCAGAGAAGGACTTGCTGAGGTCCGACCCCACATTAAGCTTAAGTTCAAAATGCGAAAATTAACCGAGAAGCTTCTTGAAATAAATATCCACCCCCAAAGGAGGTGGTATTGAGTTTACCCCTATAAGGGGATAAGAATGCCTCTTGCCCCTTGAAGGGGCGAGGTGTTGTCCCCTATTGAATTCAAAATTTAAAACAACTTCGATTGCTTACTTTCAGAACGACGTGCTTTGGCTTCTTGGTACTGCACATAGCGACGAATCTTCTCTTCGTCCAAACCAATCGTATCCACGCAGTAGCCACTGGCCCAGAAATGGTTACCCCAGTACGGCTTTTTCTTGAGCGTGCGGAACTTATTGAATACACGAATCGCGGTTCTGCCTTTGACAATGCCAAAGAGTATGTGATAGTTTCTTGAATCGGCTCATAATTTGCTCC
>CAZBTJ010000105.1:0-20097 GCA_964494325.1 uncultured Pirellulales bacterium
ACCCGACTAGAATTCATGGCGATAACTAGATACATGACATGACCCCTATTTTGCCCTGCATCATCGAATATCCAACCCCGAAGAATCGCAGAGGCTACTCTACTGCTATTTCGGCTTTTACAGACTTATGGTTATGTAATTGATCGTCATCATGAAAATCACCAATGGCATTTGACAGATTGTTGCTACTTGTAGATCGACCGGTGGGCTGGCCAGTAATTAGTTCAAAAGCAACGTCCCAATGTTTTAGTGCTGGATACGTAACAGGAGAACCGGCCACATAAGTAGCCCCAACTACAGGAGGCCATTGAGCCGGATTATTCACAGCCAAAATTCTTTCAGCAGGTAACGTGCCATCAGTTTGACGGGTCATCCATCCCCATGGCGTGTCAGAAATGACAGAACTTGTGTAGATAGGAGTAATGCTTAGCCAATGTGCGGTGTTGGGAGTTGTACTGGGATAGAACCACTCATCTTGAGATACAAGAGAGGTAAATTGAAATACTGATTCTCCCCCGATTTGTCCCTGTGCGTCCTGGACTTGTCCTGTGTGAACCCAATCCCAACTTGAAGTAGTGTGTTCCCACATCAAAGATCCTGG
Source organism: uncultured Pirellulales bacterium (assembly GCA_964494325.1). Taxonomy (GTDB): domain Bacteria; phylum Planctomycetota; class Phycisphaerae; order Sedimentisphaerales; family Anaerobacaceae; genus JAIPFM01. Next base: position 602 of record CAZBTJ010000105.1, read on the forward strand.
TTTGTTCAGAGTTGGATTATGTGACCATATACCAAAGTGAAAGCCCAATGGCAAATCGATTGGCATTTCAGCATTGGTCCAATTATCAAAAGCGCCCCACCAGCGAAAACCTTGAACAGGCAAGATACCATCAGGGTGCCAATCATCTGCAATCAAAGGAATAGAGTCTTGTCGTGTTAGACTGTTCCATCCATACACAAAATAGTTTGACAACTGCGTCGGAGAAATACCCCAAATCTCAATATCGTCAATGTTCCAGCCGGAATAAGCAAAAGCATGCCCCACGACCTCATAACTCCAGCGTATCCAAACAGTAGACTGCAGATTGGCAACTGCGCTAATATCATACTCCAGGACCTGCCATGCGGAATCTATGGTTTCAGAATCACGGGGTGGTTCCCATATCACCTGCCACGTAGCTCCATCATTAGAAACCTCAATGCTATTTCGGACAAATCGTGCTGCATCGCTATTGAGCCAGCGCGCAAAACGCAGGGTCATATGGATTCTGCCACGACAGTCAAATGGACCAGCCGTCAGGCTGTAGGGTTCACCCTCGGTAGTATCGTAATCGCCTGCCAGATTCACACCATAGACAGTCTGACCAGTGAAGGCAGATGAAGGATCTGGATGCCCATTGGCCCCACCGCCACCCAAGGGCCGTCCGTATTGCCACTGGCCCTGCGTAGTCCACCCCGGATCAGTGTCCAGGGTAACGCTGTGGAGTAACGATAATTTCAGCGTTGTCTTACTGGCTTCAAGAGTTCCTCCATAAGCACCCATGTTGACACACACGCCATTGGGAACAGGCTCAAATTCGTAAGAGGTATTGGGGTCACCTGCGTCAATGCAGGGACTACTCACCGCATCGCTCATCCAGGTCGCTGTCTTAATGTCATAATGCCCGACCATGGACTTCAAGTGATAGTCTCCAGAGACCCACACAGCGTTCTCTGTATCCGGTGATGCAGGCACATTCATATCTTCAGGCAGAGCCCAATATCCAGTTGCCACAAAGTTTGGATCATAATCAAGATTGCCTGTCTCGAACCAGTCACCTTCTACGGTGCAGTAGGTCAAAGACACATCCTCTTCGACCGCCATAATCGCATCCGGTGTATTGCCCCAGAGGATGCAGTTGATGAACACATCTGCACCCCGATCAGACGATACACCCCCACCCCCACGTGCCGCATGATTCCCTGTAATCGTACAATTGATAAACGTTGCTTCACTGCGGTAGCTGTCCACACCACCGCCTGTGACACGGGTAGCCTGATTGCCAGTAATCACACAATGGCTGATCGTTGGACTGCTATTGTAACATAGAATGCCACCTCCCGAGTCAGCCATGCCGCCTGTAATCGTGAAGCCTTGCAGAATAGTGTTGGCATCTTCACCGCTTTCAAAAACCACCACGGTTCCCTCATAATTGCCATGGATAATCGTAATGTCAATCGCACCTAGACTATTGGGCTCTTCCAAGGGGGCCAAAACCTCAGGGGAAGCCAGAACCAGGCTCGTCACACAGATAGCCTTGCCCTTGAAATTCAGGGACTCGACATACAGACCGGGCAAAACTACCACAGTGTTGCCATCCTGAGCCATGTCAATAGCCTGCTGGATGGCCACATAAGGATTTCCCACGGTTCCATCCTGTACGGGGTTGTCGATGGCATTGGCATCCACATACAGGACGTTCGTGGCATTCGGTGCACTGACCACAATATCTGCCACAGCAGTCACTGTAAATGTTTCACTGCCACCCAGCATGACCTCATTGGAAATCACCTGACCTGGTGGCACGTTGTCCTTGATGCGAATAGTGATATTGCAACAATCCAGAAAATTGGGCTCAATGGCATTGAAGGCCCAGGAGAAACTGTGGGTACCGGCATCGTAAAAGCTTATCAAGCCCACCTGCTCAGCACTCACAAATTCAACGTTTTCTGACAATTGATCAATCACCAGCACATTACTCACTGCTGTAGTGTTGTTTAAATTGCTCAGGCAGATTTGATATGTCACATACGCACCTGCATCCACATAGGTCGTGTTTCCGACTGTGAGATAGTTGGGGTCCGGCACCACGGTCTTGGTCAATCCCAACGTATTGTAACCCACTTCAACATCTACACTGGCGCCTGATTGAGGCGTCTCATTGCTATCAACGGCCACTGAATTGGTGATAACAGTGCCTGATATGACGTCCTCCCTGACACGGGCAACGATGGAAAAACATTGACTTGAATTCGGGTTCAGGGACGGATTGTGGAAAAAGTAAGTATTGCTCGCCCCATCGAATACGCCCAAAGCATTGCCGAGACCTTGAGCCCTGACAAAGTCTAACTCAGAAGGAAGCGTGTTTGTCAGGATAATGTCAGTCACTGGAAATTGATTCGAGTTTGTCACACAAATCTGATATTCGATTTCCGCGCCCGGCCCAGCCACGTACTGACCATTGCTTTGAGCCACACCAGAAACAGGTGTGATGGTCATATCCAGAGGATTATATCCTACTGATGTACTTGGGACATACAACTGAAGTGCATCCCCCGTTACAGTCACTGACTGAATCAATTGCAGAGCTGAGTTATATACATTGACAGTCTTGAGCGGCGACTCAAGATTTTTTACCAGAACATACACGAGTGACGTGGCATTATCGACGCACAATGACAAAACGGCGTGGGCTCCATCAATCGCAATCGCCTGCATCTCATCGCCGGTTGCCAAATTGTATTTCGTAATCGTGGCTCCTTGCGACTCCAGCCCCCCTGTATCCCGCCCCCCTGCATAGAGAGACTGATTTCTGGCATCAACGCTCAAAGTCTGAACTTCATAAGTCGTTCCAATGGAGCCAATCAGTTGCCACTCAGTTCGGTCAAAAGCCACTTTCAGCACTTCGACGCCATTATCCATAGAAGCCACATAGACCTTTTCCTGACTTGAATCAAAGGCAATGGCCCCAGCAGTTGGTGCACTGAGAAGCACCTCAGAAGCGCCATCGCCAATATTGTGCAAAGCTGGCAATTCAGGAACCCAGTCGTATATGATCAAACGATCTCTTTCTTCATCGGTCACATAAACACGTGATCGCGCCTCGTCATAGACCAGACCGCCTGCACGCACATCCCAGGGTACCAGATAGATGAACTCCTTGAACACCAGCGACTCACTATCCACTGTGCCAGCATCATAAAAGCCGCTAAACGTCAGGAACAATGTGTTGGTATCAGAGTCAACGCCCAGCCCATTAACATTCCCGGCACCTTTATCATGCCATGGTGAAGAAGTTGTCTGGAATACAATCTTTCCATCAGGCTGAACATCATAAACCCATAACACATCTTCTTGCACGCGATTCGAATTACCAACCACATACAAACTCTTCGCTGTGGCTCCAGGGCTAAGGAGGATCAAACAAAATAAAAGACAAAAGCCAATGAAAAAGCCCACATTTTTCGTAACAACCGCTTGTTTTTGTCGAGTAGACATAACATAATTTCTCCAAACCACACGTTGCCGTTATATTCATTAAAAATGTCAATCTCCCAGTACTCAGACCTCACTACAGAGTGTGTTAATGCCTTATCATCTGTGGTGCACAGTCAATCTGCATGCGGTCATATCGACGCTTGGGCTGCAAACCCAGGAATGCCTCCGCATTATCTATACATACAGACACAGATCTAACCGCTTTTCTCAGGCATCCCTGCACTTTTTAACGCCACAATGTTAACATGAACGTCCCAGAAAATCTAAAGTAAACTCCATATTCGGCACGTTAATCCCAGTATATGTATATACGCGTATTTTGCCCTCTGGAGGTCGGTTTTGTGCCTTGCAAATAATAGATCGTGCTATGTACATGCGACGTTGTTCCATTCGTAACGATGATGGAGCCCGCCCACGTGAGGCAACTGGACGAGTCGAGAGGCCGGCGATGCACGATTCGATACTTGATGCCCCATAGGCGTTTTTGGGCCGAGGGAGCATGAGGGGTCACCCAGATACGTCAGCAGGCCAAGGTAACTGCGTCTTTGTAGATGGGCATGTGGCGCCCGTAAAGCGGGATGACAGTTTTGGAGCAGCTTGGCCCAAATAGATGGAGAAGCCATAGGAGCCACGTCCATCTTTTTGCACTTTTAAGTTGTTGCCAGAACTCCCTGCGAACGCAGCCTCTGGGAGGAATTCTTAAGGGACAGTGCCCATTAGCTAACAAACCCCTTTTTGCGGTTGTCTTGTCATGAGATGACACTGCTCACCTGTTGATTTTAGGAAAAGGGATAGAGTTCTCGTACGTACTGGATGGCCAACTACCCTGATACCGGGGCCGGGTCTTTTCCTTAGTTACACAGCTTTTTCCAAAGTTTCTTAGCCGGATGACCCGACTAGAATTCATGGCGATAACTAGATGACATGACCCATATTTTGCCACTCACATGGAAAAACGGGCGGCCAGGGGGAGCCGCCCCTACCCTGTAGACAACGACAGACCCATGCACAGGGTTTGGTTGTGGGGATTCGTTCTTAAACGATCCTTTTTAGGGGTAAAATGGGACGTTTAAGACCTAGAAATGGCGTGTTTCCAGAGCTATGTAATTGTTTTAAAAGTACTTAGTGTGGTCCGACCCCAATTGCCTCCAATTTTTCACACGTGACGATATAGACACCACTGCCTTGTTTCCATTTGTACCATTCGTTATAATCAATGACAGCGGGATCGTAAGCATGAATCACTTTCGTTCCTTTAGGTGCATTGTAACGCAAAGCCGGGCCGCCATATCGTTTAATAGCGGCTATTTCATGCTCCTTCTTTTTTCCTTTCCCAGGCTCAGTTAATGCAAAATGTGACAAAGCATTACTACGAAGGTTCAAACTATAGATATGATTCACGGGTCTTTTCTTGCCCCCAATTTTGTCTTCATGGGCACTTGCCCCGTGACAGTGCCCATCAGAGGCATATAACTCAAAACCATCCAGTTCGGGTATTTGATCAAAAGGATCGCCATATGTTTTTAGTTGTTGATTAACCTGTTCTCTCAGATCCTGATCAATTTCGAGTAATAGGCGTAGCCTACGTTTACTACTCAAAGCCTGGAAAAAGTTTCGTACAGAAACGGTCGCTATCCCAAGCATTCCAATACGTTGAACCCATGCCCGTCCCGATTGAGCAGCGTCGATAATGCGTCCCACTCCAGCTCGTAAAGATATCGAGTCGGAGTAGTCTCTACAGTCTCGTTTACTGTTAGATCTTTCCAAAGCATCTTCAAGGGGTTGATAGAATTCGCTACTTACATTTGATTGGTCGTATATTTTCATGCCGCTATTATACCATGTGACATTCGAAATATCACGACTCATTAAAATGATGCATCACCAGTCAATTTTTGCGGCCATACAACTACTCAGGTGGTCGCAAAAATCACCCACTGAAGGCCTTGGATGTCTCGCCGTAACATCGAACAAGGGGGCTCGATGTACTGTCCGAAGAAAAATAGAAGACCGAACCTTCCGCCATCTATGCTGCACAGTGGCGAGCCGAAAAATATTCAAAATAATTGCATTTCACACCGTTCCCTCAACAGTGAAACCACTTGTCACATCGATAGCCTCATCCAGTTTGCTCGTTACACGAGTCGTGAAGCCATCGAATTTGAGAGCAGATCCCAGGACACCTGTGACGGGCTTTGCGTAACCAGTGATATTTAGTTTATGGCCTTCGTCGAAGCTCCAGTAGGACGCTGGGACATTCTCTTCTGCCATAACGCAGGAGGTCATCAACAAGAAAGCGGTCAATGTTATAGTTCTTAGACTTTTGAAATTCTTCATAATTTACATAGAAGTAAGGGCTCAGAGTAATTTACTGGAATAGGTTCCGTTTCCCATTCAATCGGATCAAATTCAGTATTGGCCCGTATAATCAAAGCTGTGTGCACACTGGGGTGCGCAGACTCGTACTGCATCTCCATGCCGGACCGTGTTGCTGCATACCCCTGCAATAATTTTACGTGACTAGCACAGCAACTATCCTGTGCATAGCTATTGATATTCATACCTAGGACCAGTAAAACAAAAAATCACAATCCAACGCGCTGTAAAGAACTCATACTCATACTCCAATAGTTTATTAACGCCCTACTGGTGGAGCAGATTCCAGGCTGCTTCCCCAGGTTTTATTCGGTGTCGGCCCCATCTCCAGCACCAGCTTACCACCCTCAACCAGTTGCGAATGGTAAAACCACGGTCCAGTGAGAGGCTTACCATTAAGTGTGGCTGACTGAACATACATATTTGTTTTCGAGTTATTCCTGACTTCAATCACAAAGGTATTACCGTGATAGTATTTGTCATGCAGATTCAGCGTGACACGATCATATAGGGGACTCCCAATTTCATAGATCGGATTCACGCGGCAACCACCGTCGATCTGGAACAGGCCAATGGCCGACATGGCAAACCAGGCACTCATCTGACCTTGATCCTCATCACCCGGATACCCGTCACTGGGGCCGGTGCCATAGTAGCGATTACAAATTGACCGCGTCCACTTCTGAGTTAACCAAGGCGCACCAGCATGATTAAACATCCACGCTACCTGCATACTGGGTTGATTGCCATGATTGATGGGGTACGCTCCCATACGATCACCTGTGGCATTAAAGCGGGAGGGTTCGGATTTGATCAATCCCTCATCAAGACGCTGTATGAATTGTTCCCGTCCCATGGCCTCTGCCAATCCACGCACATTCTGAGGGACAAACCAGGTAAATTGCCAGGGATTGCCCTCAACCCAGCCACCTCTGCCATCAAACGGACTGAACTTCTCTAACCAACGACCGTCCGGATAGCGTGCCCGCATGAATCCCACATTGGGATCATACAGATTGCGCCAATACTCTCCACGCTTACTGAAAATCTCGTACTCTTCCTGTGCACCCAAGGCTTTGGCCATTTGCGCTACACACCAATCGTCATAAGCGTATTCCATGGTATTAGAGGCATGACCGTGTTTAACTGGGATATAGCCGTACTTGAGGTAGGGCAAGAGTTCTCGATTACCCACATGTCCTCCAGCTGGATGTTGCATCGCTGGCGTAGTCTGAGCATGAACCATGGCCTCAAAGGCCTTGTCAACGTCATAGTCACGGATGCCTTGCTGATAGACCGCTACAATTAACGGGATAGCATGTTCGGCCACCATAATACTAGTATACTCCACACCTGCCGGCCCTTTAGGCAACCAACCACCCTTATCATAGATCTCCAGCAGAGACTGAACCCATTGATTCGCAATGTCCGGCGTCACTAAATTCCAGAGTTGATTAAGATTCCAAAAGGTATTCCAAAAGGCGTCACATCCCAGGATCGGTGACTCAGGATCAGCGAGTTGCTGGGTTTTCTCGTACATGTCCGCATACTTGCCATTCACATCACTCATAATCGTACGGGCACAAAAGGCCCGGTACAGATTCGTATAGAACTTGACTTTCTGGAGGTGATCATCCGTTTCTATTTCGACACGCTTGAATAGCTGACTCCAGGTCCGACGCTGATTCTCTACAATGGCTGCAAAACTCCAACCAAAGGGTTTGATAATCTCTTCGGTTAGATTTAAACGAGCCTGATCGATACTCACAAAGGAAATTGAACTACGCACGAGAATCTGCTCTCTGGCACTGGTCTCGAAGTTCACAAACGCCCCGACATCACCTTGACCTATGACTTGGGCAGTGTCCTGATCGATGCGTTTGTCAACCCAGCCTCCCATGGATGCAAACGGTCGACTAAACTGGATGGCAAAGTAGACAACGTAATCTTGAAAACCACTCCAACCGCCACCCTTAAACTTGGAATACCCTTCGACTTCACGATCGCTGACACGTGCAATGCGACTCTCTGTGACTTGATTTCGATAGCCATGTTCCGCAGGAAACTCTAGGTCGATCAGCACACGTGCCGAGTCTGATTTAGGGAAGGTATAACGTTGCATGGCTGCGCGTGTCGTAGCTGTCAACTCGGCCTTGATATCATAGTCTTTTAATATCACTTCATAGAAACCGATACCAGCCTTTTCTGTTTTGCGATCAAAATGACTGCGATACCCCTTGTCCGGATCATGCGCAGGGCCCGGTTGGGTATGCAATGCACCGGTCACAGGCATCATCAACAGGCCCGCCATCGTCCAGGAGTGGATGTGATCGAAACCAGCAATGTTTTCAATGGCGTATTCATAGCCCCCCTTCCACTGCCAGTCCTGATTGATTGGACTGATCTTGACCATGCTCAGCGGCATCCACGGACCAGGCGTGAGCATCCAACGTGAATCCGCTGTCCCAATAAAGGGATCTACGTAATCAGACAACACCAAAGCATCAACACGACCACGTGTCACATTTGTTTCCAGAAGAATCTGAGTACCGGTTTGCACGCATACAGGTGTCGCTGTGTTTATTTCCACGACAGGCATCTCAAACTCCAGTATACTACGTCCCAGTTCAAGCTGTTTAGTTTGAGCCGGTAATCCATGGACAGTGACAGTCAGCGATCCTGTTGTTTCGTATTGCGTCACATCAACCAAAAGCGGTTGATACAGGTCACCATCCTGTTGCGTCGAAAACTTGGCAGCCTGTACCGAGTGAATCAGTGTCGGACTTGGCACTGCCGATGACACACCGGTCCCTTCCAAACGTACACAGTCAAACACTGTCCAGCTACCACGAATACTCATTAACTGGATTTCATTGGTACCTACCTTCAATTCAGACGCTGGAATCGGAACGCGCAGCACATATTCCTCACCTTCTGACGCACGACCTTGAATCACGTCATCACTCCGGCCAGCAGGAAGTTGGTACTCATGGTTGTGCCCATTGACTACGACACGTAGAGTGGGCGCCTTCTGAGGATTGATACCTACGCAATCAATAACAAACACACATTCACTATTCAACGATACGTGCTTAAGTTGAAAGTAAATAGGCAATCTATTAATCGTACGATGAATCCCCCCGACCCAGGGATCTTGGGCTCCAGGCAACACATAGGGCCAGTGCTGGGCCGGATCAGACAAACCAACAACAAAAAACTGGTCCGCATAACCAAAGTGATCCCCAAACTTGGAATATGCATCTGGCGACAAGGCGAACTCTCGCATGTCATTGTCGGATTTACCTATCTGCCATAAGACCTTGGATTCCTCGGCCAGTGCTACAGAGAAAACATTCGCCGTGCCATTGCTCGCGATGGTGAGTCTGTTATCTTCAACCGTCTGCCCAGTTTGAGCGAGAAGTGACAGTAACAGCGTGACATACACAAGCCCTTTTGTGCCCTTTTTCAGCATGGTCTTATCTCCTTGTCCTACTCAATAATCCAGACTTATTATTTCAAGAACTTATGTCAGCGTCCTGAAATTCGAATTAACCCTAATTCTACCGCATATTTGAGAGGAAGCAACTTGAAATTTTCGGCCAAGGTCTTGTGCCAGTTTCTCGGGATATAACGACTTATTATTGCGTCATTGCCAGCCACCTTATCGGCTACCCAGTCGCGAGCCAGATGAAGGTTCATGCCGTTACATCTAGGGCAAATTGGGTAGGCCCGTACCCTCTGGAGGTCCCAGAATCAAAAGTTCGCCTTGATACGTCTTAAATGTAAATCGGTCACCGCTCAGTGTTTTTATGGCTTTGCTCTGGCGATACACTATCACATCCTTGCCTGGCCAGGGATTGACCATGGTACAATCACGCCCACGTTCACTGGTGAGTTTAACGTACTGGATCTTGCCATCCAACAACTCGCTGGAAACGAGAAATGCGCCCCAACAGCGGATATTCTCAAATTTTGCGTCCTTATCTTTTGGCCAGACAGGGAAAAGTCGAATGAGACTTTCCCGGCGATCCTGTGGCTTATCGTGTGCCATGCCCTGAAGATGAGCATTTCCAACGGGTACATGGCTCATACAAAGCATCATATTGATCGTATTGGGCACAGTACTGAAATTTTCGATGCCGTGTGGATTGTTTAGCTTGAATCCGTTGGGGTAACTATCCAGACAATAGGCTGTGAGTTTTTCAAGAATCACAACAGGGTCATAACCAACACGAACTGCCGCGGGGAAAAAGCTATTCGCCCCATTGAAATCCTTCCAACGATTCATCACAGACAGGGTATTACGGGACACCTCAAGCAATTTGGCCTCACTGTCCAGCCCGATCGTATTGCCCGGATAGATCTGCTGGATTCCAAGCGTGTTATCTCGCCACCAGGCAGTGCCCGTCTCGGTATAACGAAAAACTGTTTTGCCATTTTTCTCCTGGGTCGAGAATCCGCTGAGATGATCGATAATGTGTTTCCATTTTGATTGCTTGTCCGTGTCCACTGAAAGCTCTCGACTCATATCCAGTGCCAGATCAAAGGCGTTGTTGATTAAACCAAGTGACAGGATAGGGTTTGAGTTTTGGCCCGAGCCTTCATGGATCGCATCGCCATAGATGATATATCTGCCGTCCTCGAAGGTAAGATAATCCTCCCAGAATTCAGCCACATCCTTGACCAACGCATATACCTTTTTGCCATACACAGGATCATAGGTGGTGCGCCAGCGTTGTGCAATATTTACCAGGCAATAGGCAGCATTGGAACGCTGCTGAAAGAACAACCCTCCCTTTTCCTGATTTGGGGAGTTTTTGTAGTTGTCATGTTCAAACGTAGATTCGATACCGAGAGGACCTACCCCCACAGGATACAACACGCCGCGCGTCTCTGTCACCTTATCCGCATACCATTTTCCCCGCTGCCTGAAATCCAGGATCGGTGCGTCCTGAGGATCACCCTGTTTTAATCGATTGGCATTATACAACGCATAAAATGGCGCCATGTGATTATAGTTCAGATGATAGTCCCCTTGCCAGCTGGGTGAGTCTGTTGTCACCCAAGTACCAAAGATGCCTGGTGGAAACTTTGGATCACGGCTGGTTGCCCCCATGGAATAAAGCGACTGGTAGTAGCTTTTTTCCAACACAGGATCGTCGATGTGTATCCAAGATAAACTCCAGTACTTACACCACCACAGCTGATGCTCTAATAGTAGCTGATCAATGGCCTGTGAATCGATCTTTGCCGCGGAATTCTTGACATGTTCCAGAGGTTGGGTTTGTTTGAATCGGCTGGCCATACAGACAGCCAGCGTCACGTTACGCCCGGGCGTTAATGTAAATGCGGAATTCTCGGCACCCAGTATGCTCATGGCCGCAGCTGCTTCGGTGGGGATATCCACATCCTTTTCAAATTTTCTGACTGCCCAGAAGACCGTGCCATCCCGGCCTTCCTGTGACTCTGAGTCAGCCCCTTTGGCAGACGTCAGTTTAATCTGTACAGACGCAGTGCCTCCTTTTGCCCACATCTCAACGAGCAGCACATTGTCAGTAGCAGCGACCCAACTTCTGATTTCAATTGATAGGGCATCCCGTTTGAACCTCCCTGTCATCACGCCGTCATCAATAGACTGTCCCACCCGATAGCTCGCGTCCTTAAGCGCACCGATGGCGATATCCAGCGTGCCAAATACCCTCGGGCTGGATTGTTTGGCCTTCGACTTCAGTCGCCAGAAATCATTTTTGGAGAGATAAAACCGCAGCTTTTCCGGCGGCCCACCCAGGCAGACCCCCATATCACCATTGCCCATAAGCGGCCCGTCCACAGAATGATTGGCCGGCGTTCTAACGGGCGGACTTGTCCAGACAGCCTTATACTGCTGAATCTTATTGAGCAACTCCGAATTCGATTCTATTATTCCGGCATCAACATTTGTGATACAAAGCAACAGGACAATCAGTGCTACAGCCATATTCGGTCGACACATAAACAACTCCTCATCCCAAAACAGGATAGACAAAAACTATGACACCATTATATTATGCAATTCGCCTTCACTAAGCACGCTCAATCTCGCGTATCTTTTGTGCGGCCTTGACCATGGCCAGATAGTTGTCCACCGGTACATAGTCTGGGATGGAGTTGCCTGACCCAAGGGCATAGCCATTTGCAGTATTACGATACTCAGTGCCCTGCTTTACAACTTCGTTGTAGATCTCGTCCGGGGTCTTCTGGCACAGAAAGTCCATATCAAAACCACCGATCAGACCGATGCGGTCGCTGTAGTCATTAATCCAGCGGGAGAAGGGAGCGATGGTATCTTCGTTGGAGTGTTTGGCATTGATACCCAGAGCAATCACATCCTCCATAACCTCGAAAATGCATCCGCAGGAATGCCAGAGAAAAGGTTTGCCTGCATTTTGAACGGTACTGATAACCCGCTGATATTGGGCCAAAATGTGATCTCGGATGGTCTGTGGATTGGTGAGCAGGGATGATTTAAACCCCAAGTCGTCACCAAAACGACAGACGGCAAAGGTCTCCTTATACTGCCGAAGAAACCTGGTCCATATCGTCAACATGAGATCACCGATTCTATTAAAGACATCCCCGTACAGATCAGGATCATCGACCTGCATGAAGGGGAGATACTCCAAACCGACCAGGTCTTCAGCGATTTCAAAGACGCCATTTCCCACGCCCCCCACAGCCTTCATGCCTGGGAGCATGGCCTGAGCAATCGCTTCAAACATGCGTTCAGCATGCTGCCAGTACAGGTGGGGTAATTCATGCCATGGATAATTCTGAAAATCAGATCGAGTCTGAATGGGGCCAGGTTTGCCACCGTACAATGCACCGCCGTCGGGCAGAATCTCCGTGATACACACCTCAAGGGAGACAACATCATAGGTCATCTCTTTGAAGAAACGACAGTACTGCTTGGAGAACTCAGTCAGATCGCGGTTGTCCCCGGCCCCCAGAGCCGCAAAGGGTGTGTCCAAGATAGACTCCATGACCGTGGGGCTGATGATGTGCTCATACAGAGGCAATCGCGCGGGACGTTTATTGTTGACGGCATCGACAAAGTGTCTGTAATCCGGTTCAAATGTCACCAATCATCTCCTTCAGTAAATACGGCCTGGGCCATAGCTTCAACATTTTGAGGTGGCACATTGGGAAGAATCGCCTCATGACTGGGACTCACAATCAGGTTAGAACCCAGTAGTTTTTTGACACGTTGAACATCTGCCCGAACCTCCGCAGGGGTCCCATTGGTCAACAGATCCTGTGCATCAATGCCACCCATAAACGTGACACGTCCCTTAAATAACTCAGCGAGCGTATCAGCATCCATGTCTGTTGCCTTGGCCTGTAAGGGATGTAAACAATCAACCCCTGTCTCAATTAACGATTCAATCACATCACATATAGCGCCGCAGGAATGCAGCACCGCCTGATACCCGTGATTATGTCCCTGCTGTACGAATCTGCTGAACCAGGGCAGGATAAACTGCTCAAATTGCCTTGGCCCGCAAATCAGACTCTGCTGGGTACCAAAGTCATTGCCAAAGAAAAAACCATCAACCAGATCCTTTGCTTCAGCAAAGAACAGCTCATTGGCCTCATAGTAGAATTCGCACACCTTATCCGTGATCCGGCTGACAATATCAGGATGGGTGTACATCTTGACCAGATACTCTTCCATACCCATCAGGTCCGCCATGTTATGATAAAAACACGTCCAAAAACCGCTCATACGGTACACGTCACCAGCGTTGCGAAGATCGTCAAGACAAGCATCAAAGTTCAGATATTTTGGATCAGGCCAGGGGAATGCCTCAACCTCTTCCAGGGTTGTGCAGTGAGCCAGAGGCGAGGTTCTGTGCTGTTCTCGATCAAGGGATGCGTCAAACAGTTGCCGCCCTTTGGGGTCCTGGTAGACATCATCATAAAACTGGGGACAAATCCAACGCACATCATCATTGAGCTGCTGACGAAGCTGTTCTTCAGACGTTGTGCCAAAATAGGAATGTAGAATATCCCAGGTCTCTGGATGAGGGTTGCCTAGCCAAAAACCGCAACGTTCTACGGGTTCACCATTGATCAACCGTTTTATCAACTCACGTTTCTTCATTGTAAACTCAATCATCATGACTGATTAGAAAACTAGCCGGAGCAAACGCCTGCAAGTTTACAGAAAATGATCCATCTTGAACAGGCATGGTTTCACCCATGACACGCCCACGCAGATCGATCGGTTGAATGGATGTCAGATCGAGCCCTTCAGGCAGTTGAATCGTACAAGGCCCGGACTGCCCTGCCTGCTCCCAGAGTCGCAACACCGTGCCTTCGCCGTCCGAATTCGGGCCAAATGCAGTGACCAAAACACCCGCACGTGAGAGGGACAGCCCCGCTTGCTGTAATGGAAGCGACCCCGCTGAGCCAGAGGTGAGCACCCCATACAACGGTACACGACTCTCTTCTGATGGCGTGACCACTGCAGATTCATGGCTGTACTCATTGATGGGCCATATCGTAAACCTAGCCGACCAGGAGCCTTCGATCCACTCCGTGAAGTTAGTGCTCCACTGATTGTTATACAGATTAAAAAAGACATTGGCACGCTGAGGTACAAAATCACGGGAGTACTTCCATAATCCCGGTCGATCTAGGCTCACAGCCGGGGCATCAAGAGAGCAGACACCCATACCCTGGCCCTGCTTGTTGACCACGGCCAGGCCGGTGCTCAAAAAACTGTAATCTTGGTTGGTGCCTTTGACATAGTCCTGAGTAGGATCAACAATAGCCCCTAAGCGACCCAAACGAAAGACTGGATCGGGTACGTTGAAATTAAAACTGATCCATCCACCTTCCGGCCAGGGCTCCGGTGATTTGCCGAGAATGCTCCAGGTCAGTTCCACACAGGGCATCTCTTTGTTCAATGTCACAGTCATGCTATACGTATGTGGCATGTCTGGATTTGCAGAGAATAACAGCTGGGCCTGCACAGCAGTGGCAGTTTTTGTATAGGTGATACTCGGTTTGGTTCCGGAAGCCACCTCATACGGCGTGTCATCCAAACCGGGCCTGCCCAGCTGGGCATAGGCCCAATTCCATCCCCCCTTGATATAATCCTTGGCATACTGATCCGTCATCTTCTTACTGAAACGTTCATACACATACTGCCCAAAACCATACTCACTTGTTTGGTTCACTTTGTTTTCCCCGGTCCGTTTGTCTATCAGAGAAACGATCGTACCCTTCACCGGATCTAAGGTGATCTCCAGGTGCTTGTTCCCGATGACATGTCTCGTGTCATCCAGAAAAAGCCTATCCTCTTTGTTCTGGGGCAACGCCTGACTGGGGACAAACGTGCAATATCCAAGGGAAGGTATATCTCGAGCGAGGAACTGAAGCACGTTGCCCTCATTAGTCACTGGAAGAATCTCATCGGTCCTGAGATCCTTCAAGGCTTTGATGCCAGATCCGCTCAAAACTGTCACCATACCGGTCCGTGGCCAGGGCAAAGGATTGTACACCACGACTCTTTGACCTGACACCTCCACTTGATAGGCCAAGTTATGCAAGGTACGATGCAAGGTCGACGTGGCAACCCTTTGGGCTTGCCAAACGTGATCTCCTTTTTCTTTCCAGGCGTGCTCAATGGGTTGATAGACACCTTGAGCTTTTTGGATCTTAAACTCATCGCCATAGGCCCAGGTCCCGGAGTGACCATGACTCATGGCCAAACCAAAGGTATGCTCATCAAACAGGAGCATCTGTTCATAAACTTCAGCAATCTTTGTAGAAGCATCTGGTTGCTTAACCGACCAGATATTAAGTAACGTATTGAGAGATTCTAACGCAAACACATCGTCCCGCGTCTTTCTAAGGCCCTTAACCTCCTTGGGCATGGACATGACCCCATGAATCCAGGTATCAGGCATATCACCGCGAATCACAGGGAGCTTTGGTGCTTCCTTGATGAGGGTGTCATAGAAATCCGACATTCTACCAATGCGAACCTTGGCCTGTGGAGCGAGTTCTTTGGTTTTTATCAGAACATTATCCACCTCTTCAGGCGTAGGTGCTCCCTGGTTGTCATTGGTGTGAACAATCGCCAACCAGGTCTTGTGGGGCCAATCCGAAGGTGGCACCAAATCTGTGCCATAATACTTACCCCAGTACATGGTCATCACACGCGATCCGTCCGGCCCTTCCCACCAATAAAGTAAGGGAACCTCCGGGGACGGTGATGCTGGATTACAACCAATATGCAAAAACTTGATGCCTGCATGCTTTAGTAGGGTTGGGATCACCCAGGAATGACTGGGCACGTCCGTCATCTTGGCATCCTCTGGCAAAGACAGACCATACGTTCGCGAAATATCTGCAGAGAACCGAAGCCCTCGCACTAAATCCTCAAGGCCGCTGGCTTCGGTGTGGAACGTGAAAGGCAAACCATGCACTGCAAACCAACCATTCCGTATGGCTTCTTCCACCCGACTCTTTGTCTCAGGCTCAGCCCGTTTCAGTATCTCATGCATAGGCCATCCCGGGAGTGTCCAAACAAATCGCTTTTCTCCAGGCAACGCACGCGTCTTATCCATGATACTGAGCGCACTCTGAATCATAGGCCCACTGTAATTCTGCAACACGGATTCAACGTAATCCGTATACCCAATGTCAAAGTGAGTTTTAAAGACAATGACAATCTCTTCAACCTGGGTATTTTGCTCAGTTTGAGCTTGGCCATGTGTACTAAACAATACACTTAACACTATTAGCCCCATACATACTCTGTTTCTCAAACTTACTCCTTTGTTTTTAATTTTTTGGAGGCCGCCACCACATTACCCTTTCCCATTTCAGTTAAGAGATAACTGGCCGGTGCATAGGCCCCTAATTCAATTGTAAAAGTACCCGAGTCAATGGATATAGCTGATCCGCTTAACTCACTTCTTAAGTTAACGGGTATGGCGCTTTTATAGTTGGCCCCTTGTGGTAATTTTACAGTAATAGGCCCTGATTGGCCAGCCATTTCCCAAAGACGTAAAAGCGTTTTACCTGAATCATAGGGGTCCTGGCCAAATGCGGTGACCTGAACACCCTGGCGTGATACAGCCAAGCCTTTGGCTTGCTGAGGAAGCTTACCGCCCCGGCCTTGTGGTGCGATCGCAACCAGTGGCAAGCGTGCTTCCAGCGATTTGGTCCCCAATTGCGCTTTGACATCCGCCTTGGCATCCAGTGTCCACAGTCGGACACGTGAAGACCAGGTCCCTGGATACCAATAACGGAAATTGGTGTTCCATTGGTTATTGTAGAGATTCAGATAAACCGAAGGTTTTTTGGGAATAAAATCCAACGTAAACTTCCAGCAACCAGGTTGATCAAGACTGATCAGCGGATGATCCAGCGGATGATCCAGCGGACACAGTGCCACACCACTGCCATCAGCATCGGTGATCGCCACGCCTGTACCCACTGAGTAGATATGCCGATTGGCACCACTATAAATATCAGTCACCGGATCCATCATCCCCAAGGGACGCCCTACTTGATAATGAGGCTTCTTAATATCAAAGTCAAAACAAAGCCAGTCCGCTTCAGGCCAATTGTCTTTGGGCTTGTCCTTGATGGTTATTTCCAGATCAATGTAGGGCTGATCTGTTTCTAAACGAACCGTTAAGGTGGTTGCTTGTAGATAATTAGCAGGATCAGCTGGCATCTCCAGGGTGGCTGTTTGACCCGCGGTATCACGTAGGATCGTGAGTGTGCCATTTTTTGCGGAGGCGGCTCTATAAGGGACATCCTTAACTGAATCCATGCCTGGTTTAGTAATTCCCCAGTGCAACCAGTTCTTTCCACCGCGCCCGCGTTGGTATTGCCGTGTATATTCCTGCGCCTGCTCATAGGTAAAACGCTCATTGAGATAAGCGCCCACTGCTTGATTTTTGGAGGCGTTGATCCATTGACGTCCCGAGCGTTTGTCTATCAAGGAGGTCATGCCACCGATCTTAGGATCAAGCACGATCTTATAGTACCTATTTTCCATGACCATGGCATCAAGCGTCCGGGGGGGAGCTTGTTTGGTTGACTTAAATAACTTATATCCACAAGCCGGTACATGCTTCGCATAGACATAGGCACTGTCTTGACCAGGCACCTTAATATAACCTGATCGCATCCAAGGCAATGGGTTGTAAACCATTATACCACTGCCGCCATGAGAAACGTCAGTAGCAAGCGTTTTCAAATTCGCTGCCATCAGCCTGTGTGCAATACAATCCGTCTTTTCAATATATCCAACCTTATCTACCCATGACAATTCAATCTGTTGATAGGACTTGGGATCTAAGTCTTTAAATGCTTGACCATAGGCTTTGGGGCTGCGTGAACGACCAAACGTATGCTCTGAATATAAATTGCTATTTTCATAGGCAGAGATCATTTTTTCTGAAATATCTGCGGATGACGCGCCCCAATACCCAAGCTGCGTATTAAGTGATTCGGCCATAGGAAGCGAGGTTTGACTATTCCGTAAGAGTTTGGTGCCTCCAGGATCGGACATCAATCCATGAATCCATGAATCCGGAGTTTCCATTTTAATCACAGGCAATTTGGCACCTGAGGCAAAAATGGCATCAGCAAACTCTTCCATACGTCCCATGCGGATCTTCACGCCAGGCATTTTCTTTGCCACTTCGTCAAAGAAAGTCGCTAGCTTTTCATGTGTGGGTGGACCTTGGTTATCCCCTGTGACATAAAGTGCCAGCCAGACCTTATGAGGCCAACCTTCTGATGGTAAGAAATTTTTTCCAAGACCGGATCTCATATTCAACTTCTGAGGATTGGGATCAACGGTTCCGTACTTGACAGAATAAAACGTTAGTACCCGGGATCCATCAGGACCTTCCCACCAAAACAGCGGTGGTACATCAATGGGCGAAGACGGCCAGTTGCACCCAATATGCATAAACTTCACACCGGCATTCGATAAACAGGTCGCCATCATGCGACCATGTGAAGGCACATCAGTCGCCTTCGCAGCTCTGGGCAAGGGCAAGCCAAATTGTTTTGAAACCCGATAACCAAAGACATAGCCGCGTGCCATGTCTTCTGGATGCATTACATCAGAATGAGGTGTAAACGGCATGGCATGAGGAACCATTCGTCCACTCGAAACGGCCTCCAAAATACGGGCTCTTCGCTCGGGTGTTTGCCCAGGCCAATCCCCGGCCACCTGAGCAAGTACCCAAGCCGGTACCGTCCAGATAAACTGCTGTTCTTTGGGCAAAACGGTTGAAGCATCCATGGTATCCAGCGCTTTATCAATCATCTTTGTGCGGTAATGAGGAATTAAATCGGTAATGCGATGGGTATACCCCAAATCATAGTGGGTTTTACACACAACAATAATTTCTTCAACCTGCGAGGACGCACCAACCTTTGCCATGGCATGAGATACACATAAGAAACACACAACAACCAAAATCCATAACCATTTTTCTTTATTCATGTTTCCTCCAGACTTTATAATTGAATCAATAGGAACCTTACACACATATACATAATAAAGCAAACCATACACATCATGCCAATGTTTTATGTAGTTT
>CAZBTJ010000106.1:0-19738 GCA_964494325.1 uncultured Pirellulales bacterium
ATCGAGAGCAAGATCGAAGTATTTGACACATTACGAGATGCCATGCGTATCACCGTTGATGGTAGCAAGCAGGGCCTCAACGACGATGGCCAAGAAACTGACATCAAAAGCGTTGAAGAAGATGTTAAGCACTTTCGCAGTTGGCTCATACAGAATAATCGCTTTGAGGAAGACAACGATTATGGCAAGATGATAAAGCAGATTGACCTGTATTGGGATGAACTCTTCGCTGATCCCATTGAGGTGAATACCTCTCAAGGTCAAGTGACCTTTCAACCGCAAAGAACAAATAATCTATTAGAGCGATTCTTTCGAGACATCAAACGGTCTTGCCGCAGAAAAAGCGGTACGCATTCGATGAATAAGAAACTGAGAACCATGTTGGCCGATACACCGCTGGTTAAGAATCTGGAAAACAAAGACTATCTTGAGATTCTGGTCAATGGCAATACGACCTTAGAAGCACGCTTTTCTGAAATTGACGTCAATGCAGTCCGTGAGGAATTAAACAGCTTGCAGGAGAATTCAGAAAGAATCCCTGCTGTCATGCGCCGCCTCATTAAGTAACCAGATCTGCCGAAAATCATCACAGATTTGTTCCAAAATGCGGCCCTAAGCACTAAATCCAACCGAGTTTTGTGGTCATAGAATATAATACGCTGGTTTATCCCATATGTGCCTGATTACAAATGGACTTAGAAAATATTTCAGGGACGACTATTGAAAAATGGGTGATCTCTGAGTATTATGGTAATTGAGTGTTGGAGTACCTCAAGGAGGGTGTGTTGTTTATTTACTGTGTGGTGAATCTCTGAGAGGAGGACCCGTTGCGTGTGGTGATTTAAAATTTGGAGGCTTATCAGGTGATCAAGTTAGCTGGCGTGGCATTTTGGTGTGTGCGTCAGTTGCCTCTGTCTCTCTATTGACCATAGAATCTGACATCAGAGAGGTTGTCAACTTCAGAGAAAATACTTTGGTAGTCCCTGAAAAACTCAAGCTCTGCTGGGCTTAAGATATGTTGGGTAGAGCGTCAGTAGGATTGGTTGGCGGTCGCTGAGGTAGGCAAGTTTTCAGGTTAAAACAGTCAGAAACGTATCGAGTATGTCATCTTATGAAAGCCAGACAACTATGATACAATATGCCCATCCTCGAAAACCTATTTCAATTCTCTTTGTATGTTTTGGCACTATACTGGCGGTATTATCCCTTGCACCTTCGGTTCAGGGTCAATCTCCTGTGCAAATATCCGAGTTTATGGCCTCAAATTCCATGATTCCAGACCCTGCGGGCGATTTTGATGACTGGATTAAATTGTATAATCCCACGGATCAGCCGGTGGATGTGGGTGGCATGTTTCTCACAGATGATCTGACTCAGCCCAATCGCTGGCAATTCCCTGTTAATCAGGCGAATGTCACCACCATGCCTCCACAGGGGCATCTTGTGGTCTGGGCTGACAACGATGTAAACCAGGGGTCTTTACATACCAATTTCAAACTGAGCCAGTCAGGCGGGCAGATTGGTCTGTTTGATACTGACAGTACACCCATTGACACATTGACTTATCCGGCTCAGCAGAACAATGTATCCTGGGTGTTTGATCGTGTTTTAAATCAGTGGTATGCTGCCAGGTATGCCACGCCCGGCCAACCCAATGCGCACGGTTCGGCTCGGATCATCTTCTCTGAAATCATGTATAATCCTTCTGTTGAGGGCGAACGCCCTGAAGATCCAGATCTGGAATTTGTTGAGTTGTACAATGCGGGCAACGCTACTGCAGATTTGTCCGGGTGGGCCTTGACCAAGGGTGTGAGTTATATCTTGCCAGAGCCGACGCAACTGCTGCCTGGCGACACTTTGGTGGTGGCATTTAATCCTGAAGCAGTGCAGCAATATTATGGCTTATCTTTTGTGTATGGTCCCTGGATTGGTGGCCTTAGTAATCATGGCGAGACCCTGCAACTTGTGGATGGCATGGGGTCGGTGGTCAACCGTCTCACCTATGCAGATCAGGGAGACTGGGCCGACCGCGTTCTCGGCCCCAGAGACTCCGGGCACAGGGGTTGGTTCTGGCAGGCAGACCATGACGGTTATGGCCGGTCTCTTGAATTGATCAATTCTGCACTGCCCAATACTTACGGACAAAACTGGTCATCCAGTGTGAATGCAGACGGCACGCCTGGTCAGGTTAATTCCGTGGCAGATGTCAGACTCGTGCCCTTGATCAAGGACGTGAAGCAATCACCGTGCCTGCCCACCTCGATGGACGAGGTAAAGGTGACTGCCACGGTTGATTCCGGGGACACGGTACTGACCCGTGTGATCCTGTATTATCGCGTGGATCAAAGTCAGTATCAGGGCGCAGATACGTATCCCTCGTTCGATCAGACTTCCTATACACCTATTCAGATGCGGGATGCAGGAAATCACAAATTTGAGGCGTCCATTCCTGCGCAGGTTTCCGGAACTATCATGGAGTTCTTTGTCCACGCCGAGAATGCCCAGTCTCTGGCAAAGACCTGGCCTTCGCCAGCCATCATTGATGGCACCCAGCAACAGGTCACCAACGCTCTGTATCAGGTCAATGATGACTGGGACCATCTGGGTCCGGGCGGGCTTGCGAATCAGCCCGTGTACTATGTGATCATGACTGAGATGGAACGAGGTCGCCTGGCTGACATCGGAGATGGTGGGGGCGGTGCGCAAAACAGCAACGCCCAGATGAATATCACCTTTATGAGTGCTCAAGGTCAGTCAGAGGATTTGCGATACAATGTGTCTGTACGAAATCGTGGTCATGGATCGCGCACCAGACGGCCGAACAATATGCGGGTCAATTTCAAGAGTGACGAACCCTGGCACTCTGTCACGGCCATCAATATTAATTCGCAATACGGATATCGCCAGGTCATTGGCAGCGCCCTGTTCCAAATGGCTGGTCTGCCTGTGGGGCAAGCAAAGCTTGTGCAGGTGCGAATTAATGGCCAAAACCATGCTCGCTCAGGCAACAGTATGTATGGCTCCTATGCCCATGTGGAGGTGATTAACCAGGATTTTGCAGCGCGTCAGTTCCCTGACGATAGCAATGGTAATGTGTACAAATGTATGAAAGACGAGAGTCCAGGCGCGGACTTGGTGTACAGAGGGGACTCTCCTGGCATCTACAGGAGAAACTACTTCAAGAAATCAAATACAGCCAAGGATGACTGGTCCGATCTGTATGACCTGACATACAAGCTCACTGAAAGCCCGGATGACACGTATCTCAATGACGTGCGTTCCCGTGTCCAGATTGAGGCCTGGTTAAAGTATCTGGCCCTCAATATTTTGTTGGGCAATACAGAAACCACGCTGGCCAATGGAAGCCCGGATGACTATTACATATATGCAGGTACGAGTGATCCCCGTTTCTATCTGATTCAGCACGATATAGATTCCATTTTCCAGGACAACAATACGGATCCCTTGCGATTTTGGAATCTGCCCTCCCTGGCGCGCCTGGTCAGCCAACCTGCATTGGGGTCTCAGTACTATGGGTATCTCCAAGAATTTATGGATACACTCCTGTCACCTGAAGGGCTTGAACAGGTCTTTGATCTGCTCAATCTCGAAGGTATTCCTGATTCAGCACTTCGCAATATGATCAGCTATGCAGAGAATCGGTTTGCTCGAATACGCCCAATGATTGAAGCCAGCCTGACTCTGGAGGCCATGTCGCCCATAGAAAACAGTGTGTTTCAGGCCACTGAGGAGTCTGTGGTTCTGTTCGGCTCAGCCGATCCGGTGCCAACACGCTCGATTCTTGTTAACGGCCACGAAGCTTATTGGGACCCCTTGAGTGCTTCATGGACCATGAGTCAGTGGGAAGACCCTGTCACACTGGTGCGCAAGAGATCGGTCTGGCGATACTTTGATGAATACACGGATCTTGGTCCGGACTGGTACCTCAATATCGATGACAGCACCTGGGCCCAGGGCCCTGCAGAACTCGGTTATGGTGATGGCGGTGAAGCCACTGTGGTGGGGTCCATTGACGCAGATCCTTCCTCTGGAGGCACTCAACGCAACCTGACCACGTATTTTACACATAAATTTGAGGTCACTGACCCTGGACAATTTGCCACGCTGGCCCTTTCTATTTTGCGGGACGACGGGGCCGTTGTGTATCTCAATGGCGTGGAAATCGCTCGATCCAATATGCCCCAGGGCCCCATTGACTACTATACACCAACCCCAAGGAACACAACTAGCGAATCACAGTATTTTGGCGGGGCCACCAGTGCAGGGGATGATGACTTCACTCACATTAATGCGGCTCTGCTTGTGGTGGGAACCAACCGCTTGGCCGTAGAAATTCATCAGGCAAGTTATACCAGCAGTGACATCAGCTTTGACCTAGAAATGCTAGGCTTGTCTCCGAAAAAGGGCATCATGACACTCCTGCCAGGGATCAATCGAATTACCGCTCAGACCTTTGATGGGCCCAGTGGCTCAGGGCATTTACTGGACAGCACGTCCATTGATATTGGGTATCAAATGGAAATGTTTGCAGATCTGGTAGGCATGCTTGGGCAGGATACGTTGCTGACTGCAGAGGCCGGGCCCTATCGTGTGGTTGACATGTTGACCGTGCCTGATGGCGTGACCCTGACCCTTGAAGCAGGTACCACGGTGTTCTTTGAATCCAATTCGGGCGTCTCTGTCCAGTCTGGTGGATGTATTCAGGCCCTGGGCACGCAGGCTTTGCCCATTCGCTGGACTCGAATGCCTGGGGCAAATGCCGCCTGGCAGGGCCTGCTTCTGGATCACACACGCCAGGACAACCGCCTCTGTTATGTGGACTTTGAATATGGTGACGGACAGGGTATGTCCGTGGCTATAGAATACGCCACTGTGTTATTGGATCACGTGACATTTGGCGGTACTGGGCGCCAGGTGCTTGAACTGCATCATCCTGATGCTACGATTCGACATTGTGTGTTCCCGTCTGTGGCCACTGAGCCCGTTCACGGTACTGGTCTGTCCGGCGATGAGTCGCTCGTTTTTGAGAGTTGCGTATTTGGCTCTGTGTTAGGGTACAGTGATATCATTGATTTTTCCGGTGGCGTTCGCCCGGGTCCCATCATGCAATGCTACGACTGTGTCTTTTTAGGCGGTCCTGACGACGGTCTGGATCTGGACGGCACAGATGCCCATATCCAGGGCAACCTGTTCATGAATTTTCACCAGAACAACACCTCCGATGGCGACTCAAGTGCAGTGGCCACAGGACAGGGCGGTGGACACTCTGCCCAGATCAACTTGTCGGAAAATATCTTCCTGAATAACGATTACGGGGTTCTCTTGAAGGAAGATTGTGCCATGGTCGCGCAGAACAACACCTTTATAAACACATCCGAGGCTGCGATTAGCTTTGGTGAACCCTACAGAAATCCTCCACGCAGCGCAGGCTATGGGGCTCAGCTTATCAACAACCTGTTCTGGAACAATGGCTCGGTGTTTGAGCATTTCTTCCAGGATCCCAACCCGAATTATGGTCCCGCTGCAGTGAACGTGGATTACTGTATCCTGCCCGAAGCCTGGTCCAGTCTGGGGATCCAGAATGTAGAAACAGATCCCATGATGGCTTTGGATGGCACGTTGGATCTGTTGTCCCCAGCCATCGGGGCAGGGGTGGGTGGCACATCGATCGGTGCAAGAGGTGCTTCGTCTCTGACTTTTTCCAATGTGCCCTCAGAACGCACGTGGCGCACCTCTGCCATGGTGTCAGTGAGCGGGCCTGGTATCACGCATTATGTGTACAGCCTCAATGATCCCAATGGCGTGTATAGTGAAGAACGCTCCGTGCATGACCCCATTGTCCTGGACAATCTGCCACAGAATCAATCCTATCAGGTCTATGCTGTGGGAAAGAACTCGGCTGGTCTATGGCAGGACCATGCCACTGGCTCCAGGATCTGGCAGACTCAAGCGGGCCATGTCACTCTGAAATTGAATGAACTTCTTGTTGTGGATGGGGCTATGTCCTCCTTTGTTGAACTGTACTACGACGGCCCCACGTCTCTCTCTGGGCAGCGCATCAGTCTGTCTCAGACGACAGATATGCCAAAACAGTTCACACTTCCAGCAGGTGACATACAACCGGATTCTCTCCTAGAAGTGACGCTGGCCGACCGATTGATCTTGAATTCCGAAGGCGATACTATCTACTTGTTCCTGGATGATGTGCTGGTCGACAGTCTGCAATTCGGCCATCAGTTGCCTGACCGGGCTGTGGGCAGGTTGGGACCAGACCGTCTGTGGCGTGTGACTGTGCCCACACCAGGCCAGGCCAACACGCCTGGATCCACAGGCAATCCCCGCGATGTCACCATCAATGAGTGGCTGGCCTCTCCGGGCACGACATTGACCGAGGATTTCATTGAACTCCATAATCCTTCGACCTGGCCTGTCAATCTGGGCAGTTTTTATCTCACTGACAATCCATTGGGGCAACCCACGCTGGCCATGTTACCGCCACTGACCCTGATTGAAGGCGGCAGTGTGCTCCTCTTGATCACGGATGGCACCGCTGACCCTGGATATCTTCCATTCAAGCTTTCAGCCGAGGGTGAAATGATTGGTCTGATCGACCCGGATTTGAATCTCATTGATTCGGTCCTGTTCGGCCCGCAATGGCCAGACATCTCCATGGGACGCACGCCCAATGGCAGCCACAACTTTGAATGGTTCTCTGTGCCCACGCCCGGGCAGTCCAATCCCGGCGATGCCTCTGGCCCAGAGGTCATCGTCAGCGAACAAACGCTTGTACCCTATGAACAGACCTGGTCGTACAATCAGGACGATCAGGCCCTGGACAGCACGTGGGTCAGCCCTTCATATAATGACAGCACCTGGCCCGCAGGTCAGGCACTGCTCTATGTGGAGAGCAGCAGTCTGCCAGGTGCAAAAAACACACCGTTGATACTTGGAGCACGCACCTACTATTTCCGAACGCATTTTACACTGGACCTTGATCCGTCCAAGTTGATGTCCCTTGAGTTGTACACGATCCTGGACGACGGGGCCATCATCTATGTCAATGGGAAGGAAGCCCTTCGTATTGGCATGCCATCAGGGGATGTGACACATAGTACTTTGGTTGATACCACGGTGGGTGATGCCAGTATTGAAGGGTCCTTTGAACTCAGTCCGTCTCTGCTTGTACAGGGCAATAATACTATCGCCGTGGAAGTCCATCAGACCAGCAGTGGCAGCAGTGATATTGTTTTGGGCTTACAGCTCGATGCCATAACGGTTGAATAATCGAATTCGAAAGGAATTCAGTATGTGCCGAAAGAAAGCGTTTACACTCATCGAATTCCTGGTTGTGATTGCCATTATTGGTAGTGTTAAGAATCTTTCGCGCTTTTGTTTAGAGTTCTTTCATTGGTCAGGGCATCCTGTGTCTGCTTCACCCCCATGGGGGTGGAAAAGTTATCGGACTAAGCCTCGGCGTCCTGCAATTGAGCTGCTTGCTCCTTTTTTAATTCCTGTAGATGGTCCATGTCCATGTACCGCCTCGTACCCTATTGGGTACCAGCAATATGCCTGAGTCTTGCTGCGGCCAGCATCAAGGCACTGTTGCCATCTGGGAAACAGCCTACGACGCGACTGCATCGACGGACCTCTCGCATGAGGCGTTCCAGAGGATTATTGGTCCAGATGTGACGTCTATGCTCCATTGGAAAGTTGTAGTACACCAGGGTTTCTTCAATGCCTTCACGGATCTTTTCAGCAGCTTTTGGCAGTTTCATGTGCTCAAGTTTGTCCGCCACTGCAGTTGCCTTCTCACGGGCTTCTGCAAGGCCTTCCGGCGTACGTATTTCTTGGCGAGACCATTTCCATGATGACAGGCATCGGGGACATACTTGTGCTGGTGGGCATTTATGTGGCATCGCGAAGCGAAATGCGTCACCATCTTCAGTCTGCAAGATAAGCTCTACAGGATTCCTGGAGATGGGGGTAAGGCCTGCCAGTTTTCGGCCATATTCCAGGTTGCCGGGTTTGCCCCAAGATCCACGACGCTGAGCGATTGGCCTGCGCCATCTGTCGTGGGATACCAATCTTCATTGTATTCAAACCTCTGGATCGCAGCGTCAAGGGGCGTAGGCAATTTAAGCGTGATCGTCTCCTTTCTGTTGCTGAGTTTTCCCTTGAAGGGCCCCACAATGAGACGATCCGGGTAAGCCTGCTTCAGCACATCAGGATTGTCCGCAATGACCACAGTCTGTTGCGGTGCCAGTTCCAGAGTCTCGAACACGTACTCAACGCCCCGTGTGAAGCGCACCCCTGTGAGATTCAAGGGCATGTCACTGATATTGGCCAGTTCGATGTAGTCACCTGCCTTGCCCTGTTTTGCATAATACATGATCTCTGACACGCGAAGGCTTGCCAACTGGGCCAGGGCAGTGTCATAGGTCTGTTCCGGGATAATGTCTGTGCTGGTGCCTTCCAGTGTGCTATGGATCAAGAAGTCCGAGCTCGTGAAATTCGCATTGAGTCCATGGATGGCCAGCAGGTTCTGACCTGGCATGAGCGCGTTAATGAATTCTGTAAGGTCCAGGTCCAGATCAAAGTCTGCGCCGGATGCCTCATGGTTATTGTCTGAAGTAGAATCCCACTGAGGCTCCCCTGTAAAGTGGCTGCGTGCCACTTCCACACCATTGATATATGCCACAAAGGCATCGTCAAAACGGATCTTGAATCGCATGTCCGTGAGTGCGGCCAGGACCTGAGCATCCATGTGAAACACCTGTCGAATGTAACAGCTCGTGGCCTTGCCCCGGAGTTGATTCAGCACGTCAAGGCTGATGAAATCTTCATAGCCGCTGCCATTTTCATACCCCACCCCACCCGGGGTGCCTGAGCCGACCAGCCAGTTCAGGTCATTGAAGTCGGGCATACTGCGCCAGAGGTCGTTGACGTCCTCCGGGCCTGTGGGAATGAAGGCACGTTTGTCACTGTCTTGAGGGATAAGAACCCGTGGTGTGTTGACGGCCAGACCGTCTCCGGGATTCGGTAGACCGGGCGTTGGCAGGGGCAGTATACGCACCTGCGCTGATCCATTTGGACTGCGACCTTCAGCCACATTTTCCGGCAGTACTGAGCTTGTGACACTGTCAATCACATCCCCTTCAAACGAATTGAGTGTGATGACGTTTTTCTGGCCATCAGAGGGCAGATACAGGGCACCTTTATCAATCACACTATAACCGCCGGCCCCCACAAAGCTCAGGGGTGCCATGGGGTCGCTGATGAGGTCGAGTGTGTCATTCGTCAAGAACAAATCATCTGCTCGCACGGGCGAGGTATGCGTGTTATACAGCTCTACAAAGCCTGTCCTGAACAGGGTCTTGGCCTGTGTGAGCCACTCATTGACTGTCAAGGCCGCAGGATTGCCGAGTGGTTGTACCACATTGGCACTGCCAAATGTCGGTACTGTCAAGGTCCAGTGCGGATCTGTGCCAAAGCGTCCCAGGGAGACATCCGGTATCTATAACCTAGCCCTCAGGGGCAGTTAAGCGTAGCATTCATCAATTAGTCTCTCCGGGCCTCTCAGTTAATGAAAAGACTTTTTGAGGAAAAATCAGGATCTGACGTGAGATTCACACCCAGCTTTCTTAGTCCAGCCTCATCTCCGATTGTGGGAATATGAGTTATATGAACTTCACACCCCCGCAACTCCTTCAAATGCTCGACCGCCATCTGGGCGGCAGGATTCGATATGGCACTGATACTCAAGGCGATTAATGTCTCTTCAAGATCCAGACTAATCATCTTTCCGTTCAGGACTTCCTTCTTCAGGAATCGTATAGAATCTGTAATATTCTGAGGCAAGAGATGTAACTTTTTCGGTAAACTGACAAGGTGCTTCGTGGCGTTTATAACAAGACTCGACGCGGCATGCATGAATGAAGAATTGACGCCAGTCACAATAGTTCCATCCCGGAGTTTGATGGCGGCTCCGCAAAAAATACCCTCATTGCCCTTGCCATCTTTCTGTGCTTTCAGGGCTGCTTGTCGTGCCGGGAATACCACGGTTCTGTCTTCCACCTTGGCACCCGCGTTATTCATGATAAGTTCCGACCTCTCCAGTATGTCTTTATCTACAAATCCCATAGCGTATTCGCAGGCACACCTGAAATAACGCCTGATGATCTCCTGGCTCGCGGCTTCCTGAACCGCTTCGTCATCAACGATTCCAAAGCCGGCACGGTTGACTCCCATATCTGTCGGAGATTTGTAATAGGATTCCTTGCCGGTAATCTTTTCCATGATTCTTTTCACTAGTGGAAAAGCCTCGATATCACGATTGTAGTTGACGGCCTCTTCACTGTATGCTTCCAAATGATGATAGTCGATGTAGTTGACATCCTTGAGATCTACCGTGGCTGCCTCGTAGGCAATGTTCACCTTATGTTTCAAGGGTAAGTTCCAGATGGGAAAGGTCTCGAACTTGGCATATCCGGCCTCGTTTTTGTTTTTGTATTCATGGTACAAATGGCAAAGGCAGGTGGCGAGTTTGCCACTGCCCGGCCCGGGTCCGGTCACAACGACAATGGGATGTGTGGTTTTTATCGGTAGGTTTTCTCCGTACCCTTCGTCGCTTACGATGGTGTCAACATCCGTAGGATAACCTTTGGTACATTTGTGCGTATAAACGCTTATTCCCCTCCGTTCCAGCTTGTTCTTGAAGATCTTGGCTGAAGGTTGGTCTGCATACCGTGTAATGACCACGCCCGTAACCTCGATGCCCCATTCCTTGAAGTCATCGATTGTTTTCAGTGCATCTGCATCATAGGTAATCCCGAAATCAGCCCGCACCTTCTTCCTCTCTATGTCCCCAGCGTAAATGCACAGAATGATATCTATCTTGTCACGGATTCTCTGCAGCAAACGCATTTTGATGTTTGGGTCAAAGCCTGGAAGTACCCGTGCCGCATGATAATCAAACAGAAGTTTTCCACCAAATTCCAGATACAGCTTATTGTTGAACAGATTGACACGCTTAAGAATAGCTGCCGTCTGTTCCTGCAAATACTTTTCATTGTCAAAACCTGTTTTTACCGCCATATGTCTAGCCCTTCTTTATCACGACTACTTTTTGTGGTGCCTTCGTGTTTCTTGAAGCATTTTAGGTGATCTTAACTTGTTTGGAGTCTTATGTACTGATTATTCTGAGAGTAATTTACGTTGAATCACCAAACAGCGTGTATATGTAATTGTATGCTGGGACATGAGGAGCAGTAGTGGTCTAGCATTGACTCCTCTATTGCCTGGTGGGCTGCCCAATCGTAAAGGTTATCTGCTATTTAACGCTTTCCAGAAAGTGCTTCAAAGTCTGTCTCTGAGAGACAAAGGTTGGCGTCATTGTCGCGAGTCTTGAGACAAGCGTCTGGCCGCAGATAAAAACAGGATGGCCGCAGATGTTCGCTGTGCCAGCGAATGCGGATTTTATTGAGACCGGAGATATTTCACTTTTAAATTCAGCAGCCTGTCGGATAATTTCCGGCCTTCCGGTGTCATAAACGACCGTTTATCTTTCTCGAGGGATAACTGATAGGCCTGTTCGCATTCATCAAGCGCTTTTTTGATATCTCCCTTTACTTCAGAGACTTTACTCATCAGGTCGTGGGCCTCGGGTAGATTTGTGGCCAATTCTAATGCCATAAGTGCATCGCTTTGGGCCTTCTCGATCTGGTTTAACGCCAGGAGAGTTAATCCGCGTTTCGTCAGAAAATAGGCCTGTGTTTTGGAAGACATACTTTCGGAAGCCAGGGGGAGTCCTGCGTCAAAATCGCGCAACGCCTTTTGATGTTCGCCCAATTGATATTCGAGTTCGCCACGAAACAAGAGGGCCTGTGTATGTTCTTGATCCAGTAATAATAGCTGATCTAAATAGGCCTTGGCTTCTTTTGTCCAATTCAGTTTTGAAGCGGCTTGGGCCTGCAAATAGAACGCTTCCGTTTTTTTATTGGTTTCGGATGAGGCCCGGTTGGCTCGGCGGGCCATTCGCATGGCCTGATCCATATCACCCTTTGAATAGGCCCGATGTGCCAGAGCCAATTCCTGGTTAGCATCAATATGAAACATGCTAAAGAGAGTCATTGCAATGGCCACTATGAAAGTTGTGATACGAACAAGATTGATCATGATGTACTCTTAGTCGTTTTGGGGGGTAATGTGATGAGCAGGAAAAAAAACATGAACGCAAGATCGAATAGTGACAAAAAGAGCCAGAACCCACCGCTTAGCCCTTCGGCAAAAGCATGGTGTGCCACGCCACCTGTTGAAAAGATACCGAATACAGACTCTACTGTTTGTCCCTCCCAAATTCTGCTCAGCCAACCCAGGGAATTGAAACGGGGTTGTGCCAGGCCAAATCCCACAGCCTGCGCCATCATAAAAGAGAAAAAGAGAAGGATCGATATCTTGAACTGAGCCTTTGAAAGGATAGGTTGCTGTTTTGTCGCAATTTTATGAACACCCCACGATATTGAACACCCCACGACAATCCCCTGCAACAAGACATAATAACCGATCCAATAGCGAATCCATCCTGTGATTAATCCTATGACGAAGGCAACCAGTATCCACGTTGAAAGTGCCAAGAGAGTCGTTTGTTTTGATTCTGTCATTTAACGGTCGTAGCCCTTCCTAAAATTTCGTCCAGTATTGCATGATCCTTGTAATTATACACCCGAATGAAGGCAAAACAAGGAGAAAACAGTGGCATGCGGGGTCCGGTCAGTCCAACCGTTCACCATCGCGGTATTGCACCGTATGATCTACCTTACCAAGGAAGTAGTGGGTGATGGTACTGTTCAACTTATTCTGGTGGTACCGTCCTGAGAGACACAATCCCCAATTGTCATATGTCTTGAAGGGGCCGTTCTTGAGATCGTCCTTGTAGGTGCATTCCTCATTTAAATAACGTTTGCCACCGCTCCATCCATGGAACTTCCATTCGCCCTGGCGCAGGCCCTTTTGACTCCGATTGGGGAGCTGCAACTCTACACGTAACAGCCCCAGGACCACCCTGGTAGTCCTGGGCCGTTTCCTCTTGATCTATTTTGGATTTGGGGCTTATAATTACTTCATGGCTAAAAAATCTAAATTCCTATCAGTTAATCGCTTTAAAGAAGTTGGTATCATTAGAAAATCATTTGGGTTAATCGTCGTTGCGTTGTTTGTAACGGCCAGCACGTGGGCGGACTCTTCACCTATCCTTACGGCCTCGGAAGTTGAAGCACTGAGGCTTCCCGATGTTCACATTGAGGCAGCAGTGTACCACGACGGTTCTGAATCAAGCAGTGGTGTAAAAGCTGCGCACTTGGACGTGAAAGGCGTGATTGGTGGATCGATCCGTTTTTCCCTGCTGCTGCCAGATGAATGGAATAGTCGCTTCGCCATGGGTGGCGGAGGCGGGTTGGTTGGTTCCATTCAAAATGCGGCGCGTGGTTCGGTAAATAACGGATTTGCGACTGTAGGTACAGACACCGGGCATCGGGCCGGAGGCACAGAGGGTAGTTGGGCACTGGACAACCTTGAGGCGCTGGTCAATTTTGGTCATGTTGCAGTCCATCGAACGGCTGAGGTATCCAAGGCAATCATGCGCGAGTACTACGGTAAAGGACCCAGTAAATCCTATTTTGTCGGATGTTCGCGGGGTGGCGGCCAAGCCCTGATGGAAGCGCAGCGCTACCCGCAAGACTTTGACGGAATTGTTGCTGGTGCGCCCGCTTTTGACTGGCAGGGGGTTGCGGCCCTTTTTGTCCATATCACACAAACCATGTATCCAGACCCAAATAACCTGACGAAGACAGTGCTCACACTTGAGGACCTGGACCACATCTATGTGGAAATCCTGACGCAGGTCGATGAGCAGGATGGCCTAAAAGACGGAATCATTGACGATCCGACGGCCGTAAGGTTCGACTTGTCGAAAGTATCCGGTCTGACAGACGCGCAGCGGGCTGCTGTGCAGGCTGTCTACGATGGGGTGAGCAATGCCGACGGGAAGATTTATCCGGGTTTCCCCATTGGTGCAGAGGGTGGCCGTGGGGGTTGGTTCACGTGGCTTGTTGGCCCAGTCCCTGGGATGGTCAATTTGAGCTATGCCTTTGGCACGAATATATTCAAGTATTTCGTTTTCAATGATCCCGATTGGGATTACTCAACGTATGACTTTTCGCATTGGCAGGCCGACACCCGTCTGGCCGGATCAGTGCTGAGTGCCAAAGATCCGAATTTAGACGCCTTTGCGTCGCGCGGTGGCAAGCTGATCCTCTGGCATGGCTGGGCGGACGCGGCGCTCCCTGCACCAGCCACAGTCGCATATTACGAAGACATACTGAAGCGAGACCCGGAGGGCATGGATTACGTGCGTTTGTTCATGGTGCCAGGTTGCTATCACTGCGGTGGCGGTCCAGGCGTTTCACAAGTCAACTGGCTGCAGGTGGTCGTAGATTGGGTGGAAGGTGGGAATGCTCCTGACAGGGTAATCGCGAAGAAACCTGGCCGCGGGGATAATCCGACTATGACTCGACCCCTGTTGCCATACCCTCAGCGCACCGAGTACAAGGGCAGCGGCGACAAACATGATGCGTCGAACTTTGTCCTGCGAAGCAGTAAATCGGACACTAGTTTAACGCTGTGATTGGCAAGCAAGAAAAAATGTCCAGCCGCCTTTTTTGGGTGACGCCGACATGGCAGACATGAACTTATGAAAATTGAGTGACTTAGCCACGGATGACGCGTGCACCAACGAAAACGGCAAGTCCTTTTAAAAAGGGCTATGACATATGCCATAGCCCTGTACATTTCAAACTCTAAAGTTGTAATTGCCGGATTTGATCCACAGACATCGCGCCGGTCCTGTCAGATGTACTGCCGAATATCCGAATCTCGTCAATCAATCCGCGAAAGATACGATCACCATGGCCTGGACGAGTTAACGGATTGAAATGGCCAACGGTCAGTGGTCCAAGGTTTCTACCCACTGGTCCTCTGGCGTAGTCAATGGCAGAATCCAAGCTCGCCTGATGGGCAGAATCTCCGAAATAGAACTTCACCTGTTGAACCGTGGCTGTTGCATCGTATGTCACGGAAAAAAATCGCCAGTTTTCCTTTCCTGCCTTGGCATCGACCGTGATTCTTCCGGGCGAACTCACCGCAGGCACGCCGTCAGGCCACTCATTTATCCCTATCTGGAGTCTGCCGTTCTGTAAGAAGACTAGGTCGAATCCTTCTCCCCCGTTATTGCTGGTTGTGACAATACGGTTACCTCCGGGACCTGTGTCGGTGTTACGACAGTTTAGCCAACCTGAAATAGTCAGGGACTTCAGGCCCTTTAATGAGGCCACCGGCCCTCCCTGGAGGTCAGCTGCAAACTCCCCTGCACGGTTTCCGAAGTCCAAAACGGTGGTATCACCCCGCCGCGCAGTATTGCCTGTCCATCTGGGTACTGGCTGGGTCATTTGGACGTACTTGTGCTTAACCGAGCTCGTTCCGGTATTCACGCTAGTGGGTCCTTCAGTCTCGTTGAAGCATAATTCCACAATCGGCCGGGTCGGTCCTGCATGACGGAAACGCCGATTTTCAGGGCTGCCTGATTTGTTGGCTCGTGGTGCACGATCACAGATATTCCTAATGGTCAAAAGGTATTCATGATCTTCGGACAGTTGTGAGGTACTCAGTTGTGCAGTTGTACCGTCATCGTGTAGTTCAATGCGTTCAATGCGAATGCCACCCTTTATCGAGTAGTTTTCCACGTTGGTTGCACTCGCGATACCCAGCGGTTCAGAGAAACTGACCAGGACGGATCTACCGTCTCCCGCAGTACGGACCGATATGATGCGCGGCGAGGTCCTGTCGGCTGTGTCATCGGCATGTTCGAGAAGCATGGCCCAATCGCCGTCATCCGGAGCCTCCGGGCTGGTCCAGGGACCAGCGGTGACACCCTCGATTTCGGTCCAGACGCTGTTTCTGGGATTGAACCGGCGTGCGCGGTAAGGGCCGCCTTGGAGTTGTACAGTAACGGGATGTGAATCAGACATATATAGAGCATAGGTCCTTCCCGGACGGGCCAGGCAAAAAGCACCGTCAACCAGTTTGTTATGTGGTTCGAGTCTCCACCAATCAAAAGAGGTAAAGAAATCGACGATATGGGCATACCCTTTGAGCATAGTCATGGCATGATCACCTCGGCCGTTGACCCAACCGCCGCCGGAGTCGGGATTGAAACCCGTACCCCGATTGGCTGTCTCTCCGGTTGTCTGGTAGCAGCCTGCCATGTAGATTTCCCACGCCAGCCTGCGACGTGTTTCGGCAGCGCGCTGACCGGGGTACTTCTCCCACAAGTCCTGGTATCCGTATTCTTCATTCACCTGGGGAATGATTCGTCCCGCCTGGGTCTGGGCTTGCCGCTGGTCAAGCATGAAGTGATTCTGTCCGGCATCCCAACGCTGGATCAACTGCATATCGTTCCAGGTATTTCCATCTGTTCGGTAAACGACATTGTGTGCCGACGTCAGGTGATCGTATGGGTCCCATTCCTTTACTTTCGGCCCCAATGTATTGGCCCAATTGGGAACCTTACGATGGAAATTGTGCTCATTGCCAAGATCCCAAGTCATATTTGAAAAGGCTGCGAATCGTGCTACAGCGTATCGATAATAGAGGTTCTCCTCCGGACTACCCGCCTTAAAAGGCGTCGGCAGGACCTGGCCACCAATAAACGGAATAACTGAGACAATAACATCTCTGGTGCGTGCATGTTGGAGAAGTCGCTCGTATTTTCGCCAGTGGGCCAGATTGAATCGCGTCAGGTCGAAGCCTGGCTTTTCCACGTCGTTAGGACGCTGGGCGGGCCAGGGATTGAGATACAGCTTAAAATCGTCTGTGCTGCGCACCGGTTGGCCCCAGGGGCGATCTTTGTTACGGCCGTACACCAGGACTCGCAATCGGTTGATTTTTAGATCAGCCAGTCGATTTATAGCCCGACGGATGGTATCGTCATCTTTCCAACCCATGAGATAGTAGGTTGTGGTTCCGTTCCAGAAATAGTGTTCGCCAGTCCCTTCCCAGATGAAGTGCCAGGGATTTGCCTCGTCAACCCGTAAGAGTCCCCGTTCACCGGAATCTCGTACGTGAAAAGTCCCTTTGTCCGTTCTCTGGAACCCACCCTGGTGGTAGGTCACATTGTAATCATATTTCCCTGCGGCCACAGGCATGAATCGAATGCGAAAAATGTGTCCGTCCTTGGAATCGCAGAAGCCGTCTACGTCAATAGGCTCCTGGCCCTTGACGCCAAACGAGCCTTGGACTGACGCATCGGTAAATGGATTGGCCACATCGGGCCTGTCAATACGTACGGTCAGTTCAATGTAGTCATAGGTGTCCACCCGATTGATAGGTTTCTCGAACATCACCTGAGAGGGTGCGGCATCAAGACCGGTCACCCATCCTGATATGAGCATGATCGCAATAAGAATGTAATCCAAGCTTTTCATTTACCTATTCCTTTTATCTTGTCCAGTCGAACTGTGCTGTGCATTTGGCGGTTTCCTTACGAATAATTACTTCAGAAGGCGTTGGTGCATGAATCAAACACAATACGCAAGGCATTCCCTGACAACCAATTTAACAAACCTGATCTGAGATTTCCCATTTACACGGTTAACAAACATTATTTTCTCCGTATGCTACTAATAACCTTATGATATACACCTTGAACTATCAAGAGATTCCATTTTTAAAGCCACTTTGCTGAAAATTTGCACGAGAACATGATTTTATGTACCTCGCCCTCCTACCAATCTCAGCTTTTGTACAGACCTCAAGTGCTCGTGTCCTTCATAAATCCAAGTTGTTTAGCAATTCGTATCATCATACCCAAGTGGAACAGGCTTCAATCGCCCGATACGTTCAAGGATTTCCTGAAACAACCTTTTTGATACCATCACCTCTGCCATCTGAAATATCACATAACGGGAATGGCTGACCACCTTGGCGCCAATCTTGATGAGCTTGTCCCGTAGCGCCGTCAGCGACCATTTCTTGACTGACTTGGGCAACGCCAACCGCCTTAAGAAATTGCCGAGATTGTAAGCCAGGACGAACAACTGAAGCCGAACCTGATTATCCACGAAGTCATGGCACGAAAGCCGAGTCCAGTTCAGTGCATACTTGCCTTTCTTAATCCACTGCTCCGCCGTGCCTCGTTTATTGTAGAACTTCACGACATTGTTGGATTTCCACCGAAGGTTCGTCACAATGAAGCCGACTCGCGGAAAAAGCTCTCCCGCATGTCACTCGATCTTGGCGACTACTCTGCGAGCGATAGTCCAACTGGCGGCTTGATACCGAAAGCTGTGGTACAGGACAATCGGCTTCTTCGGTGGACGCCCCACAGGCCGAGTCAACATGTGTTTAATCTTCTTATGCAGTATTTGGTTAATAGAACACTCAACTGATGTGATTCGAATGCGTTAGTACGTTTGGGAACCTTGCCTCAGGGGCAGTCTGCGGGGCTAGAATGAACGAACGCAGGTGAATGGGTGCCACTGAGTAGGTTGAATGGTTTGGACGCTTAAATGTCGCTAGAATGGCTCTGATGAGTAGTTTGCCCTTGCCTGGACATATTCTGGATACGATGGTGATTATTGTAGGATCTCAGCGATATTGAGACTTGATGGCCCAGGCCCAGGCTCGACCCAAATAGATCGGGCGATCCTGACGCTGGTGCGGGGCTGTGGGCAGACTACGAGACCAGCTATCTGCGTATTTGAGTGTATAAAACCCCTGCGTGCAAGAGGGAGAGGAGAGGAAAGCGAGATATAGCAGCACAGGGGTAATAGTAATGTACCTATTGAGATTTGTGATTACAAGCAAAATAGTTTAACCATGTTCAGTTCGGACTGTAGCCGCAGTGTGAGGCAGTGTTCTATGTTCCCTACTGGCCCGCATCCCCTTAATGCCACCGCTGGAGTTGCCTGAGCACATCCTGGACGGGGTGCTGGTTATTGTGGAATTTCGGTTACGCCTGATGGCTCTGGATTCATTCCCCTGCACCATCGACGAGAACTTTTTGATTTATTTTCAATAATTTTGACACAACATCAACCTAAACGGCGCATGTAATAGTGAAGGACGTTTGACTTGATGGTATCGGTGCGCCTATGACCTTGGCGAGGATACGAGTCGCCGAGTCAGTCCAGATAAGGAGCTATGAGATG
Source organism: uncultured Pirellulales bacterium (assembly GCA_964494325.1). GTDB lineage: Bacteria > Planctomycetota > Phycisphaerae > Sedimentisphaerales > Anaerobacaceae > JAIPFM01. Next base: position 19,281 of record CAZBTJ010000106.1, read on the forward strand.
TCGTAGGTTGTAAGAAAGGAAGTTGATCTCAGGCATGAATGCCTGTTGGCCCTAGTGGGATCATGTACATAGTACGTGATTGGTACTATTGACATACGCATAGATTATAGGTATACGGTCGTGGATAGTGATGATGGAATCATAGACTATTTTCACCATTACTTATCTAGTAGAAGGATTTTTACAGAAGACACTAATGAGAGCAAAGCTATAGGCATTGGCTCATGGCCTTTTGCTCTTCAAACACATTCAACAAAGTTTATTTGTTCAATTTGCCCTGAAGGCGGAAAGGTAGTGTTGTATGAGAAGACTGTTATTTGCTGTTGTTGCTGTTGGAGTAGTGTTTAGCTCTGGAGTTTCCTTTGCACAGGAGAATGTACGGAAGCCTATGCCGGAGAAGGTTCGGAAGTTTCTCGAATATCGCACGGGTACATGGAGTATTGAAGGTGGGCCTGCAA
>CAZBTJ010000107.1:0-19496 GCA_964494325.1 uncultured Pirellulales bacterium
CATATTGATTCCTTAGAAATAAACAGTTGTGAGTTAGGATCGCCCTGTTCGGGTTGTCTTCTTACGTGGTGCCTTTATTTCAGGTACAAATGGCCTGGGTGCCACATCATGGGCTAGAAGTTTTTCGACAAGTGGGTCACTGTGTTTTACGGCGAATGTTCTCAAGAGGGCACGGTGCTCAAGTACAACCTCACGATATTGGGCATCACCCGCGATGTTTCTGGTCTCCAGGGGATCCTTCTCCATATCGTATAGGGCTTCCCGCCGAGTGCCGTGCGCGTACAGACAATACTTGTATCGCTGGGATCGAACCATTCGCCCTTCCATGATCGGTTTGATTCCATCGACCCTGCCCGTTTGTGACATATTGTTTTGCGACACCAAATAGTCTCGCCATCCTGGCGCAGACTGGCCCGTTATGAGCGGCAAGAGACTACGCCCGGGCAGTTTGGCAGGCTGCTTAATCTCTGCAGCATCCAGCATGGTGGGCAGAAGATCGATACCTGTATTGATCAGCTTATCGCATGTGGTCGATGAAGTCTTGCCCTTCCAGCGAAGGATCAATGGAATACGTACAGATTCTTCATAGAATACAGTTTTCTGGTTGAACCGATGGGCGCCCGCACAATCCCCATGATCGCTGGTAAAGACAACCAAGGTGTTGTCTTCAATATTCGCAGCGCGTAATGCATCCATCACCTTGGCAATTTCACCGTCTACCTTCTCAACCATGCGATAATATCCCCACCGATCTTTTCGCCAGTCTTCGGACGTAAATTCACCCACAGGAAACTTGCCATCAGGAACCTGGTAGCCTCGACGAATGAAACGCATCCCATCCGGTTCGTTTTCCGGGACCTCCAGGTTGACCGGTGCAGGCGGTAGTTGACTGGCATCTGGCGGCATGCCAATTTCGCCGCATGAAAGACGTTGGGTGCGTCCAGACAGACGACGAGCCCACTCGCAGATATTGTGTGGATTCATGAGACTCACAACCAACAGGAATGGCGCCTCGTGCTTTTGCCCAAGAAACTCCACTGCCGCATGCGCGACCCTGGCGTCATAGTTATCTGCTTCCGGGGGGGTGAGCTTTTGACGCCAGTCAAGTATCTCAAACCCATGCGTATCAGGATCTTTCTCATCTAGGCAGAGGTGCCACTTGCCGCTGTAGGCTGTCTTGTACCCGGCATTCTTGAGGTACGTGCCCATGCTGACAAATTCCGCAGCCAATTGCCCACCTTCAGGATGCGCGTTCTCGCTCACCCCTGTCTCGTGCGGATACCGACCTGTAAAAATGGAATTGCGTGCAGGCATACACAGCGGATTGGGGCTATAGGCCCTGGTAAAGAGCATGCCTTCCTCTGCCAGACAATCCATGGCTGGCGTGTGGATGAATTCCTTTCCCATACGACAGCTCATAACATCGGCAAACAGCTGGTCTGTCATGATAAAAAGGATGTTGGGTCGCTGCGTCGATCCATTGGACGCATCCTGGGCTTTTCCAGCGGAAATCAAACAGGGTCCTATGGCAGCTGAAAAAGTTGATTTCAGAAATACTCTTCTGTCCATTCATATACCTTTCTACAGGGCTCTATTGAAAAACTCGATTTGGCATCAAACAGTTCATTTCTTTTTACGGGGTGGGGCATTGCGATCAGGGTGGTGTGACCTCAGCTTCTTCATCGACCGCAATAAACAACACGTTGGGACGCTGGGCATTATTGGCAAGCGCAACTCCAAAACCACCAGGGCTCAGGCACAAGACAAACAGAAGAGGAAAACGTATCATCATTTGGCTCCTTGCTACATTGTTGGCGTTATCACCCTGTAAATCAAGTACTCTTAACTTTGTACACAAAAGCATAATATGCGAAATGAATCATTTTTGTCAACGCTATCCTTTCGGTTGTATTTATGGATAGCACTTCTACCCGAGATGTGTCAGCAACCCCCTTGCAGGTTACAATGAATTTAAAGTCGGTTTGCCAAAGCAACCAAAACAACTGTAAACTGCTCTGTGGAAGGGATGATCCAACAGTTCCAAAACGATGAGGAATCATCGTGATTTTGTCACTGACCAAGTTGTTGATAACCGCCAATTTTACGAATTATGCGAAAACAACGGCTTCCTTTAACACTTAACACCCTTGGCCTGTGAAATCCTATTTCATATGGCTAACACTTAAAACACTTCTATACATCCCACTCTTGGCCTGTGAAACCTTATTTCATCAGGCTCAAACTTCAGAGTAGCGTCCCCGCTCTGCCTTAAACCAGTCGTCATTGCAAGTTCTCCGCCCCAGAAGGGGCATATGTAAGAAAAGAACAAAAAGCCCATTTTTCGCCGAAAAGTGGGGTGTTCCTTAGGAGAAGACACGACGCAAAATCTTCCATTGTTAATGACTCGTCCGCCCTCGCAAAGCTTCGCACAATATATCGATAAAATGCAATAATTAAACCCCGACCCCTTGTCCCTTCCTACACGCACCTGGGCGGGGAACTTGCCTTTCCAGGTCTTGGGGGCAATATGGAGCTAGGCCTCAGGTTGCACTGTATCGTAGATATCAACGTCCGCCTCGATCAAGTCCGGCCAAGAATGCCATGTCCATTACCCTGGAGGTTATTACAAGAAACTGCAGTATCTTGTAATAAGAGCTTGCCTTATTACAAACAATGGAATAGACTAACCCCCATGAAACGGACAAAGATCGGGCGATATAGGACAGTGTCAACAGTGGGGGAGAAATGCAGGGCGTTTATCCCTGCCGCACTGCCCCCAAAACCGGACCTTCAAATTGACAACACGTTGCGTGGGCTGATGGATCAGGCAATGCTGGCCATTGGTCGGCTGGACAGCATCACCCTTCTTTTACCGGATACCGATATTTATTTGTATATGTATGTTCGCAAGGAGGCGGTGTTGTCTTCACAAATCGAAGGTACACAATCATCCCTTTCCGAGTTGCTTGCCTTTGAAAACGGTCATTTATCTGCAGGTCTACAGGATGACGTCCAGGAAGTTTCAAATTATGTTTCCGCACTCGATCACGGTCTAAAATTGTTGCGTAGCGGGCTGCCAATCAGCCTACGTCTTATCCGGGAAGTCCATAAGGTCTTACTGGCCCAAGGACGCGGCAGTGACAAAACGCCGGGGGAGTTTCGTGTCAGCCAAAACTGGATTGGTGGTACGCGTCCGGGTAATGCCGCCTTTGTGCCTCCACCGCCGCAGTGTATTATGGACTGCATGTCGGAATTAGAGGCGTTTCTGCATGACAAAAAAACGCAACATTCAACCTTATTGAAAGCGGCCTTGGCACACGCTCAGTTTGAAACGATCCATCCCTTTCTTGATGGAAACGGCCGTGTGGGCCGATTACTCATTACCCTATTGCTCTGCACTGAAGGTTTGCTCAATGAGCCCATGTTGTATCTTAGCCTGTACTTTAAAACGCATCGGCAGACATATTATGATTTGCTTCAGAGTATAAGAGACAACGGCGATTGGGAGAATTGGATCGAATTCTTTATGAAGGCCGTTGGAGAAACAGCCAATCAGGCCACCCAGGCGGCTCGAAAGCTGTTGGAAGTGGCAAATCTCGATAGAGGCAAAATCCAGGAGATCAAGCGGGCTTCTGGATCAGCCCTAAGGGTACACCAAGCACTGTTGCAGCGTCCCCTGCTATCGATTGCGAAAGCCTGTGAGTTAACGGGCCTATGGACGACCTCAGTGACAACTGCGATTGGGCACTTGGAGAGAATTGGTATCATTGAAGAGATTACGGGGTCTCGGCGAAATCGTCTGTACCGATATACGCAATATGTCGAGATCCTGAACGAAGGCACAGAGCTTTGACAAGGAAGACTACACTTCCATGCGGTGCATTCATGGAAACGTCATTAATGCATTGATACTCCGCCAAGGCACAGAACCTAATACTTCACCAACACAAGATCCTTGGCCAAAAGATAGGTTGTTTGATAGACGCGCACGCCAGAAGTCAATCCGCCACAGGCACTACCGTCTACTAGCTACTCCTGACGTACTGGCAGTATCTTTCAGCAACTTTATTAGATTTTGGGGTGTGAGCATTTGAATGCTCCAGTACTGCGTCTTAGAGTCCCATGTTCACCGATCCTGGCCACCGAGATGGTTACTTTTTCTTCTTCACCAGAGGAAAGACCTCTGATTCTGTGCGAGCCGTGGTGAATAGTCTCGTCATCTCTGCGGTAATTTCAGGGTACTGGTCGCTCACATCCTTTTGCTCGCCAATATCTTGACCAAGATTGTATAACTCGACCGGGCCCATCCGACGACGAATGGCTTTCCAGTCTCCCTTACGAATGCCCTGTTTCGAACTCAACTCCCAATAGAGATAGTCATGCTGTTTTTGCTGGCGAGATTTCCCCAGCCAGGTGGGCAACATGGAAACACCGTCAATACCCCCAGGCGTCTCCAGCTTCAACAACTCAGTACATGTGGGCAAAAAGTCCTGGAAAGAGGAGATATGATCAGACAGGCTACCCGATCTCACGTGACCCGGCCAACGTATAATATAAGGAATGCGAATACCGCCCTCATACATCGAGCCCTTGAGTCCCCTGAACGGTTTTGCGCTTTCAAAAAATGATGAATCCGAACCCCCATTAAACGTGGGGCCATTATCACTGGTGAAGATTACTATGGTATTGTCTTCGAGTTCCAGTGCCTTTAGGAGAGCCATGATCTGGCCCACACTTCGATCCATTCTGGACACCATGGCGGCGTAGGTGGCACGCGGTCGAGACTGCGAGGTATACAGACTGGACCCCTTAAAGGGCGTTTCTTCCCACTGACCCAGATAGGGTTTGCGAGAATCCTCTGGAACCTGCAAAGAGACATGGGGGATGGTAAATGGCACATAGCAGAAGAAAGGTTGATCCTTGTAGGTCTTGATGAACTTCAGGGCCTCGTTCGCAATAAGATCATGGGAATAGCGTTTTTCCTGGCCATCTTCATTCTCGGGAATAGGGTCCACCTTGCCATCACGCCACAAATGGTTGGGATAAAAGGTGTGTGCCTGTCGCTGACAGATGTATCCATAAAAATGATCAAATCCCTGTTGCTGCGGATCCCCTGTGCTCCCCACAGTTCCCAGGCCCCATTTTCCAAAGGCACCTGTGACATACCCGGCTTTTTGCAGGATTTTCCCAATGGTCACGGTATCAGCTTTAAGGGGCCACTGGCCACCCGTGGTTGAACCAAGCTTCCACCCCTCTTTGCCCCCAATCTGTTTGTTCCCTCTGATCTGGGCCTGACCAGAGTGTTTCCCTGTCATCAACACACAGCGTGATGGCGCACACACCGGATTGCCGGAGTAATGCTGAGTAAACTTCATGCCCTGTCTTGCCAAGGCATCTATGTAGGGCGTTTTGATCTTGGTTTGGCCGTAACAACCCACCTCTGCATAACCCAAATCATCTGCCATGATAAAAATAATGTTGGGTTTGGCTGGCAGACCGGCAAGAATCGTCTCTGCCGAAAAAAACAGCATAAAAATGGCAGCCATGATGTGTTTTAAACTAAGCGGGTGTTTCATCTCTTCTTTCATATCCATTTCCAATTCTATGGCTAAATCTCATTCATTTTCTTGAACTCTGTCAGGAATGCTCTCCTGTTTACGGGGTAATGGCCTGTTTGCCCTTGCGAATCGAGTCGAATAGTGTCTGCATGGCAGCCACTCTCTCCGGCATTTTTTTCGCCAAGTTGGCTGCTTCACCAGGATCCTCTTTGAGATTGAAGAGCAGCGGCTGGGTGATGATCGCGGCCGCGAAACGCGTATCATTCGGATTAGCACCTGAGCCCATATCCTTGGGCCTGTCTTTGGCGTTTGCAGGCATGTATTTCCAGTCACCCTGACGCAGGGCAAAGCTGCCTGAAATACCATGCTGGACAAGCGATGTGCGCACAGGTTGTCTGGTACGTCCGAGAAGGCCGGGAAGCTGATTCAGGCTGTCACACCCTGCACCGGAAGGAACCCTGAACCCACACAGATCAGCCACAGTAGCAAAAAGATCGGTCAGGCAAAACATGCTGTCGGTTTGGCCGACTGGAATGTGCCCGGGCCAGCGAGCGATAAAGGGCACGCGCGTTCCCCCTTCGTACACCAGATACTTCCAGCCCCGCAATGGACCAGCCGGTTCGTGCCCATTGGCCTCTTCCACGGAGCGGTCAAAATAACCGTCAAACAGGACAGGGCCATTATCGCTAGTCAGCAAGAATAGGGTGTTGTCTGTCAGGTCACATCGTTCCAGGGCATCCAGGATTTGCCCGGTTTGCCAATCGATCTGATGAATGACGTCACCGCGCACACCGCAGTCACTGGACCCGACAAAGCGAGGATGAGGCGTGCGAGGCACATGGGGTTCGAATAAACCGACACACAGAAAGAACGGCCGTTCCTTATTTTGCTCAATAAAGGCCACTGACTTGTCCACCACGGTGTCGGCCAGCAATTCATCCTTAAACCGGGCTGCATGCCCCCCCCTCATGTATCCGATGCGGCTGATACCGTTGATGATCGTGCAGGCATGCTGGGTGTCGGCCGGCTGCTTGAGAAGATCAGGACGTTCGATGCCGGTGGGCTCATCACCCATATTCTCGGCGTAGCTGACCGCAATCGGATCGCTGGGGTCGAGTCCATCCACACGGTGATCCTTGATCCAGACGCTCGGCACACGATCAACCGTGGCAGGGATGATGTAGGCCGTGTCAAATCCCACTTCAAGCGGCCCTGGCTGAATCGCCGCATTAAAATCAACGCGTGTCACGCCATCACCGAGCCCCAAATGCCATTTACCAACCACACCGGTTTTGTAGCCGCAACGCCGCAACATGTCTGGCAACGTGAAGCGACCTGACTCAATACACAGAGGTGAGTCACCATCTAGGATGGACGTCTTCTTTGGCAGCTGACGCCAGGCATACTCGCCCGTCATGATTGAATATCGCGTGGGTGTACAGGTCGAAGAAGGGGCATAGGCCTCGGTGAGTCGGAGCCCTTCAGCGGCCAGATGATCGATACGCGGGGTCTTGACCCGCGTTGCACCGTAGCAGCCGAGATCACCAAAGCCAAGATCGTCGGCCAGGATCAGCACAATATTCGGGGACGTTTTTATTACGCGCTTCGAAAGGCTGTTGGGCGACAGAATAAACAGTTGACACCCATGCGGAGGTGTTGACCGGATAATGGGCGAATCAATGATCCCGAGGTCTCGCTTCCCGTAGACGTCTTTTACCTGGATCGGGCCGGATAGCCCCAGATCGGTCCCGTCAAGGGTGAGCGGCACGGTCTTCTCACCACTGCGGTTGAGCAGCAGCACAGCCACACGCCCATGCCCCATTTTCTTGGCCCAGATTTCCATGTCACCATCAACCTTGAGACGCCGCCCCTGTTCGGTGGGATCTTGATCAATCGCAATGCAGTCGGCGTTGAGAACGATTTCTTTTTCCGGGGGAGTCATGTTCCGAGGATCGTTGCCAAGAATCAAGGGTGCCGACATGACACACCAGAGTGCAAAGTGTGATTTTTGTTCTTCGTGGTTTAAGCCATGATCGCCGGTGATGATCATGTCAGGGTCGTTCCAGTAGCCGCTTCCGGCAAATCCGGCAGCCTCGTTGTTTTTCGTGGCAATGCTCATGACACTGTACGGCGTGGCATTGTCAAACACGGCCCCTCCCTTGTGGATTCTACAGTGGATATCCAGAGTGGTCCGCGCCATTTGGCATACGTTCGGATACCAGTCACGCCATTTATAGGCACTGATACTTAATGCGATATCACGGTCACACTGGACAATGAGATTCGCCCATTTCTCATAGGTGGCCTTAAGCAGTGCCTCGTCCCATCCCTGGCGCAAGCCACATTTATCGATCTTGAGGAAATCAACGCCCCATTCGGCAAATTGTCGCATTTGCACTTCTTCATGACCGAACCCACCCACAGCGTCCCCCCCGCAATCGTGCGAACCGGGCACCGTGTGTAATCCAAGCTTCAAGCCTCTACTGTGGGCGTAGGCGGCCAGAAATTTGATTCCATTGGGGAACTTGGTGGGATGAGGCACCAGTTGACCCTCCGGCCCCAGCTTTTTATCACGCCAACCACCATCGATCACGACATAATGATACCCAGCGTCACGCAGTCCGTGATCGACCATCGCGTCAATTGTCTCAAGCACCACTTGCTCGTTGATCCGTCGTTTGCCGTGGTAATTCCAGCTATTCCAGCCCATCAGGGGTGTCTGCCCCATCTCGACATGATTCATAGCAGGTGACGAAGCAACCATGAGCAGAAGAACGACAAGTCCAAAACACATTCTATTCATTCGTTTATTCCTTTTGTGATCAACGCCTTCATCTTTTTTTGCGTGGAGGGGCATTACGATCAGGTAAGTGTTGCCTCAGCATTTTCATCCACCGCAATGAACAACACATTGGGACGCTGAACCTCTCGGGCAAACACGGCCCCGAAATGACTCAAGCTCAGGCACAGAACAAAGAGTTTTGCCATGGTTTTCATAATACCACCTTTTCTTTTGGTCTGATGATACGACAATTACTTTTCTACAATGGCTTCAGACCTGGCGGCTATCCACCCGGCTTTGAGTTACGCCGTCTATCCCGTCCCGTCGAATGGAGCACCGAAGCACCACGGTCAATTTGACGGCATGGCCTGTGTGCCAGATTTGCGAATCCCCTCCTTGGCATCAATGAGTCTTTTCAACAGGGCCGCCATTTCCAGGGCCACGGCCTCGTTGGCCTTGATCACGTTGTTTTGCTCACCCCGATCAGAGGATAAATTGTAGAGCTCTCCGGATTTCTTTTTTCTGGCCTGGACATACTTCCATGGACCGCATCTCAAGGCCAGGATCCCGGCCTCTTCAATCATAAAGGGTTGACCCTGCGATTCCTGCCCCAGCAAGGCGTGCAGGATGTTCCGGCTGTCAATGGCTTGATGCGCTTCCAATTCGATACCCAGCAAATCCGCAAATGATGCGATGAAGTCGATTTGGTTCACGAGCGCATTGGAGGTGCCTGGCGTCACGTGCCCCGGCCATTTCACGATAAACGGCACACGCGTTCCACCTTCATAAATCTGGTACTTTCCACCGCGATATGGACCTGAGGCGTCGTGGCCTCGGTCGACCTCTTTCGTGGAGGTGCGCACCGTGGTCCCGTCTTCGTACCCATCGTCATACACAGGGCCATTGTCGCTCGAAAAAATCACGAGCGTGTTGTCAGCCAGGCCATGACGCTCCAAGGCCTTCAAAATTTCACCTGTCGTCCAATCCAACTGCACCATGGCATCCCCACGATAGTCAAGTGATGATTTGCCTTTGAATCGGGGATGGGGTGCACGCGGGACGTGAATGTCCTGCGAGCAAAAGTAGAGAAAGAAAGGGACGCCTTCTTTTTGTGACCCGAGATATTTCTTGGCCTGGGTCACGAACTCGTCCGCCATGGTTTCATCGTCCCACAAGGCCGACTTGCCCCCCCACTGATAGCCAATCCGTCCAATGCCATTGATCACGGACTGGTTGTGGCCATGGCTGCTCTGGTAGTATGTCATGGCTGAACGATTTTTCTTGCCATCCGGATACTCGGTACACACAACCCCCTCGGGCTTCTTGCCCACAAACAGAGGATCTGCCGGATCGAGATTCACCACGCGGTGGTTTTCGAGATACACACAGGGCACACGATCATTGGTCGAGGGCAAGAGAAAGGAGTAATCAAATCCCACCTCCAGGGGTCCTGGTTTAACGTCGCCATTCCAATCCACAGGGGTCTTGCCGTCTCCAATGCCAAGATGCCATTTTCCGATGACGGCTGTCGCATACCCCGCCTTCTTGAACAGTTGAGGCAGCGTGAACATATCAGGCGTGATCTTAGAAGGCGCATTCGGAGCCAAAACCCGGACCCCGTGTCTGAACCCGTGGATGCCGGTGAGCATGGAAAAACGCGAAGGCGTACAGGTAGCCGCCGAACAATGTCCGTCGGTAAAGACCAGGCCCTGACTGGCAAGGGTGTCAATATTGGGTGTGGGAATCAGTTTTGAACCATAGGCACCCACGTCGCCGTAGCCCACGTCATCACCATAGATGATCACGACATTCGGCTTCTGAGCAGCCTGGAGAAGAGGTGTCACCAAACACATCACAATGAATACCGGCAAAAACATACGTATCAACTTCAACATAAGTCACTTTCTCCTTCTCTTGCATAAATGTGAAAACTGGGATGGCCCGTTTGGCATCGTTATCATCCCGTTATGTATAAAAGCCTTTTCTATTGATAATCCTTCCCGTTGAGACTGTCAATCACAGAGTCCAGCCAAACATCCAGATCTTTGCGCATTGTCTCGACCCGGTGGCGTTGTACATCGACCAAATTCGTGGATTCCAAGGGATCGTCTTCAAGGTTGTACAATTCGATCGTCACCTTGTCGGGTTGTTTCTTGCCGCCACCTATATGGTGCAGCTTCCACGGCCAGTCGAGCCATGCGGCATGACCCGGATGCTGACCCCGGGGGTATGTTGTCTTGATCTGTGCGGCATCCGCCATCAAACGTGCCGTGTCGTGATAGTCCCTGCCAGCTTTTTGAGCTGCGAGTTCCTCACGCATCCATGTCTCGTTGGGTGTACCGATACCCGACGCATTAAACTTCCAGAACCCCATGGGTCTCGGTCGCCTGTCCGACTTGCCGTCAATGACCGAAACTAAACTGACACCATCAAGAACAGGTTGATCTACAGGGTCTACACCAATCAGGTCCAAAAGCGTGGGATAGATGTCAGCGGTGTTGCCCGGCACCTGTGTGACACGCGGCGTCCTGATCCGCTCTGGCCATTCGATGATGGCTGGCACGCGGAGTCCACCTTCGTAGATCTGTCCCTTCTTTCCCCGACCGCCGCTACTGGCCGTCTTCAGCCCTCCATTGTCCGATGTGTACCAGAAGAGTGTGTTCTTGTGAACACCGACATCCCGCAGAGCCCCACGGAGCCTACCCACCGCTCGATCCAGCCCCGTAATCTCACCGAGCCACTGCGCGTCCTTTCTCTGGCCGTAATGAGCCGCGTCTTGCCGGGCAGCTCGATGGGGACTATGGGGGGAACCAAACCAGACGACCGCCAGGAACGGTTTTGACGCTTTTGCCTGAGCATGAATGAACTCAATGGCTGCCTCAGCGGCAATCATCGAACTCTCCCCCTTGATCTCCACGGCCCTTCCTTCGCGACTGAGTACCGGATCGTTGTCATAGAAGTTAAATGCCGACAACCAGTGATCAAAGCCGCTATGGCCGGGATTGACAGGGCTGTCCTTCAGTACCGAGCCAAGATGCCATTTTCCAAAATGGCCGGTGACATAGCCGGCCGCCTTCAGACGTTCGGCAATGGTGATTTCCTGGGGGCGCAAAGAACGTCCCCATGAGAAACACCCGAATCGGTTCGGATGCCGTCCCGTCATCACACTACCGCGTGTTGGCGAACAGACCGGAGCCGCCGCATAAAAACGGTCAAAGCGTAAACCGGCAGCCGCCATCTCATCCAGGTGAGGCGTCTTCAGCAACGGGTGTCCGTTGTACGCGGTATCTCCCCATCCCTGATCGTCTGCCATACACAACACAATATTCGGCAGTGCTTCGCGAGCCGGGATAGGCGATGCCACACATAGGGCGATGAGTAAAACGACGCACTGCCAGGATGACTGCCGAGTGACTGTGATTCCAACTTTCATGAGCTGCCCTCTCTATTTTCACTTTTTGTTTCTTTTCCGTTGTTTCCTTACAGATTCTGACACCGCACCTAAATGTGTCCACCAATACGGATCATTGGTCCTTGGGAATAACTGCCTGGGCACGAAGTGCCTCCAGCTTTGCAGCATGGTCTGCCAAGGGCGCAAGATTGGTCCATTCGTAGGGATCTGTCTTGACATCATAGAGTTCAATTTTCCTCCTTCTACAAAGAACCATTTTCCTGCAAAACTCACTCAAGGGCAAATGCGACTCTGTTCAGTCACTGAGAAGGATGTTTCAATACATGTCTGGCCGGTCTGCAATTGAACACGATACTCTCCCGCACGAGGAAAGGTTTGCATCCTGAAATGATAGGGATTGTCACTCTCAACACGTTCGGTAATCAGATCCCAGGAGAACGTGTTAAATCCCTTGACGGATGTCACTTCCGAAGCGCAAATGACCTTTTGGTCGGAATCGATAATGTCCATCTTTAGAGTTGTTGCATCGGGCAGATACGCATGAAATTGAACGGGATCGTACGTGGTCAGATCAGCCCTCTGGCCGGACGCATCCCTTGAGGGAAGAATCGCCTCTGTGACATACAAAAAGCGGGCCTTCTCGGAGGGCTCAGCCAGATAGGTATACAAAGGCTCCAGGTCCAATTTAAAAATGCCCCGGCCATGTGTCACCGCGATCAGATCCTTTTCTCGGGCTTGGATGGTCATGTCCGCCACAAAACAATGGGGCATGGCGGAGCCAAGAACCTGCCAGGACAGGCCGCGATCCACGGACACAAACACGCCGTTGAAGGTACCGCAATACAAAACGTCTTCGTGCACCGGGTCCTCCAAAATCACATTGACCGGTGCATCCGGCAGATTGGATACGATGGAGGTCCAGGTGACACCCTCATCCTCTGTGCAGTAGACCATGGGCACAAAGTTGTCTTCTTTGATCCCGCTCAAGGTAACGTAAACACGCGACGTCTTAAACCGGGAAGCCGCGATACTCTTGATGTACTTGGCAGGCAATGTGCCTGAGATCTCAGTCCAGGTGGCGCCGTCATCTTTTGACCGCCACAAGGCGCCTTTGGCTGTTCCGGCATACACAAGACCCTGGGAAATGGGGGATTCCTGCAACGCAGCAATGGCCTGGCCACAGCGTTCCGGGGCAGAAGACTGACTCAGGTCGGGGCTGATCACACGCCAGGTATCTCCACGATTCAGACTCTTAAAAACATAGTTCGCACCGTAATAGAGAGTCAGGGGATTATACTGTGACACAAAATACGGTGTCAACCACTCGTGAACGAGCTTGCCTGAATGGGTCTTTGGCAGTCTGGGCGTGATCCCCTTGGTTCGGCCTGTGGGCATGTGCTTGCGTCGAATGTCCCCGTTTTGTGCTTCAAAATAGACGATGTTGGAGTCTGTGGGTTCGGGTGCCGTGACAACACCATCGCCGCCAGCCCAGGGGTCGATCCAAATGTACTCCCAGCCATCCGGACTGTGTGATTTGAGGGGTGCGGCCGGTCCCCGCACAGCCGCATCGTCCTGGGTACCAGAGTAGATACGATACGGTGTATCGTTATCTGTGCGCACAAAATAAAATTCGCCGATAGGTATGTTGTTGGTGTGCATCCACGACTCTGCGTGGTCATAGGTGATATAAAGCCCTCCATCATTTCCTACTACTTGATGATTTGGGTTGTCCGGATTGATCCACATGTCGTGATGGTCCAGGTGAAAGGCCTGCGCAGGTGATGGATTGATATGACGCACGGTGCCATTGAGCTGTTCAAAGCTCTGGCCACCATCTTGACTGCGAAGGACTGTAATGCCGAGGGCATAGACCTCATGGTCATTGGACGGATTGACAAAACAATCTGTAAACACGTGACCAAAGGAACTGAATATCTTCAGATTCTTGGTGTGGGGTTTGATCCAGGTCTTGCCGCCATCGTCGCTGCGGTATAATTCACCGGTGTCCCGTTTTCCCAGGAGATTGAGATTATCGGTCAAGGCATAAACCCGGTAGCAGTTCTGATAGGACACTGCCAGGCCTGTGCGCCCGTTCATGGCCCCCTTGGGAAGCCCCCCCTCACAGGGTGTCCAAGACTCCCCGCCATCTGTGCTCCTGTACACGGCGCTGCCAGGTCCACCTATGGCTTCACTGCATTGCCAGGTGGAGGCATAGACCACAGAGGAATCAGACGGAGATATCACCACATCACTGGCTCCGGTACGGTCGTCCACATACAACACCTTGCGCCAGGTGCGTCCGCCATTGTCACTCTTGAACAGACCACGCTGCGTATTCGGCGAGAAAAAATGCCCCAGCGCTGCCACAAACACAATGTCGGGATTTTTGGGGTGCACGGCCACGCGTCCCACGTGATACGTATCCTCCAAACCCAAAGATCGCCAGGTCTCACCCGCGTCGTCGGATCGAAAGACTCCGGCCCCGGCAAAGGTATGACCACGTTTGGCACGTAGATTCTCTCCCGTGGCCACATAGACCGTCCGGCTCTGGTTGGGGGCAATACACACATCACCAATACTATACCCGGGAAAGTCATCAAAGATGGGTTCCCAGGCCAAGCCATGATTGGTCGTTTTCCAGAGATTGCCTGACCCAAACCCCACATAGATGGTCCCTGGTTGGCCGCGCACCACATCCAGAGTCTCCACGCGACCGGAGTTGATCACAGGACCCAGCAGATCCCATGACAAGCCAGCATAATTCGACTTTTGTTTGTTCTCAGAAAACTGCTGCCACGCCTGGGTCACGGGTGTGGCAGTGTGTTGTGCGCCCCATGCACAGGCACACACAAGACTAATGCATACGATCATGGGCAATGGCAAGGGTCTTTTGGCTCTCATGGTGACTCCCGAAACAAGGTGCTTATTCAACTGAATTCTCAGACGATGGAACAATCACATACGTGCCCCCCGCCTTTGTCTGAAAACAAACGACTTGATCAACCACAAAAGTCACAGGCACTGGTTTCCCGGACGAGGTCACCGACACAGGGACTTTGGATCGAATCCGACAGGGTTTGCCTTTTCTGGATCGAAGCTTTGCCTGCTTCAGTGCCCCCCCCTGCCACATGATGTCGAGTTCAAAACCCCCGCGGGCTTTGATGCCCTCAATCTTGCCATCCGGCCAGGCCGCTGGCAAACCCGGCAACAGGTGAAGCTGACCTGTATGGGACTGCACAAGCATTTCACACAGCCCTGCGGCATAGCCAAAGTTGCCGTCAATCTGAAAGGGTGGATGGAAACCGTAGAGGTTGGGGTAAAAGTTGGCACGGATCATTTCGGAGAGCAGTTTGTAGGCACGATCCCCATCATGGAGGCGGGCCCAGATACTGATCTTCCACGCCTTGCTCCAGCCAGTGGCGCCGTCACCACGGGCATTCATGGAGACCCTGGCAGCCTCTGCCAAGGCAGGGCCTGTCAAGGGTGAAATCTGGCGACCCGGATGTACAGCAATGAGATGAGACAGGTGACGATGACGATCCTTGGGATCATCCCGATCCACCATCCACTCCTGCAACTGTCCCCACTGGCCAATCTTGGGTCCCAGGAGACGTGGCTTCATGGCAGCAACCTGTGCCTGGAACGCGTCATGAATACCCAGAGCATCCGAGGCCTGAAGGAAATTTGTAAAGAGATCCCACACCAACTGCTGGTCAAAAGACACACCATCTTCCTGGGGACCATGTTCCGGAGAAAAGCCATCCGGTGACACAAGCGTGCCATCCGGCAGTGCTTTGAGGTGATCCACCCAGAACTCGCAAAGTTCGGTCATCACGGGATAGGCGCGTGTTTTGAGATACTCACGATCCAAGGTAAAGGCATAATGATCCCACAGATTCTGGGCCACCCATGCCGCATCCCCCTTGGACCACTTCCACGTGGATCCGCCAAACACACCGTTCTCAGCATGTGAGATCCAGCCCCGCGTTTTGAACGCAGCCTTGGTTTCTTCTTTGCGCACCCCGCGAATGGAGTGAACCCATTCGGCCAGAGGGGAGAAACAGTCCGACAGGTTGGCCTGATCCACAAACCAGTAGTTCATCTGAATGTTCACGTCTGTGTGATAATCAGAACGCCAGGGCGGATTATTGCTGTTATTCCAAAGGCCCTGCAGGTTGGCAGGCATGGTGCCTGGACGAGAAGAGCTGATCATCAGATAGCGTGCATAGTTAAAGATTATCTCTTCCAGGTCCGGATCAGGCTTTTTCTCCTGATAGGCCTTGACACGCAAATCAGTGGGCAGAGCCAGGGTGGCCTCGGACGACGCACCCACATCAAGAGTCAAACGGTTAAACAGACTCTGATAGTTTTTAATATGCTCGGTGCGCAGGGTGTCATAGGATTGTTGTGAAGCCTTTGCCAGTTGGGCTTCTATGCGAGCCTGGGGATGTGCCCCTTTCCACCCCTGCTCCCTCTGATTGATGTAGTTTGTGCCAGCTGCCAAGAGGAGGGTGAAACTATCCACCTTGGCAAGCTGGAGGCCCTGCTCTGTGGCCGTGACAGTCCCCCCGTCATTGAGCACAAGAATCTTCGCTTCATAGTCCAGGGCAAAGCGGTACGCCGTGGTACTCTGTCGATATTTATAACCGGCCAAAGATCCTGCAATTTTGATGCTGCGATCTAAAACGGTCATGGTGCCCTTGTGTCCATCCCGCAAAGACAGCGCGGCATTGTAGGCCCCCTTTTGACTGGCTGTAAAACGACACACAATCACGTTGGCTGGATGGCTGGAAAACACCTCTCGTTTGTAAAGAACACCATCCTGCTCATAGGTGACCGTATGCACGGCCTGGCTGATATCCAGTTGACGCCTGTAGTCACTGACTTTGTTGTGGCCCGTATCAATGAAGAGATCGCCAAATGTTTGATAGGCGCCAGTATCGCTCTCGTCGCCAATCCAGAGGGTGTCTTCATTGAATTGAATCTGCTCCCTGGCCGCCCCACCATAGACCATACAGCCCAGTCGACCATTGCCAAGGGGCAAGGCCTCCTGTGACCATTTCTGAGCCGGTTCCGTATACCAAAGCAGCGTGTTTCCCGAGGGGTTTTGGGCCTGTGTGGGTGAAGACCAGAAGGATAGAATCGATATGCCCACCATGCAGCAGAAAACTTTGTTTTTCGTCATCATAGTCATCCTTATTTTGATGGAAGAAGTGGATAAAAACATCATGGACCAGAACTTGGGTCAAGTGCAGATAATACGGTTTTACCTTCTCAAATGCCAATAGATCTTTGCCTGACTCAGCAAACTAATTGGCAGTGCACTTGACATCGTCACGGCACAAGCGTAGAGTATTATTTTGTTATTGTCAACAATATCATCCTAATCTTGTTCAAGTAGAATCAAATGTGGCCTCGGTCTTATTAGGGAAAGTACAAATGCATAAAAACAAATGCGGTTACCCGTTGAGAACTTTCGTCTTGTTCATTGTTTTATTGAGTTCAACAGCCACATTCGGCCAGGGGCAATGGCAAGAAAATGAGCTGGCCATCAATAACCCCGCATTAATCACACTTGAACAGGTCGCAGACGCAAACTATATCCCCACGAAAAAAAGCTCTTTGGGAAACTGGCGTTTGTCTGGTGCCACCTGCCTTCTGTTTTCTGATTCCAAGACCATTAAGGGGGGTAAAAATCTGGTGGATTGGAACCCTGAAACCAACGAAAAAACCACCATTCTCACGGCCGACAAACTCATCCCAGAGAACTCAGACACACCCCTGTCCTTTAAAGATCCAGTTTGGTCGACTGACCGCCACAAAATTCTGCTCTACACCAACACCCAGCGTGTCTGGCGTGTTCACAGCCGTGGGGACTATTGGGTGCTGGATCTAAAGACCCACAAGCTACGTCAACTGGGTCCCAAGTTTGAACCGTCAACCTTGATGTTTGCCAAGTTCTCGCCCGATTCAACACGCGTGGGTTATGTTCACAAAAACAACGTCTATGTGGAAGACCTCAAGCGACACAAAATCAAAAAACTGACCACCTGCAAAAAGACAACGATTGTCAATGGCACCGTGGACTGGGCCTATGAAGAAGAATTCGGCATCCGCGACGGATTCAAATGGAGCCCGGACAGCAAGCAGATTGCCTACTTCCAGTTTGACACAGAAGGTGTGGGCACATTCCAAATGGTCAACTATCTGGCGGGCACCTACTCGCAAGTGATCGACCTGCCCTACCCCAAGGTTGGCACCACCAACTCGGCCGTTCGAGTGGGCATTGTCAGTGCCAAGGGAGGCAGGACCAAGTGGCTGGACAAGCTGCCGGGCGATCCTCGTGAGCATTACATTCCCCGCTTCTACTGGGCTGGCAATTCTGAATCGGTCGTGCTCCAGCGTATGAACCGTTTACAGAACACGAACCGCCTGTGGATGGCGAACCTGAAAAAACGCACACTCAAGCCATTCTTTGTGGACCAGGACGAAACGTGGGTTTACGTCAATGATCACATGACCTGGTTCGACAATGGCCAATCTTTTCTGTGGTATTCCGAAATGGACGGATGGCGTCACTTCCACAGGGTCAGCCGTGACGGCAAAACAAAGACGCTGATCACCAAGGGCGACTTCGATGTCATCAAGCTCATCAAGATGGACGTGGACACCGGATGGCTCTATTACACGGCGTCTCCGGATCATCCAGGACAAATCTATCTGTTCCGTGAACGTCTGGATGGCACAGGTGACCCCAAACAGCTGACACCGGCCTCTCAACCCGGCACGCATGAGTATCGTATCTCAGGCGATGCCAGCCGGGCCTTCCATACCTATTCAAGCTGGAATCAGCCGCCCGTGTATGAACTGGTGTCTCTACCGGATCACAGGATACTCAAGACCCTTGAGGACAATGCAGAAGCCAGAGAAAAGATGACCGAGGTCCATTTCCAGCCGACACAGTTTTTCTACGTGGAAATTGAACCGGGCGTCAGGTTGCCAGTCTCACTGGTCAAGCCTTATAACTTTGATGCGTCCAAGACATATCCGGTTCTGATCAGTATCTACGGAGAACCCATGGGCCAGGTCATCCGGGACGCCTGGGGCCGTAACGATTGGCATCAGTATCTGGCCCAACAGGGGTATCTGATACTCTCCATTGAAAATCGCGGCACCAACCTGCCCCTGGGCCGGGCCTGGCGTCACCATATCTATCGCAAGATCGGTATCCTCGCATCCGAAGATCAGGCCGCCGCCCTGCGCAAACTCAAAGAGCAGTTCCCATTTATCGATGGTGATCGTGTGGCTGTGACAGGATACAGCGGCGGCGGTTCGATGAGTCTGAACCTTCTGTTCCGCTATCCGAACCTGTACAATACGGCCATGGCCGGAGGCTGCATCAGTAACCAACGTCTATACGACAGCATCTACCAGGAACGCTTCATGGGCCTGCCAGACGACAATGCCGACAACTACCGTGACGGATCTCCCATGACGCACGTCAAAAACCTCCAGGGCAACCTTCTAATTTTTCATGGCACCCAGGACGACAATTGCCACTATCAGAGCTTTGAAACGATCGTCAATGAGCTGATCAAGCACCACAAGATGTTTACCGCCGTGCCCTACACCGATGGCACACACAACATTGGCCTGGCAGGTGACGGAGAAGGAAAACGCCACAATCTGAAAACAAAAACCTGGTATCTCTTGAATCATGTCACACCAGGTCCGCTAGAGCATG
>CAZBTJ010000108.1:0-19331 GCA_964494325.1 uncultured Pirellulales bacterium
AGGATGCCCTGGAATGGCACCATTATGCCATGACCTATGATGGCACCACCATCGTCTACTTTGCAGATGGCATTGAAATGGACAGTGATGGCGCCAAATCAAATGTACGGGATCTTTCAATCTCAGCCGATCGCGTGCATATTGGCAGCCGTGTCACATCCACCTTCTCCTTCCCAGGCAATGTGGACGACGCCGTGATTTATGACAGAGTGCTGACTGCAGGTGAAATTCTTTCTCTGGCAGAAAAAACCTCACCTGTCGACAAAGTATTCTAAACCAAGAGTCTTCTCGATTAAGAATACCTCTTAAGAAACGTTGAAGCGGCCTTGGTTAATCCAGGGTCGCTTTTTCTTCGGAAACACTCACTTAAGCTCAGAGGCACAGATAATATGAAATCCACAGGCAGCAAGATTCTTACGCTCATCACCGCAGCTTTAATCCTCAGCGGTTGTGAAACCCTTCAAGTCGGTGAAGACGCACTCCGCACACTTCAAGCGGACAAGGCACTGAACCTAGAAACAATCATTTCGGGGCTGAAAGAGGCCCTGATGAAAGGAACTGAGGGTGCTGTAACACAGCTATCCAGCCAAGGCGGCTATTACGACGACAAACTTCTGCACATTTCCGTACCGAACGAGTTGGAAAAAGTTTCCAGCATGATGAAGAAAATTGGATTAGGTAGCCTTGTGGATACCTTTGAGAAAAAGATGAACACAGGCGCAGAACAAGCGGCTGCCCAGGCAAAGCCAGTCTTCTGGAATGCGATCAGGGCCATGAACTTCCAGGATGCAAAGGGCATTCTTAATGGAGGTGAGACCGCGGCAACGGACTATTTTCGGTCAACGATTGGGGAAGAGTTGAGGCATGTCTTTGCACCGATCGTGGCCAAACAGCTCAATTCCGTGGGTGCTGTCCGTGCCTACAACGATCTGATGACACGATATTCAGCCATCCCTTTGGTGAAGAAACCTTCCTTTGATCTCCAAGAGTACACCACAGAGAAAACACTTGATGGGCTCTTCAGTGTCGTGGCCCATGAGGAGAAGCAGATCCGTGAGGACCCGGCCAAACGTACGACTGAGCTACTCCGCAGGGTGTTCGGTGATCAGTAATATTGACGGCCTGTGATCATTTTGCCAGTCTCGCCCAGATCAGTCGTTTATTCAAGCTCATGCTGTCGTTGTTTGCGTGATTCACGGTTTTGCAGCTGCGGGGGACTTGATGGGCAGCGCCTGCTTTGACGCCCATTCACTCCAGCCGCCGTCGTACCACTGCACATGTGTATACGCCAGGAGGTACTTGAGCACAAACACGGTCTGGCTCGCCTGATGGCCGGTACGACAATACACAATCACATGTGTCGCCTTGGCAGGGATGAGTCTGGCGTACAGCCTGGCAAGGTCTTCCACGGATTTGAGGGTCGTGACTTTGTCGATGGTTTGTACGTCTTCTGTGTAGGGTCGATTGACGGCACCGGGGATGTGCCCGGCCCGAGCTTCGTCACTTTTTATGCCTTGATAATACTTTGCGGGACGCGCATCAATGATGACCACGCTACTCAAACGTACGGCTTCAAGCACGGTGGCAGCAGTCACAGTGAATTGATCCGCTTCGGCACGCACGGGGTATTGGCTTAATGTCACATCGGGCATGTCTGCATTGACGGGGCGTTCGTCTGCCACCCATTGGGCAAATCCGCCGTTGAGAATGGCATAGGCCGTGTGACCAATCCGTTCCAGGGCCAAACCCGCAAGTGTGGTGTCCCGCACGGCCTCTCCGGGTACCAGCACCACCAGATCTTCAGGGTCGATGCCCATGAAGGAGACCTGACGCGCGAGCAAGTCCACAGGCGACAGCATGGAACCCAGGCCCAGCACATGGGTGCGAAGGTTTTCAACACCCAGGGCGAGAGACCCGGGGATGTGACTGGTGCTGTACTCGGATTGTTTACGTAAATCGATCACCACCAGATTTGGAGTTTCCAGATGATCTGCCAGCCAGGACGTCCCGATGATGGCACTGGGCAGCGTCAGGGTCTCAATCGCGGCAGGCGTGGCAGTTTTGGTTTTCTGCGCACGACCAAAGAAGACACGCCACTGATTCACGGCCGCAGTCTGGGCAGCACTCAAGGGCTCACGCCTGAGAGACACGGGCTTGAGACATCGCTGCTGAAATCCCGCCAATCCGTCTGTCAGGATAAACACGTTGCTGAAACCTGCCCTGGCCAGAGAGTCACGTGCCTGCGCCGGATGGGTCATACCATTGGAATAGAGCACGATCGTGCCTGCGTTTTTGGTGGGCAATAGAGTCGCGTGCAAATCCGCCATGGGGATATGAACCGCACCCCGAATATGGCCCTGATTGTATTCCCCCACGGGACGCACATCCACCAGAAGCAGACTTCGATCCTGGGCCATGAGCCGATCTGCCAGGGCTTCAGGTTCCATGTGGTCCTGGGCCTCATCCACGGCCTGGAGCATCCGAGATTCGTCAAGACTGGACACGCCGGTGGCGGGAGTTTCAGAGGAGGCCGTCATCAACAGGGTGACAGCCAGGACCACAAGACACAGACTGACAGCCTTGAGCATGGGATTGGGCATGGGTGCCAGTCCTACCTGCCTGCGTTCCACATATTCACACAGGGCAAAGCACAAGATGCCCACGACCGTAAAGCCCACGAGAAAGGCGCCCTGCGTCATGCCGAGGCTGTCATACACAAACAGCACACCTGAGGCCCCTAACTGAGACAGGGGCTTGACCAGGGCATAGAGTTCGTTAAACAGGATACTGCCAAGGACCGCACCTCCCAGAAAAATGAGGGCGTCGATTTTGCCCTGGGCCAGTCCGGCCGCAGCCGTGCCCGGACACCATCCGCTCATGACAAAACCCACACCAAAAATCAGGCCGCCTACCAGTTGGGCCCCATAGACTGTGGGCAAGAGATACACACTGTCCAGTGCGATCCATCCAAACCGCTGACACAGGGCCAGGCCCAGCATGGCTGTGATCACGGCGGTAAACATGACCTTGATCACAGTCATGTCCTTGAAATAAAACACACCAGCCAACCTGCGGCTGCTGCCAAAGCCTGCACGCTGCAACACAAATCCAAAGGCCATGCCGATCAACAGGGCCGAGATAAAGCCCGTACCAGAATCCAATGCGCCCGTGTCAAATAATGTCTTAATCATGCCACTGCCTCCTCACAAAAAAAGCCATGGCATAACCACCCGCAAAAACGCAGACCAGAAATACGACACTGCCAGTCATAAGCTGGGCTGTGCCGGTCAGGGCCTGCCCTGATGTACAACCGCTGGCCAGACGACTGGCAAAGCCCACAATCACGCCCCCCACCAGGGCCAGGATGGTGCGATGCTTGGCTGAGACACTGCGCCCACGTTCCAGCGTGACATGAAACCGGCTGTACAGAAGCACTGATATCAGGGCACCAAAAAATACACCCACAAACATGTACACCAGATAATACTGCATGGGGGTCTGGCCCCACTTGCCAAAATACTCGGACGCCAGTGTGTGGCTCCTGAATACACATAATTCCAGACACGCCCCGACCCTCGCCAGGCCCGCAGAGGCACCAAGTCCGGCACCAAGCACCAGAAACGATCCCAGTAAGACCAGGCCCAGGCACACGCCTGCCGCATACGGATTCATGAGCCGCTCTTTCGAGTTTTCTGTCTCGTTCATGATCAGCACCCCACACTTTTTCTGGTGGTTGATTGAGCAGGTTGGGCCGGCGGTGCCGGAGCAGTCGGCATCGCACCTGGGGCAGGCAGCGACATGGGCCCTGCCGGGGCCGTCATGGCAGGCGCAGGGCCTGCGGCCTGATTCCAGTAGGCGTCGAGTCCGCCATACACCGCCTTGATCGTTCGCTGGGTCTTTTGTGACAGAATCCCTCCCACGGCCATGGCCAGGGAGCCATCCCGATCCACGACCACCAGGGCCCCTGCCCCGGTCAGATACGCAGGGTTGCCGATCAGATCTGCAATGGCCACATTCATGGAGCCAGGCAGATGGTAATCCGCAAACATGGCTGGCGGACGAATGTCCACCAGATCAAAGGTGCCGGGCAGATCCATCATCATCCGATTCAGTTCGCTCGCGCAGAGGCGTTCAGGCAGAGGCACCACCCTTCTGGACGCGGTTGAAACCGTGGTTTTGGTTTCTGCACCATACACAGGATACCCTGCATCGATCCAGGCCTGACTGCCGCCAGCCAGGCTCGTGACCTGGGTAAAACCCTTGCGTTCCAGGATGCCGATGGCCAAAGTGGACCGATAGGCGGAATTGCACACGGCGACCACCGGATCACCGGGATTGAGCTTGGTTGACAGGTCTGCCAGTTTGTTGAGCGGGAGGTTGAGTACTGTCCCAATGCGAAGCCCCATCCATTCGCTGGGCAGACGCACGTCCACAATGATGGGCTCTGTACCCGTCTGCATGTCACGGTAGAGCTTGGCAGGCGGCATGAGGGTGTTTTTATTCAGGGCCAGACCTGCCTTCTGCCAGTCACTCAGGATCACGGCCTTGCCTGTGTACCCCACCCGATGCAGTCTGTGAAACGCCTCCTGAATGTCCGCGTCTTCGCCGGCCAGAACCACGTTCGAACCCCACGGCACCATGATGCCTGTCCAGGTCTCGAATCGACCTCTCACCCCGATGTTCACAGCGTTGGGGATATGGCCTGCGGCAAAATCCATGGCGTCTCGCATGTCCACCACATACGTCTTATCTGCGTCAGTCAACGTCATGTCAGGTGCCAATATCTCAGGCTTTGCAGCCCAGTCCACCAGAGGCGGTCCCTGACGATTGATCAAGGCATTGTGCCCGAAATACTGCGGCGGCTCGCTCAATTCACTCAACACGGCCGTGACAAATTCAGACCGCGCTGTATGCAGCAAAAAAGGATTGGAGGTGCGTTCTTCTCCGATCGTGGTGAAGGGGGCATCGCGTAGATGAGCCCCACACAAAGACCCAGCGCCATGGGCAGGAAACACCGGGGTCGTATCGGGCAGCCTGCCCACCTTTTTTGTCCAGGTATCAAAGATGGCATGGGCCAGGGCTGCAGACGTGGTGCCCGCCACCAGATCAGGTCGGCCCACACTGCCTACAAACAAATAGTCCCCACTGAGCATACATTCAGGATCTGTCTTGCCGGGACTGTAGACCAGGGCACTGGTACCGTCGATCACATGGCCCGGTGTGTCTATAAACGCGACTTTCGCCTGACCGACCTGCAGGGTGGATCCATCTGTCACGGGCTCAATCTTGTACTCGGCATGGCTCAATGGACTCTGATAAATGGGGCAGTTAACCGCCTTGACCATCTCCATGTGCCCTGCCACAAAATCCGCGTGGGAGTGGCTCAGAAAGATCCCCACGATCCTGAAATCCTGGGCTCTGGCCGTGTCCAGGTAGAACTGGATATCACGACCCGGATCCACCATCAGGGCCTTGCCGTCACTGACAATCATATAGGAATAGTGAGACAGCACAGGCAGATTGATCTGTATCAGCGTAAAGCCTGCATAGGCATACGACTCCGTGATCTGATACAGGGAGGCACTATCTCCATGTGTCGCAGATTCCGTATCTTTGATCTGGGCACCCGGCGCACAAACGCATATCAACCCGATCAAGGCCAAACAATTAAAGAAATACCTTACCAACCTGTGCAGCTTCATATGTAACCTCCTAGCACTAAGTGAAAGATCCCAACCAGATCACAAACAAGATAAGGCCTCTTTGATATCCTACCTACGTAGCAGTGTATCTTTCATTTTCAGA
The DNA here is from genome assembly GCA_964494325.1 of uncultured Pirellulales bacterium. GTDB lineage: Bacteria > Planctomycetota > Phycisphaerae > Sedimentisphaerales > Anaerobacaceae > JAIPFM01. The sequence goes on from CAZBTJ010000108.1 coordinate 5,806, forward strand.
AATGCACTAAAAAAAGCAACATTTTTGAATGCCGGAAAGCCCCCTCTGTAGGCGACTGCCAAAGGAATTGAAGTCCACCGGCGTGACCCCCTTGCTCTGGAGATACTGCCCTGCAGGCGAGTCCACAGGAATCGCGCCGGCCGGACTGATATGATCCGTGGTCACGCTGTCTCCCAACAGGGTCATGACGCATGCCTTCTTGATGGCCTCAAGGGGCTTGACCTCCATGGACATGCCTGCAAAGAAAGGGAGCTCCTGGATATAGGTACTCTCAGAAGACCAAAGATAGAGTTCGGATTGGCTCACAGGGATGGCATTCCATTGGGCATTGCCGGTTTCAATGTCACCATAGGTCTCAAGAAACAGTGACGCATTGAATGCCTGTCCCAGCAGGGCCTGAACCTCTGCATCTGTAGGCCAGAGTTCCTTGAGCCACACAGGGTGACTCCTTGCCCAGGTCCAGTTGCGACACAGTCTTTGGCAACTGCGAAGCTAGATCCGTATGCCAGGCAGACTTCATCTGCGAAAGTATAATGCGGTCCTGCGGCCTTTTGGGACCGGCCAAACAGGGCGCCACGGTGCCCAGATCAAATTCTATGACCTGTTCAAACAGAGGATCTGGCGAGGCCTCTGTGCGAAAGATACCCTGAGCCACACAGTAGTCGCGCACCAGATCAACCAAATCATCCGGTCTGCCTGTGGCCTTGAGATAGGCAAGCGTCTGATCGTCGACTGGAAAGTATCCCATGGTGGCACCGTACTCGGGGGCCATGTTGGAAAGCGTAGCCCGGTCCGGTACAGTCAGCCGGCTCAGACCCGTACCGAAAAATTCTACGAACTTGCCCACCACACCGACCTTGCGCAACAGCTCGGTGATGGCCAGGACCAGGTCCGTAGCCACAGTGCCCACGGACAATTGCCCGGACAGTTTCACGCCGACCACGCGAGGTGCCCGCATATACAGGGGTTGCCCCAGCAACACGGCCTCTGCTTCAATGCCACCCACGCCCCAGCCGATCACGCCCAACCCGTTGATCATGGGCGTATGAGAAGCCATAATTATGATTCCCTCATATTCAGGTTAGCATGGTTCTGACCCCTGCTATCATGATTCCTTACTCCAGGATGACCTCTTCACCGTATTTGGGAACTGAGGTTTCCCAACCGGTTTCTTGGGTGACAAATTCAGCAAAGCTCTCAGAGACACCCACTTCACCATGCGTGATAAAGACATGCTTGGGCTGTTTGAGAACCTTGAGCCACTTCAGAAGTTCGTCACGATCGGCGTGCGCGGAGAAACCATGGATCTGTTTGACCTCGGCCTTGACCGGGAAGGTCCGGCCCAGGATACGCACTTCCTTGTCGCCCTGGATGATACGACGTCCCAATGTACCGACTGCCTGATAGCCCACAAACAACAGGGTGCTTTCGGGACGCGTGATGTTGCTGCGAAGATGGTATTTGATGCGTCCACCCGTACACATGCCAGAGCCAGCAATGATCACGGCAGATCCGCGGATCTGATTGATGGCCTGCGATTCCCTGCGTGTGCGAACCAGGTTCAGACCCGGCAAATCGAACGGCGACAGTCCGTCCTCGACGCGGTCCACCATTTCTTCGTCAAAGAGTTCAGGGTGTTTCTTGAATATGCGTGTCACCTTGACAGCCATGGGGCTGTCCACAAAGACAAGCATGGACTTGATGCAACCCTCCAGAAGTAGTTCATTGAGATAATACAAGACCTCCTGGGACCGCTCCACGGCAAAGCTGGGAATCACCACATTACCACCAGCCTCTTGTGTGCGGGTGATCACGTCACACAACTCCTGCTTGATATTCTCGCTTGGACCGTGCAATCGGTCACCGTAGGTGGATTCACACAACACATAATCGGCCTCTTCAAACGGACAAGGGTCCTCAATGATGGGACGATCCCACTGCCCAATGTCCCCTGAGAACAACACGGTACGTGTCTGACCGTTCTCTGACACTTTGACACGCACAGACGACGCGCCCAGAATATGACCGGCGTCTTGGAACACAGCCTCTATGCCATCGGACAGCTTGACAGTCTGGTTATACCGAGATGCCTGGAACATGGGCAACGTGGCTTCAACATCCAGGGCCGTATACAGCGGCTCCACGGGACGAGGACTCGTACGCCCTTCTTTCTTGTGACGCTTGGCCTTATAGGCTGCATCTTCAACCTGTATGTGGGCCGAATCTGCCAGCACAATACGTGCAATTTCAGCGGTGGCCTTGGTACAGTAAATGGGGCCTTTAAAGCCTTCCTTGACCAGCTTGGGCAGGAGGCCACAGTGATCCAGATGAGCGTGGGTCAAGAGCACAAAATCAATCTCCCCCGCAGGCACAGAAAACGGTTCCCAGTTGCGATGCCTGAATTGACGTTCCTGGTATAAACCGCAGTCCACCAGAATTTTTCGGCCCTTGGCCTCCAGCACATAGCGCGACCCTGTGACGTTTTGCGCTGCGCCCAGAAATTTCAGTTTCATCATGGATTGGCTCCAGTCATTAGTTGTGGGTTGTTCGTTTACAGTTATTGGTTGTTGAACAAAAACCTACATGAGCCCCAGGACTCAGGACTCTATCACCATTTTTTACGTTTGAAGTATATCATCATACATACAACCATGACCACAATAATCCCCCAGAAACCAGCATAGGCATATTTCCACCGGAGTTCGGGCATGTGCTCAAAATTCATTCCATACACACCGGCCACAAAAGTCAGAGGAATAAACATTGTAGCCACAAGGGTCAGAACCTTCATGACGGCATTCATACGATTACTGATGCTCGACAGATAGATATCAAGCAGGCCATCAATATTGAGCCACGTCACAGTGGGTGAGGCCTTGTAGGCATAGGCGTTTTCAATACGATCAAGTTGTCGTTCATCAAAGCGATTCTCATCGTAATCCATGACAGCGATACGAACCTGATCAATCTTACGGTCTCCCACATGAACCAGGGTACCGGGAGGCAATCCGCGCTTTTGGGCCTGGCGTTTAACCAGTCCGGACCGGGTTTTCTTCTTAGATTTTTGTTTGGATGGCATAAAGCAACCTCCCATAAAATAGACCACGCAGCATCCACAGTAACAAGCAACACGTCACGATGACGACCACAATGAATGAAAACCGATACCCTCGCATTTTCAAGCGTTTCCTGATATTGGGTTCAATATGAGTGTACAGCCTGCCAATCAGTTGTAAAGGAAGAGGCCAACAAATTCTTTGGCAGACTTGCAGTATGCATGGTTTCTTTTGCTCTGGTTCACGGTATAATTGGCGTGATCTTGCGGCTTCCTGTATAGTTTGGCAAGCCTGAAAACTCGAACAAATAGCAGTGTCAAAATGAACTTAAAAAATAATCGAGCAAAGTCGCCTCACCTTGGCCTGAGATCTGGCCAAAGATTGGGCAAGTATCAACTGGTCAAACTTCTCGGAACTGGCGGCAGCTGCGAAGTGTGGAAAGCCCGTGACTCTGTGGAGAGTATTGAAGTCGCACTGAAGATTCCCCTGATAGGTATCAATGGTAAACGCGACAATATGCAGCTTTTCCGCGAAATCCGTCTGGTCAGCCAGTTGCGTCATCCCAATATCCTAAGGACCAAAAATGCAGATGTCATTGACGGGCATCTTGTCCTGGCCACCGAAGTCTCCATGGGCACACTCGACGATCGATCTCGGCCCATGGCGCCACGGCGTTTTTTCCCCCTTATGATCCAGGTTCTGGATGGGCTAGCCCACGCCCATGCCCACAAGGTGGTGCATTGCGACGTCAGTCCCATGAACATCTTTCTGTTGGCACAGGGCAGAGCAGCCCTCGGCGACTTCGGGATCAGTCAAAAAATCCAGGGACGCATGGCCACAGTCGATGATTTTGGCACACCTGGATACGTGGCGCCTGAGCAGGCGTATGGCAGACCCACCTACAGCAGTGACTGCTTTGCTGTGGGCCTGATCTTTTATGAATACCTCACCGGTGTATTGCCCAAATGGCCCTTTCTCTGGCCCTTTAAAGGCGAGCAACGACTCCGTGACAAGACCAGTCAGGCTTTGGTCAAGTTCATCAGGCAAGCCCTGACCCTGGACCCGGCAAAACGTTTCTGCAATGCCCATGAAATGCTCTGTTCATTTCTGGAGGCCATCCCTCAAAGGCTGCGTGTCTCTCCCTTGATCACACCCACCAATGGGACCAGACCTGACTGGGTCAAGATGCGTCGAGAAGCCTTTTTGCGAAAATACGGACAGAACCTCAATACGTGCCATCTGTGCAAACATTGCAAAAATCCCATTTCAGAATCCATGCAGGCCTGCCCCTGGTGCGGCGCCAATGACAATCGTTTTGATTTTACAACGGAGTTTGACTATGTCTGCGGCAGATGTCACAAAGGCATGTTGTCGGAATGGTCTTACTGCCCCTGGTGTTACGGCCCTGGATACGCCCCCTTTGATTCAACGCCAGTCACAGGGCTGCATTATTATGGCCAGTGTACACAATGCCACAATAAACTGTTGAGATTTATGCGATACTGCCCGTGTTGCCAGAAAAAAGTACCTCAGCCCTGGCCACTAAAGTTTCTACCTGAGGTGTGTCACCATTGCGACAACCCTGTGGACAGCCACTTTTGGCGATACTGCCCCTGGTGCGAAAAACAACTGAGTTAATGCACAAAGCGAGCCACCCCATGACAGAGACCCCTTTTGATTTAATGTTTCCTTTCAGTGGGGGTGTGGTCAGTGACATCGGCCGAGTGCGTGCCCACAACGAAGAGGCCTATGCCATTGAGCCGGACGCAGGACTGTTTCTAGTCAGTGACGGCATGGGGGGGCATCAAGGCGGGAAACTCGCCTCAGAAATCGTGACCCAGGATCTGCCCCCTGCCATTGAAATCGCACTTTGGGACCTCACCCAAAAAACGCCACGGGCCATTCGGGGCATTCTCAAAACATGGATTAACTGACATGCTAAGTGAAGCGACCATTGCCAGCACACTCACTCAAGAACCAGACAACCAACTCGCCTGCCACCGCTTGGTGAACCAGGCCAACCAGGCCGGGGGGTACGACAACATCACCGTACTGCTTGTCGAATGGGCATAGTCAATCCTCTGTCCGCATTAAACACCCTCTAATTTCTGTAACGTCAATGACCGGACTTGCTGTTGAACGTACTGTTCAATGTCGGACACACGGTCCAAGCGGAACACGTCGTCCACCATGGCCCGACACCGTGACAGAGTCACACTTCGAACGATCCTCTTGACCTCAGGAATCATGCTGGGCACCACGGACAGGGTACGAACTCCCATGCCCATCAAAAGCATGACCAAGCCGGGTTCCGAAGCCATTTCTCCGCACACACTCACATCAATGCCTGTGGTCGCGGCCCCATCCACGGTCATCCGAATCAACTGCAAAACGCCCGGGTCAAAGGAGGAAAACAGATCCGCCACCTGAGCATTACCACGGTCCACAGCCAGAGCATACTGCGTCAGGTCATTGGACCCAATGCTGAAAAAATCCACGTACTGAGCAAAGCGAGCAGCCATCACAGCAGCAGAAGGCACTTCAATCATGATGCCCACCGGCATGTGCGTATCATAGGCCTGGCCCGCCTGGTCCAAATCCGCCTTGACTGAAGCCAGAATCTCCTTGGCCAGCTCAATTTCGCGGACGCTGGAGATCAAAGGAAACATCATTTTGACCGGTCCCAGGGCAGACGCTCTTAATATGGCCCGCAACTGGGCCACAAACATATCCCGGTGCTTGAGACTGAAGCGAATGGAACGTAGTCCCAGAAAGGGGTTTGTTTCTGGCGTAAAACGGTGATCCTGCGTGAACTTATCCGCCCCCAAATCCATGGTGCGAATGGTCACAGGGCGTCCATTCAGGGTCTTGACAACCTCAATATAGGCCTCATAGTGATCCGACTCTGTGGGTTCTATACCGCTTTGGAGGAAGAGGAATTCCGTTCTGAACAAACCCACACCCTCGGCACCAGCGTCCATGACCGCCTCGACTTCACCAGGGAATTCTATATTGGCATTGAGCGAGATGTTCACCCCATCACGAGTCACAGCAAGCTGCTCTTTCAAGACCGAAAACGAAACCTGGATGGCAGCCAGCATTTCTTGAGCCTCTCGGAACTCCACCATGGTCTCGTCGCTCGGATTTACAATCACAGTACCGCTGTTGCCGTCCACAATCAGCATATCACCGCGACGCACGGTTTCTGTGAGATTGCCAAGGGCCATGACCGCAGGGATGCCCATGGCCCTGGCCACAATAGACGCATGACTGGTGGCCCCGCCAGTGTCACAAACAATCCCCTTTACAAACCGCTTGTCAAATGCTGCCGTCTGGGTGGGATGCAGTTCTCTGGACACCACCACCACCTCTTCAGTGAGATGTTCCAGTGTCGTTTTCTTGAGATCTATAAGATGATGCAGCAGACGTTTCTCAATGTCGCTAATATCCGAAGCCCGCTCGCTCATGTACCGATCCGAGACATTGGCAAAGTGACTCCGAACCTCCTGCAGCACAGACGAAGCGGCATATTCCGCAGTCACACAGTCCTTCCGGATCCGCTGGGTAACCCGGTCGCGTAGACTCTCATCCTGAAGAAAGTGACGATGCACCGAGAAAAGGTCATGAATCTCGCGAGAGTCCAATTCTTCAGAGTCTGACTCCAGCCGATGGAGTTCAAGCGCGGCCTCTTCAAACGCGTTTTTTGCACGCTGAACCTCTGATTCACAGAGCCCCGGAGAGAGGGTCCGCCTAGGAATCTCATACGCCTCTGAATCCAGAATGACGGCCTTGCCGATGGCAATACCAGCAGACACCATTAAACCTGTTTTGTGCAACATCAGGACAGTTCTCCCTCTTTCTCCGGCAAACGTTCCAACTCAGCACGCGTCTTTGGCAAGGCCTCCGGATGTGCTTCCTGAATGTACGCCAGGAGTTTCTCGCGAACCTGGCATCGCAGGTCCCAGGCGTCCGACGCATCGGCCGCACTGACCAGGGCCCTGAGTTCCAGGGTCTTTTCCGTGGCATTGGTCACCTGGAGCAAACACAAGCGTTTGTCCCATTTGGGTGCGTTGTCCACGATGCCCTGGAGGGCCTGTCGTACGGCATCAACCGGTACGGTATAATCCGTGTAGAGAAACACGGTACCGAGTATTTCAGCTGTGGTGCGTGTCCAGTTCTGAAATGGTTTTTCAATAAAATACGTCACCGGGACAATCAAACGCCTCTGATCCCAGATCCTGACCACCACATAGGTCAGGGTGATATCCTCAATCCGACCCCACTCATTCTCAACAATCACGACATCATCCAGACGGATGGGTTGTGTAAACGCAATCTGGAGTCCGGCAATCATGTTGCCAATGGTTTTCTGCGCTGCCATACCCACCACAATCCCAATGATCCCTGCTGAAGCCAGCACAGTCTTGCCGATCTGCTGGCCCTTTTCAAACATCATAAGGGCCGTGCCAAAGGCCACAATCAACACCACAATCACGGCTATGTGGCACATCACATCCAATTGCGTGTGCACTTTTCGAGCCTTGAGATTATCCTTGGCTGTGATGTCAAATTGACCTGCAACAACGTCTCTGAGTACATGGGTGGATTTAATGACCAACCAGGACACCAGCACGATCAGGGCCAGGCCAAACCCGGTTTTGAGTATCTCTTTGTGGGTCTCTGCCCAGGGGGCCAGGGGCAGCAGACTGCGAATCACGATCAGTCCGATCAGACCTACCAAGGGGACAATACAGTGCTTGGCAATAGATTTAAACAACATAAGACTTACTCCTTGTGAGAATCCGATATGTCAGGCAACACGGTTTGAGACGACTCAGACACAATGCGAATCGGCAATGGTGCGGTTTCGGAGCCAGCATACAATGTAGAGAACTCTATAGTTTTCGATTGCCAAATATCCATGTCGACTCCCTGCGCCTGAACAATCATTGCCAATACAAAACAAACAATCAGGTAGTCTATTCTGAAATCTAAGAAAGTCAATGTAATATCAAATCCATTACCTCAAGAATGACTACACATAGCTCTTGTCAAGCCACAGGGTTCATGATACTGTTTCAACCATTGATAAAGGATCAAAATCATGGGCTATAATGGAGTGTCATGTATGTGCAAAATGAGAGTCGGTTTTTCGGGATATAGACAACGCTCTCTGATCTTCTGGACGATCTTGATTGCAAGCTTATGGCAGATGCCAGCCTCCCTGCTTGCGCAGAATACTGTACCCAAACCTACTGTATCAAAGCACTCAAGACATCCCTCTGACTGAAACACCTTTAGCCACTGAATCGATACAAGACCTCAAGACACAGGCAGGAGAGTGGCCGGACCTGGATGCCCCAGCCAAAACCAAACTTCAGGAGCTTTATGACCAGAGCCTGATCCAGCTGACACAAACCAAAGAAGCCCAAGGCCAACGGCAAAGCTTTGATCAAAACAGAGAGGCAGTACCGGGAAAACTGGAAACGCTCAAAGCAGCACAAACGCAAGGCAAAACCGGCCTGCCAGAATTACCCCCTGCCCAAGCCACCGAAGATCAGGTTCAGCAAGCCTTTACAGAAGCGACTCTGGCCGTGGAGCAGGCCAAAACAAAAGCAGATGACTTCGAACGTGAGCCCAAACGCAGAGCGGATCGTCGCACGCAGATTCCAGAGGTTTCCAACACACTCAAGCAAGCCCTGGTCACACTGGATGAGCCCATAAAAACAATCTGTATGACATCGCCCGGTCAGACGCCGAGGTACTCACTGATCCCGCCCCGGTCGTCGTATTTAAAGGTTTTGGAGACAGTTGTCTGGACTTCGAATTGCGTGTCTACTTCAATGGCATTGACACGTACCTGCCACTGTGGCACAGAACCAATATGGCCATAGATCAGGCCTTCCGTAACGCCGATATCGAAATCGCCTTCCCGCAGCACGACCTGCATATCCAGTCGTCAGAGGTGCCGTTGCCATTTAAGCCAGAGTAAAGAAACAGACCAGCTCAAGACCAATGAAGACTACCAAAACCATACGGCCCTATTCAAGCTGCTTGAGGTAATCAATCATTGCCCGGATAAAACTTTCCCTACTGAAATTGAAAAAATTCTGGAGGTGGATACCGTACTCCGATATCTGGCTGTTTCTGTCATGATAGTGCATCTGGACAACTATATTGGCATGGGCCACAACTACTACCTTTATCTTAATGAGGGTAAGTTCACTCTCATCCCCTGGGACTTGAACATGGTCTTTGGTGGGTTCGACAGGGGTGTCACACAAAACAACATTGCCGATTTTTATATCGACAAACCCACCACCACAGCCCTCAGCGAACGGCCTCTGATAGGGCGCCTCATGGGGCACCCGCCCTATGTAGTCCGGTACCATCGCTATCTCAAAAACATGCTGGAGGGTTGTTTCAAATCTGGCCCACTTGAAACACGCATAGAAGATATCGCCACATTAATCAATCCCTATGTACAGAAAGATCCCACCAAATTTTTCACGTCGGCCCAATTTGAGCAAAGCATTAGTTCCGATCCTTCACAAGCAAAGCCAATCCAAAAACAATCCGACAACAGAAGACGTGGGCCAGGTGGTCCGGACCGTATGTTTGCCAATGCCCCTAGCCTAAAAACTTAGGTCTTACCCAAACCATCATCGCACTCTGTGCGTCCTTACTTGCCTCTGTAGCGGTTTACCTCATGTACCACCTCTTTTACGGGTCCAAAACCATGGGTGCAGGCGTAAACCGCACGTTTTTACTGGGTGGCCCAGCAGTCACTGCCCTATTTCTGGGGATACAAAGCTCGATTCCTTTATCCCTCGGGCTGCTGGGCACCCTGTCTTTTGTCAGATTCCGAACACCCGTCAAAGACCCCGCTGAAATCGGTTTTCTGTTGCTGCTCATTGCCGGCGCCATTGGCATTGCCACAGGTACCTATCCCATTGTGATCATCCTGTATGTTCTCGCATTTGCCGCGTTGAGTGTTCAAAGGCTCATTGAAAACCGCTTTTCACTCAAACACCTCAACACCCTCATGATCTCCCTGAACCACCCCACCTACACAGAATGCCAACAGGGCCTGGATACACTCTTAAACGAGCAACTTCAAAACCTTCGTACACAAAGCACCTCCATTATGGACAATCGGATTTCCTTGCATTATCAGTTCAAGACACCCACCAACTTCAACAGAACTGACTTCCTCAATCTGCTCAGCCGACTGACCCAGGATGGCAATCCGGAAGTGTATCTCGGGGGAGACGCATAGGCGTCTAACCTGTGCGTGGGGCCACCGTCATCCAAACCCACATAGGTGGCTTCGGTAGCGACCAAACCATCAGAATTGCCCCCAATACAGGGGTATACACCGGCGCCTCAGAATCCCGAAAAGACGGCCAGGCCGCGGGAGGCTGAGAAAAGGTTATTCTCACACAGAGCCGCAGAGACCCCAGAGATTCGCCGTCCCAACCAAGTGAGCATAGATCCCACTCCCCGGGGGACGTATTAACAAAACTACAATCGCCACCCATTACTTGTTGACAAATAAGCAACAATCGTTATACTTATCATTATGAAGCTCATCGGAAAGGATAAAATTGCTCAGTTTTCCAGAAAACACAGCCAGGCAAGAAAATCCTTAGAAATGTGGGCATTAAAAACAGAGAACGCAGTGTGGGAGAACTCCGCAGACGTCAAAGCAACTTTTCCGACAGTGGATAATCCGGGCGATTTTTATATCTTTAATATCAGTGGCAACAAGTACCGCTTGGTCGCTATCGTGGCTATACAAAATGGCCTGGTGATCATAAATCGTATCATGACGCACGCTGAGTATAACGAATGGAACAAGAGGCGATGATATGACAACTGCATTAAAACATAAAACCAGCTGGGCAGCAGATTGGTATGCCCTGGTAGAAAATTTCCCTCTGCGGCCTATTCGCACGGATAAGGAGCACACCAAGGCCGTGTCTGTAGCGACAGACCTGGCTGTGATGCCTCACATGACACCAGATCAAGATGATTACCTGACTGTGCTGACAGGGCTCATCCAAGACTATGAACACACACACTGGTCGGTCAGCGCAAACTTCACTGTTCCCCAGATCATAGAATCATTCATACAGGACCACGGCATGACACAATCCGACCTAGGCAGACTCCTGGGCGAACGAACCATGGGCCACAAAATCCTCTCCGGCAAACGACAGCTCACCGTGGCCCAGGTAAAACTCCTGGCCAGAACATTCAAAGTCTCGCCCGCCCTGTTTATGTGACATGACATCCTGCCTTTCAAGAGGAAAAGGGGGCAGAGAGAATCTTCGACAGTTGGCTCGAATGAAGGTTTCTTTCCAAACCACTAATACCGCTTGACGCTATTACCGTTAGGCGTTATTATAATGAAATTGTCCACGGTAAACGTGCGATTACAGCGAATACCGCCCTGAGACTGGGCCGCTATTTCAACATACCAGCTCAATTTTGGATGAACCTGCAAAGTCACTATGACCTGGAACAAGAGACCGACAAACTCGGCACTCGCCTGGATACAGAAGTCATCTCCCTCTCAGTGGCATAGTAGTGACCTCGGATAACTCAAAACAAATCATGGTCACGCGCCCACTCATAGGATTCGCTCAAGCCGCAAAAAACCAAAAACCAAAAACTGCTTTAACATTTCAAACTTCAAACCTCCCCCTTCACACTTCAGCGTAGCATCCGGCCCAACCCGTAGAACTGGTTGTCGTTGCGAGAAGACCTGACCCTGAAAGCCACCCTAGACAAGCGGTAGTAGATTCGCAAAAATCAGGGTAAAGCCAAGCCCGACAAAGGCCAGGGTACTCACTGTCACGGTCCAGGTCTTGAGTGTCTCGACTTCAGTCAGACCACTCATCTTGGCGAAGATCCAAAAACCGCTGTCGTTCATCCAGTTGCCGCATTGGGCACCAAAACCGATGGCCGTGGCAATGTACACAGGATGATACCCCAGGCTCTCCGGAGACCCAATCAAAGGTGCCAGCATACTGGCACTGGTGATCATAGCCACGGTACTGGAGCCCTGGGCAAATTTGATTAGAAACGCGATGCCATACGCCATCAACAGAAGCTTTATTCCACCCAGTGCCTGGCCAGCCTCTGTGGTAAATAGCGACTGGATTGCAGGCCCGATCTCGGCCGTCTTGAGCATGGCACCGAATGCCCCGCCTGCAGACGTAATGAGGATGATCACCCCCCCACTCATCAGTGAACTCTCCACCATGGACGCCATCTGCTGTCGCCCGGGTCGTCTTTGCCGCCAGAGCACGACCAGTGCCGCAGCCGCAGCCACGAGCATGGCAAAATTGGCATTGCCCACCACAGCCGTGACATGGCTCAGATTTTGAATAGAAACATTCTCTGGCACCTGACTGGCCCAGGTCGAAACCACCGTGTGGGCAGAGATCAAGAGGATTGGCAGGAGAATCGGCAAAGCCGACGCCAGCAGGCTGGGCAATTGATCGTCAGTCAAAGGCTCGGCTTCAGGTTGTGTGCCTTCCAGGGGTCGCATGGGAATGTCAAAGCAGCTCGACCATTTTTTGATAAAAGCCAACATGACCACCGCAGTGCAGACCGCCATCAGCGACCCCACACCAATCATAATGCCCAGATCTATGTTTAGAAGTTCGGCGATCAGCAGGGGGCCTGGCGTGGGCGGGACCAGTGAGTGGGTAATCGAGGCCCCAGCCCCCATGGCCAGGATGAGCAGGATATAGGATTTTCCAGTGCGGCGGTGCATGGAGCGAGCCAGGGGCAGGAGCAGATAGAAAACCGTATCAAAGAACACGGGAACCGAAAGCACGAAGCCACTAGTCATGAGAGACGTGGCACAACGCTTTTCTCCCAGGGCACTCACAAACAACCTCACAATACGATCCGCAGCACCGCTATCGATCAAGCACCGCCCTATAATGGCGGCCAAGGCAATTACAATACCAATCTTGCCGCAGGTCGAACCAAAGGCCTCGGCCACGCGTGCAATCTTCTCGGCAAACGGCCCCGGTGCCAGGAAACTCACGACAATGGCCGCAGTGATCATGGCCAAAAAGGCATTGATGCGGAATACAATAATCAGAAAGAGGACCGTGGCCACACCAATGGCCAGAATGATTAATGGCGATATCATGCGTCACGTCCTCCCATTAAGGGGGTGAAAAGATTCAGTTTCAGAGCTCACAGCATAACCGATGTCCTGCTCGGCCACAAGTAGAAGATCAGTGGGACAAGATGACCCAGGCCCCCTGTAACCACGGTGCAGATATACCGCATATCCAGGGTCACCCTTAAGAACTAAACACACAGTGACATTCGATGGTTATTGAAATCCAGGAATTTAGTTCTTATGGGTCACCCTTGTGCTTCTCCGAGTCTAAGTTTTCCCTTAAAACGTTTTAGCCATCCCTTTATCCAGCAGTACTTGAT
>CAZBTJ010000109.1:0-19259 GCA_964494325.1 uncultured Pirellulales bacterium
TCGTCCGGGTCTGTGGGGGAGCTCTCGGGAAACCGAGGGCTCTACCCGGAAAAAAATCCGCAGGATTCGAATAGTCCTGGCCATGCGAACGTCCGTCCCACACTGAACCCGCCTGAACGGCGGGGCGGTCCTTGCAGGACCTTACGTGTGCTGCGCTGGTCCGGTCTCACGAAGTCGAGGCGGCTTTTTCGTCCAGTCCTGCTTGCCCACTTGCGTGGAAGACGCTTCGCTGAGGTGTGAGGTGTGAAGTGTGAGGTGAGAAAGCCAATGGCCATGGCGTACCCCTCTTCAGCCTTCATATGTTATCCTTCATTCTTGGGTTGGTTTCTTGTCACTATTATTCTTGCGGGTTTGTGGGGATGAGGTAGAATTGGGTTTCAACTTGAGATTGCATATTTAGAGATATTTATCAACTGTGTGTATTTGGAAACTACTTACGACGACTCCAACAGGTGGAATGAATTCAAGGTGACAATCTTATTGAAAATGACTTTAGAGGAAACCAGAGGGGCAGATTTGTGGAGGATGATTAATGCCTGCTTTTGTAACTAATGGGCCAGATATCCCTGAGCGGCTTTTGCAGGCGCACGAGGAAGGACGCGTGGTATTTTTCTGCGGCGCAGGTATTTCTTATCCAGCAGGACTTCCGGGTTTCTCCAGATTAGTTAAAGAATTATACGAGGAGTTTAATGTTTCGCCCAATAAAGGTCAGAAGACCGTAATCAAAGCAGGCCAGTTTGACAGAGCAATTGGTCTGCTTGAGGCCCAAATCAATGGAGGACTTGAAATTGTTCGCAGGCAAATGGCTGAGATATTAACTCCTAAAAAAGGCGCCTCCATTGTTACTCATCAGGCTTTGTTGACCTTGGCACGTAATCGTGATGGATGCCTACGTCTTGTTACTACTAATTTCGATCGCCTCTTTGAGGAAGCCTTGCATACTCAGGATCATGAAGTTGAGTCGTTCAAAGCACCTTTGTTACCTGTTCCGAAAAATCGTTGGGATGGGCTGGTTTATCTGCATGGTTTATTGCCATCAATACTGACCGATAGCGAACTCAAGCGTCTTGTAGTCTCCAGTGGTGATTTTGGCTTGGCCTATCTTACGGAACGATGGGCAGCACGCTTTGTTAGCGAATTATTCAGAAATTATACTGTTTGCTTTGTTGGATACAGTATTAACGATCCTGTCTTGCGTTATATGACAGATGCACTTGCTGCTGATCGCTTGCGAGGTGAGACGCCTATAGAGATGTTTGTCTTTGGCAGCTATTCTAAAGGAAAAAAAGAAGATTGCTTTGCAGAGTGGCAAAACAAGAATGTCACCCCGATACTTTATCGTGAACATAACTTCCATGCCTACCTGCATAGGACATTGAGTGTTTGGGCTGATACGTACCGAGACGGCGCACGTGGTAAGCAGATGATTATTGCGCAGCATGCAATAACGCCACCTTTGACTGAATCGCGACATGACTTTGCCGTTGGCCGCGTATTGTGGGCGTTGACTGACGGATTGGCAGCAAAGCATTTTGCCAATCTAAATCCTGTACCTCCATTTGAATGGCTTGGACCATTAACTGAAGCCCAATTTGGATATGATGATCTTTCTCGCTTCGGGGTGATTCCAAGAGGCGAAAACGATAAAAAGAAAGTAGTCCCCTTCAGTGTTTTGGAAAGGCCAGCCCCATATACGCATTCGCTTAGGATGTGTCTAGCAAACACGGGGGAGCAAGTAAGCTATTGGGATGAGACAATGTCTCAGTTGGGACGCTGGCTCACAAGACACCTCAATGATTCCAGATTGGTGCTTTGGCTGGCCAAACAAGGAGGCTGCCTACACGAACGGTTGGCACTTCTTATTCGGCTCCAAATTGAAGAACTTGGACGACTGGAGTACGAAAGCAAAGAAGATGAGCTTAAATGTATTTTGGAGGATGCTCCCAACGCGATTCCAAGTCCATTTATGCATACCCTGTGGCGATTATTCTTGTCTGGGCGTGTGACAAACCATAGGCATGGTCTCGGTCTGAGTGATTGGATACGTGAGTTTAAGCTGTATGGGCTAACACCAACTCTACGATTGAGTCTTCGAGATTTATTATCTCCGAGAGTTGTTTTGTCTAAGCCCCTTCATTTGCTAATGGAGACCGACGATTCTAAGAAGCCGGAATGCATTAAAGATCTTGTGGACTGGGAGATTGTTTTGTCTTGTGAGGATACTCATTCGCAATTGCATGATTTAAAGGGTAAGCCCAACTGGCAGGATGTTTTACCAGATTTGTTGTGGGATTTTACCTTTCTTCTAAGAGATGCCCTGGATCTGATGAGAGAATTAGGTGGAGCAGAAGACAAGAGTGATCAATCTTATGTCTTTCAGCCTTCGATTAGCGAGCATTCTCAGAATAATGACTACTATGATTGGACAGTCCTTATTGAACTGGCTCGAGATGCGTGGTTGGCCAAGGCACAGGTAGATCCTTCCCAAGCAGCACTTGTCGCAAAAAGCTGGTGGCATATGCCATATCCCCTGTTCAAGCGGCTGGCTTTTTTTGCCGCAGCGAATAGCGAGGTCGTCTTGCCTGTTGAGGCAATGGAGTGGCTTTTGAGTGAGGACCATTGGTGGTTTTGGTCAGTAGAGACCAAACTTGAGATGATTCGTCTGTTGGTTACGATATCTCCGAAAATGGACACTAAATCGCTGGCTGAGATTGAACAGGCTATTTTGCAGGGGCCACCTCGTGAGATGTATAAAGATACTATTGATACCGATGAATGGAATCGCATCGTTGATAGTGCAATATGGATTCGCTTAAAAAAGCTGCATGCTTCCGAAATAGGATTGGGGCAGGCTGCACAAGCCAGACTATCTGATCTAGGGCTGAAGTATCCTAAATGGCGACTGGTGGAAAGTGATGAGTTTCCAGTGTGGATGGGAGTAGACGGTGATTGGCGTGATTTCAAGCCTACACCTCGCCGGCGTCACGATTTGGTGGAATGGCTGAATCAAAATCCTGGCACAGATCACTGGGAGGAAGATGACTGGAGGCAACGTTGCAGTGATCAGTTTTCCACCACTGCTTGTGCATTGTTTGAGTTGGTACAACAAGACAAGTGGCCCATTAACCGATGGTGTGAAGCACTTCAAGCTTGGTCTGAAGAACGGCTACTCAGACGGTCATGGCGTTATATGGCGAAGGTGATTGATAGAGCCCCGGATCATGTGGTTCAAGGACTCTTGCAGAGTCTATCTTGGTGGCTTCGTTTACAATCGAAGACCTTTGAGGGGCAGGAAGATTTGTTTTTTGCTCTTATTCGTAGACTCCTTGGGCTTGAATACGAGGATAATGAATCAGAAACAGATCTTGTGTCTCGGGCGATCAACCACCCAATTGGATATGTAACAGAAGCGTTGTTGGATTGGTGGTATCGTCAGGGATTGAAGGATTCAGATGGCCTTAAAGATGATATCAACGATTTGTTTACAAAGTTGTGCGATACACGAGTTGACAAGTTCAAATATGGACGTACATTGTTGTGCTCTCATGTAATTACGCTACTTCGTGTTGATGAAGGCTGGACGATATTGAATTTGGCACCATTGTTTGACTGGGGACAGTCTGAAGCTGAAGCAAAAGGGGCTTGGAAGGGATTCTTGAGATCGCCTCGTATCTATCCCCCCTTGTTGAAAATCATCAAAACGCCATTCTTAGAGACCGCAAGATTCTCTCAAAAACTTGGAAGGCATTTTAGGCAGTATGCAGATTTTCTGACTTTTGTGGCTCTAGATCAAGGCGACACATTTAACAAAAAAGAGTTAAGGGATGCGACGCAGTTTATGCCAGAAGTGGGGCTTCAATATACTTTACAGGCAATAATTCGTGCCATTGAAGGTGCTACTGACCAGCGTGGTCAATACTGGCGGAATCGCATTTTGCCCTATCTCAAGTCAATTTGGCCTCAACATCGTAACGTTATGACACCTGCGATATCGACCTGTTTTGCTCGTCTTTGTGTGGCTGCACAAGAGGCATTTCCTGAGGCAGTAGTAGAATTGAAACACTGGCTGCAACCAGTTGAACAGCCCAACAATATTATTCGATTGCTAAAAGAAGCCGATCTTTGCCAACAGTTTCCAGGAGAGGCATTGACGTTTCTGAAGGAGGTGATTTCTGAGGATACACAGTGGTTACCCAAAACATTCAAGCAGTGTCTCGATGATATTGGGAATGCAGATCCCACATTGGCTAATGACCCTCGTCTTGTCAGATTGAAAGAGCTTTCAGATAGACGGGGGATGTATTGAAATCTATATGTAATAGAACAAAATGGCATCAGCCCTGGAAATAGTATTCAGCAAAAAATGTTATCCATTGTGTTGAAATGCAGGTACCTTTGCCTGACTACTTTCAGGAACGGTCATTAAACGATAGAGGATTGCCGCACTTTGTTCGCAATGACATCTCGCTTTATGGGCAGAGCTGTGATACTACGCTGAATTGTGAAGTGTGAAATGGCAGAGTCGGAGCGAATGGTTTTCATGTTAAAAATAGATTTTGGTTGTTAGTTGTTGGCGTCTTCAGCCAACGGGCAGCCAAGATCCTTCAATAGCTTTTTCCTTCAGCCTTATGTTTCTTGGCGGCTTTGCGCTTTGAGCGAATCGTATGAGCGGGCGCGCGTTCATGTTTTTATCTTTGCGTTCGTTGTGCCTTTGCGAGAGACCAATCCTTTCAACGGCCTTATCTTCTTGTTTTCTTTTCTTCATGTGTCTTCAAGCCCTTCATGGTGAAAACAGTTGTTATTTGTTAGTTGTTGCCCGGTGAAAGAAGCTTGCACGGGCCGAGGGTTGCTGGTTTGTTGACCGCTGCGCGGGTTTGTTCTACCAGCGAGCGAGCCGCTGGCTCCACGTTGGTCTATTCGTGGAGATTAGCGTCAATTAGCGGTTAAGGTATTGTTGTTCGTTGTTAGATATCCTTGGCCTACAGCAGGCCTGCGCAATCCCTTATGTCTTTTAGCCTTGGTGGTGAAATAAATGCACTAAGGAATGAGGGATGAAACTTGAAACCTGAGGGGGCGTTTCGAGTATGGCCTCGCCCCTTCAAGTTTCAGCTTTCAGGTTTCAAGTTTCTCTTTTTGCACCCGCCTCCCTGTTCAAGATACCCATTTTTCGCTATAATCCGGCGCATGAGCAAAAAGAAGAAAACAAGACCCTTTGCGTTGCGTCCTGAGCTGGAGATGGACCAGATTGTGGTGCGCGGGGCCAGGGAACATAATCTCAAAGATATAGACATTTCGCTACCAAAGAAGCGGTTTATTGTGTTTACCGGTGTGTCGGGGTCGGGCAAATCGTCTCTGGCATTTGACACGATCTTTGCCGAGGGGCAGCGCCGGTATGTGGAGTCGCTGTCTTCGTATGCGCGTCAGTTTATTGGGCAGATGGACAAACCCCATTATGACACGATTCGTCAGGGTGCCGTGATTCCGTGGAAAAACTACTTCAACCGCCAGGGGAAACTGGGGCGGTCATGGGGTGCGAGGCAGCTGAAGGCCATGAAGGATCAATGGGGTTTTGATTTTGACATGCCCTGGAGAAAGCTACCCAAGTCTCACAAAGAGGTCATCATGTTCGGCTCCAAGGGGAAAGAACTCAATGTGCATTGGGATTCGGAGAAGATCCAGGGCAACATTCGCATGACCTGGGAGGGGCTGGTACCCACCCTGATGCGACGCTATCGCCAGACCCAGTCTGAGCACCAGAAAAAATATTACGCCGCCTTTATGAGTGAAAAGGCGTGCCACACGTGTCACGGTCTGCGTCTTCGGCCCGAGGTTCTGGAGGTTCGCATTGTCGGGCAATCCATTGTGGATGTTACGGAAATGACCATTGGCGAGGCAACACATTAGGGGTTAGAGCCTCGGTCCACGTGATCCCTTTATAGCCTTGATTTTGAGGGTATTTTTTGTATTTTGAATTTAATATCAAGAAAGTGTTGGGTGTGGATGCTTTTTGTAGTAGACTGAAGTATACTTGTTGGGCTTTGTGTCCGTGGGTGTTCGAGCGAAGTCACAGTAAGTAGTGAAGTGTTTTCCGAGTCAAGCTATTCTGAGTTCCAGTGTCTACGGTCTTGGGGTTTAGATCACTCCAATTCTTAGAGGTGCCCGCAAGTCATAGTTTTGGCAGATTTGGTGAAAAAAGGAGAAGAGTCCATGAGTGGTAGGAAAGCTTTTACACTGATTGAGTTGTTGGTGGTTATTGCCATTATCGCCGTGTTAATGGGCATTTTAATGCCGGCATTAAGTCGGGTCAAAGCGCAGGCCCAGGAAGTATCTTGCCGGGCAAACCTGCGGCAATATGGTGTGGTTCAAAACTTGTATCTGGCTGACAACGATGCGTTGTATCCCTCCGCTTGGAACAGTCTGGTTGAGAATGAACATCCCGTTCCGGGGTATCAGCGGGCTTGTCGATGGCATGATTCTCGCTTCCTGCCCGACGGCCCACTTTGGAGGTATATGCCGGAAGTGAAGGTCAATCTGTGTCCCACCTTTGCGGTGCTGGCCAATTCCTATGCGGATCAGCATCCGTCTCATGATCCCTCTATTCCGATTGACCCCATGTATAGTTACAGTATGAATGGTTTCCTGGGGGCGGGGAATTTTAAAACCCAGGGTAAGATTACACGTCCGCATGCAGAAGTCTTTTTCTTTGCGGAAGAAAACATGTGGTTGAGGCCAGGATGTAATTGGGTACTTAATGACAATGCCCTGTGCGGTGATGGTCGAGACTGGTTCGGTACTTTCCATCAGGCCACGTCTTCAAAGGATGGCAATCTTAACGATGGCTTCAGTAATATTGTTTTTGTGGATGGTCACGTGGGCAAGGTGAAGTCTGCACTCAAGAAGGATCCTGCCGACAATAGCGAGAAGGAATATGGAAAGTATGAAAAGAACTCATGGCCAAGCAAACATAAACCTTCCTGATCGTGGTCAAGGATGAATACGCTGCCTATACAAGTAAGCCCTGAGTTTTCTTAGGGCTTACTTTTTTTTCACATCTTCCAACCACTTGCTAACAGATCTGTGTTGGCATTCCTCGCTTATTCGGGTAGACAGGCGATATTGAGCTTTCTAGCTGCCATGGTTTCGTCAGGCCGATTGACAGGTGTGTGTATGGGCGATGCCTTGAGCTGCTCAGGGGCCGTGCTGGCCAACTTTGCGATGTGGATCATGGCATCGCAGAATTCATCCAGGGTTTCCTTGCTTTCGGTTTCTGTGGGCTCAATCATGATCGCCTCCTTCACCGTGGTGGGGAAGTACACAGTGGGAGGGTGGAAACCCCGATCGATCAGGGCCTTGGCAATATCCAGCGCATGGACATCATTGTCCAGCATGGCCTTGGTCGGGCTGAATACGCATTCGTGTTTGCAGACGGTGTCAAAAGCGATCGTGTAATGGGCTTTGAGTCTTTCTTTGATGTAATTGGCATTCAGTACGGCATTTTCAGCCACGCGTTGGAGGCCTTCTCTTCCGAGCATGAGTGTGTATACATAGGCCCTTAGAATGATACCAAAGTTGCCGTAGAAGGGGGCAATGTAACCAATGGATTTGGGACGGTTGTATTCCAGGGCAAAGGTGCCATCATCCCGTTTGACCACCACAGATACCGGCAAGAAGGGCACGAGTTTCTCGCACACGCCCACGGGTCCAGATCCTGGTCCGCCGCCGCCGTGGGGCGTGGCAAAGGTCTTGTGGAGGTTGATGTGCATGATATCAAAACCAAAGTCACCGGGACGCGCCTTGCCCACAATGGCGTTGAGGTTGGCGCCATCGTAATAGGCCAATCCATCCACATCATGGATGAGATCGCAGATCTCTTTGATGTGTGGGTTAAAGAGGCCCAGTGTATTGGGGCTGGTTAGCATGACGCCTGCCACCTCGTCCGTGAGTTTGGCCTTGAACTGATCCAGGTCCATGACGCCCTGGTCGTTTGTGGGAATACTCACCACCTTGTATCCGGCAATGGCCGCACTGGCAGGGTTGGTGCCATGGGCGCTGTCAGGGGCAAGGATCAGAGATTTCTTATTGCCCTTATCACGGTGATACGCGGCTATGATCATCATGCCGGTGAGTTCACCGTGCGCGCCAGCCATGGGCTGCATGGTAAAGCCGGCCATACCTGCGATCTCCTGGAGCAATTTGTCCATGTCATAGATCACATGTAGGGCACCCTGTGTGAGCATACCACCCATACGGAGTTGGGGCAGCAGGGGGTGCAGATGGGCAAAGCCTGGATACGAAGCAATACGTTCTGCCACCTTGGGGTTGTATTTCATGGTACAGGAGCCCAGGGGGTAGAAGTTGGTGTCCACGCCGAAGTTGCGTCTGGACAGCTCTGTAAAGTGACGTACCACGTCCAACTCGCTCAATTCAGGCAGCTCAGCGGCCGTGCTGCGCAGCAGCTTTTCATTGATATTGACAGAGGTGGGGACGTCGCTGGGACTGGTGCGTATGGCACGACGATCGGGCACACTTTTCTCGAATACGAGTTTCATAACACGGACTCCAACGCTTCGGCGAGCATGCCTATTTCTTGTTTGGTTCGTTTTTCTGTGACACTGATGAGGATTGAGTTTTCCATGCCGCTGTAGTAGCGACTCAGTGGGAATCCTGCGGCAAATCCATTGTCAATCAGGCGGGCGATCACCTCGGCCGCGTCAAGGGGCAGGTCCAGGACAAATTCATTAAAGAACCACTTGGCCTTAAAATGAGGTTTGACACCGGGGATAGCTGTCAGACGCTTATAGGCATAACTGGCTTTGTCTGCACAGAGTTGTGCTGTTTCCTGAAGGCCTTGTTTGCCCATCAATGACATGTACACCTGGGCAGCCAGGGCACAGAGGGCCTGGTTTGTACAGATGTTGGACGTGGCTGCAGCCCGGCGAATATGCTGTTCTCTGGCTTGCAGGGTCAACACAAACGCCCGGTTGCCATCCCGGTCCAGGGTCTGGCCGCAGATGCGACCTGGCATACGCCTGACCAGTTTGTTGGTGGTTGCCAAAAAGCCGAGATACGGACCGCCAAATGACATGGGCAGGCCCAGGCTCTGGCCTTCGCCTGTCACAATGTCGACACCCATGGCGCCCGGTGTCTTGAGGATGCCCAACGAAATAGGATAGCAGGAACTGATCACCAGGGCGCCCACCTCGTGGGCCATGTCTGCGATGTCTGCAAAGTCATCAATGCACCCAAAGAAATTGGGATTCTGCACAATGATCGCCCCCGTGTCCTTGTCCAGCAGCTTTTTGATCTGATCACGATCCACGAGGCCATTGGTGCGGGTCGTTTGTTTGAGATCTATGTTGAGGTTGCTCGTGTAGGAGTCAATCATCTTGCGATAGATGGGGTTGACACTGTCGTCAATGATCACCTTGTTGCGGCGTGTGGCAGCCAATGCCATCATCATGGCCTCATACAGAGCCGTGCCTCCGTCATACAGAGACGCATTGGAGACCTGCATGTCAGTCAGGCGACAGATGGTTGACTGGTATTCGTAGATGACCTGCAGAGTCCCCTGAGACAACTCAGGCTGGTAGGGCGTGTAGGCCGTGTAAAACTCACTGCGTGACAGGAGTGAGTATACGGCAGACGGGATAAAGTGGTCGTAAAAACCGCCGCCCAAAAAGCAGGTTAAGTTGATCGAGTTCTTGTCCGCAATCTGAGCAAGATGATCTCTGACCTGTTGTTCGCTCAGACCTGTGGGTATATCAAATGACGGATGCTTGAGTTCATCAGGGATGTCGGCAAACAAATCGTCCATGGTCAGGCCGATCGTTTTGAGCATTTCAGCCTGCTGCTGGGCCGTATTCGTAATGAAAGGCATTGTGTCTCCTGCGGAGAATGGTTTTATTAGTTTTTGGTTTTTGGTTATTCGTTATTCGTAACTGCCAACTGAGAACTGTTTACTGTCTACCAGTTGGTTTCACACTTCACACTTCATACTTCATACTTCATACTTTGACCTACTGTTCTTCCTCTTTGAGGAATGTCTCATACTGGGCTGCGGTCATCAGGCTGTCGGCTTCTGAAGGATCCTTGATGTCGAGTTTGCAGATCCAGCCGTCTTTGTAGCAGCTTTCATTGATCAACTCAGGTTGGGCATCCAGGGTGTCGTTGGTTTCTGTCACAGTGCCGTTCACAGGGCAGTACACATCGCTGGCTGCTTTGGAGCTTTCTATCACGGAGATCTGATCGTGGGGTGCCAGATCAGCGCCCACTTCGGGCAACTCGACAAATGTGACATCTCCAAGCATTTCCTGGGCGTGGTGTGTGATGCCCAGGATCGCGGTATTGCCGGTGATTTTTACCCATTCATGTTCTTTGGTATAGAGTAGGTCTTTTTCAATCATGTCAGATGAGTCTCCATTAGAATTTTTCGAATCTTGAAACGATCTGTCCTTCGAGATCAGGTTTTACAAACTCTTGTTCTGTGGCGCATTTGAGGCGGCCTTTTTTGATCTGGCCCTGACTTCTGGCCAGATAGTAGACGCTCACGGGTGTCCCTTGTTCCGAGAGTGCCTTGTTGACGTAGGCCAATGCGATTTGCTGATCTTGGGCAGCAGCACTGCTGAGAATCCAACCCCGACACGCACCCTGGGCATCCAAGACAGGATCTTGCTCGCGAACCGGACGGATACCTTTGCCGCCTGGCAGGGCCACACGAATCACTTGATGGGTCGCCTGTGCCTTATTTTTGATCACGGCAGTCTTGCCAATAAAGACCTCTTTATCGAGCTTGACAGCCCAGCCATACCCGGCTTCAAAGGGTGTGATATTATAATGACCTGCGAGCTCATGGCCGTACAGGGGCAGGCCCCCCTGGATTCGCAGGCTGTCTCTGGCACCCAGTCCACAGGGTAGTATGCCCATGGGGTTGCCTTTGTCCAGCAACAGGCTCCACAGTGCTCTGGCTTCTTTGGGATTGACAAGCAGTTCAAATCCCATGGCTGAACCGGTATACCCAGTACGAGAAATGACGCAGGCCAGACCATTGAGTGAGCCTTCTATAAACCTGAAGGGTTTGAGTGCTGCAAGTGTGTCTTTTTCGCCGTCAAACAACTGAGCCACTAATGCCATGGATGACGGACCCTGCAGGGCAATGTCGACCAGGCCATTGTCTGATGTGGGGCAAAGATCTTCAATGACGGGTTTAAAGGGGACTGAGCGATTCGGATCAGCCCGGTCAATCACATAGTCATCTGCAAGCAGGCCTTTAAACCAGGTCTTGATCTTGGCTGCATTGCCTGCGTTGACCACCATGAGAAAGTCGGTATCAGCGCGTTTGTATACAATGATGTCGTCCAGCACGGCGCCGTCCGCATTCAGCAGATAGCCATATTGGGCCTGACCATCGACGATATTGCCCACCTGGTTGGTGCTCACGGTATTGATAAAACCCTGCGCATCTGGGCCTTGCAGGCTAAGCACGCCCATATGGGTACAGTCAAAAAGTCCCGCGGTATTGCGTACAGCCTGATGCTCTTCCTGGATGGACGAGAACCACAGGGGCATGAGATACCCTGCAAAGGGAGCCAACCGGGATGGCGACACGCGCTTGAGATGTTCCTCATGAAGCACACTGCCTGTGGCGTCCTGCGAGGGGTCGTTAAATGCAAATTCCGTTTTCAAGATTGCTGCCTCCTAAAACAAGCCAGTTCTATCAAAGCCAGGATGATATGTCAATTGGCACAGGCCTGCAAGATTTTATCCTTCTGATTCACCGGTTCTTTCTTAAGACCGATTGACATGACACTAAGGTATTGTTAGCCTTACGTTTATGAGAGTAAACCTTGATCCACAATTGATTACTTTTGGCGTATCCCGAAGTAGCGGACCGGGCGGTCAAAATGTAAACAAGGTCAATACCAGGGTGACCGTGTTTTTTGACCTGGCCCACTGTACTGACCTGAGTGAGGTTCAGAAAGGCAGAATCAGGATAAAACTTGCCACCCGATGCAGTCGTGAGGGTGTCATTCGAGTGTCTTCCCAAAAATATCGCACCCAACTTGAAAACAGGCAAGCTGCCCTCGCGCGTCTGCATGAATTAATCAACGGAGCTCTGGTCATACCCAAAAAGCGGGTCAAAACACGCCTCCCCAAGTCCGTCAAACAAAAACGCCTGGACCAGAAAAAGCAGCGAGGACAAATCAAACGCGACAGGTCACAGCGAGAGTGGGATTAACCGAGATTAGCAGGGCAATCGCATCTAAAACGTGACGCCATTTATCCGCAGATCAAACAGCTTTTTCTGTGGTTGAAGGTGCGTCGTATCTTTACTAAACACCCAATATCCAACACGGAACACCCAATGTCCAAGGAAGGAAGTCACTTCGCTCCGTTTTTCTCATTCATCCGATGGATATTCCTTGTTGACTGTTGGATATCCACTCTTTTGGCCTGGTTTGTAAACCGTCTAGCTTAGAGCTCAACCTGTTTGGTCTACGTTACCTTGTTTTGAACTAGGCCGAAGGAATTAGATGCGATTGCCTGACGAGATTAGCATTGGCACTTGACTCTGGCACGGCTCTGGGGTAGTTATACTATTTTAACCACCGATGAAAGGAGTCTTAGGTTCATGGCTGTCTTGAACTTCAAGGGAAAATCCTTTGTCCAGAACCATCACCTGCTGGTCAAGTACCATCAGCTTATCCCTTGTAAGGACAAGTCTTTAACGGACAAGGTCAGCCTGCACGACAACCTGATCATCCACGGTGATAATCTCAAGGCACTCAAGGCCCTGTTGCCCATGTACGCAGGCAAGGTGAAGTGTATCTATATCGATCCCCCTTATAATACCGGTAAAGAGAATTGGGTCTACAACGACAATGTCAATTCACCCATGATGCAGGACTGGCTCGGTAAGGTCGTGGACAGGGAAGACCTGACGCGCCATGACAAATGGCTCTGTATGATGATGCCAAGATTGAAGCTATTGCGAGAACTATTGTGCGACGATGGCGTTATTCTCATATCAATAGACGATAATGAGGTCCACCATCTTCGTAATGTGATGGACGACATATTCTTTGAAGAGAACTTCATTGCCCAGTTAATTTGGGAGAAGGGTCGAAAGAACGATGCAAAGTTATTCAGCGTTGGTCATGAATACATGCTTGTATATGCAAAATCGTTATCCTTGCTAAAACAACTTAAGACGGTCTGGCGGGAACCCAAACCGGGAGCAAAAGAGTTGTGGGATAAATACTGCGAACTCAAGGGTATCCATGCTGATGATTGTACAAGAATCGAGGATTCATTACAGGGTTGGTTCAAATCATTGCCTAAGAAACACCCAGCCAAAGCCCTGAGCCGGTATCGCCACGTTGATAAGTGGGGTCCATGGCGGGACCGCGACATTTCATGGCCTGGAGGTGGAGGTCCGCGTTATGATGTTCCTCATCCTGTTACAGGTAAGCCATGTAAAGTGCCTGAAAGAGGTTGGGGATTTGCCACGTCGGAGGCAATGCAACAACAAATTGACACAGGTCTGGTAATTTTCCGTGAGAATCATACTGAGCCACCTTTTCGAAAGGCACATTTGCGTCCGCTGGCCGATGGGTTGGCTGACGAAGATATTTTTGTCGAAGAGACACCTGATACGGAGATGGTGGTTGGGTTGCAGGTAATGCCCAGTGTTCTTTATAAGCAGTCTCAAGTAACAGCAAAGTTCTTCCGTCAAATGATGGACGCCACTCAATTTGAGAATCCTAAAGACCATGAAGTGCTAGCTCGAATTCTGCAATATGTGACGGAAGGTAAACCGGATTCAATCGTCCTTGATTCTTTTGCTGGCTCTGGCACAATGGCCCATGCTGTACTGTCGCTAAACAAGGTGGATGACGGGAACCGTCGTTTCCTCCTCATTGAGTGTGAAGATTACGTGGATAAAATTACATCCGAACGTGTACGTCGAGTCATCAAGGGCGTACCCAGGGCCAAGGATGAGGCCCTAAAATCGGGATTGGGCGGTTCGTTCAGCTATTTCGAGTTGGGGCCGCCCATTGAGATGGAGAGTATCCTCAGTGGTGATACCTTGCCGTCCTATTGTGAACTGGCTCGTTATGTGTTTTATACATCGACTGGTGAGGAGTTTGGCGAGAGTGTCTTGGATGAGCAGCGTCACTTTATTGGTGAGAGCCGGAACCATCTAGTGTATCTGTTTTATCAGCCCGACCTGGACTATCTCAAGAATACGGCCCTGACCTTGGAGCGGGCATAGTCCTTGGGGCCTTTTGAAGGCAAGCGACGGCTGGTGTTTGCTGCGACCAAGTACCTGGATCAGGAACACTTGGACAGCCTGCGCATTGATTTTGCCCAGTTGCCATTCGAGATCTACCAGTTGGCCAAGTGAGACTGAAAATATGGACCTCAAAGACTATCAAGTCCGAACCCTGGATCGTGTGAAGCAATATCTCCAGCACCTGTATGAGCTGAAGTGCAAAAGTGATACGATCGTGGCTGAACATGGCGCAGATATGGCCCTGGATTTTCCGGCCAAGGCATGGGCCAAGATGGAGGGCGTGTATTCTGCGTATCGTTCGCGACGCGATGGCACGGGACGCTATTTTCCGTGTTTCTGCTTGAAGATACCCACAGGGGGTGGCAAGACCTTTTTGGCGGTCAAGACCATTGATCTGATCAATACAGCTTATCTCAAGAAACGTACTGGGTTGGTATTGTGGGTGGTACCTACAACTCAGATATATAACCAGACCCTCAAGAGTCTACGGGATCGGGACCATGCCTACAGGCAGCATTTGGACATGGCCAGCGGCGGACGAACGATTATCCTGGAAAAGGGGGGGCGGTTCACACCTCAGGACGTCCATGGGAATTTGGCAGTGCTCATGTTGATGTTGCCGTCTGCGTCGCGAAAGAATAAGGCCGTGCTTCGGGTATTTCGGGATAGCGGTGGATTCAGTGAGTTTTTTCCGGCTGAAGACGCAGTAGAGGCTAATGTGGAATTGCTTGAGCGAGTGTCCAATCTCGATACCTTTGAAACAGAGAATGCATTCTGGGCCAAACAAATCAAGACGTCTTTGGGCAATACGTTGCGTCTCCTAAATCCGGTTGTGATTCTGGATGAGGGACATAAGGCTTACAGCGAGACTGCCCAGGAGACTCTGCACGGTTTCAATCCAAGCGTGATTGTAGAGCTGTCGGCCACGCCCGTGGAACGCAGTAACAATCTGGTGGACATCACGGGTATTGAACTAAATCGCGAGGAGATGATTAAGTTTGATCTGCACGTGATCAACAAGGCCAGCCCAGATTGGAAAGATACTTTGCTGGACAGCCACAACAAGATAGAGTCACTCGGGGTCGAAGCACGTGATTACGAAGCACAGACTGGAAACTACATTCGTCCGATCTGTGTAATCCAGGTCGAACGTACGGGCAAAGGGCAGCGAGACAAGGGATTAATCCATGCTGAAGACGTACGCGAGCATCTGATAAAGGTGATGGGAGTTGCGCCGGAAGAGGTGGCGGTTAAGACCAGTGAGAAAGATGAACTCAAGGAGGTAGACGATATTGGTGGATTGATGTCCAGAGACTGCCGTATTCGTTATATCATTACCAAACAAGCATTGCAGGAGGGTTGGGACTGTGCGTTTGCCTATGTTCTGGCGATTCTGACGAATCCAGGATCAAAGACGGCTCTGACCCAGTTGGTGGGGCGCATTCTGCGCCAGCCCTATGCTAAGAAAACAGGTGTCAAGGCGTTGGATGAGAGCTATGTGTATTGTTTCCAGAAACGGGGGGGGGAGTTGCTGGATGAGATACGTAAGGGCTTCAAAGGCGAGGGATTGGGGGATCTTCTTTCTCGCATCGGCCTTGATGATCAAGCGGATGAATATGGGCAAGAGGAACGCATGTGTCGGGTGAGGGAGTCATTCCAGGCACCTGCAGACCAGGTGATTCTCCCGATTTTCGCGATTCGTGATGGCGTTGGCTGGCGCAAAGTCTCATACGAGATGGATATTGACAGTCGGATTCCGTGGGAAAAGGCGGACTTGTCACCACTTAATGAATTGGCCCTTTCTATGATTGAAGAAAAGGACCTGGAACAGGTTGCCGGCATGTCTGATGATGTGTCTCAAGTCATTCAGGTCAAGACACAGACCACGCTTCGCACGGGTGTCTTGCGATTGGACTGTGTCTTTGTGGCACGGCACCTAATGGATATTGTGCCCAATCCCTGGGTGGCGCATGAATTTGGTGATCGGATTCTCAAGGCGATTCTGAAGAGGTACAATGAGGATATCGTTATAAACAATTTTGTGTTTATTATTGAGGAATTGCGAAAGCACTTATTGCGAGAAAAGGATCGACTGGCTGAAGAGGTTTTTCGGGGACTGATCTCCAAAGATAGACTCCGTTTTCTGGTGATTGCCAATGACCTCCATTGGAAACTGCCTAAGAAGCAAAAGGGTAAATCTCCGTGGTTAAACAAGCGAACAGGGGCATCGTTGGAGCGAACACTGTTCGACATGGTGCCGGATGACCTGAATGAGATGGAAAAGCGCGTAGCCTGGTATCTGGATGATCAAGACAAACTGCTTTTCTGGTATCGTAATGTGCCCAAAAAGGACTATGGTGTTCAGGGTTGGCGACGGAACAAGGTCTATGCAGATTTTATCTTTACGAACAAGGATGATTTGGGCACTGGATTTAATCGTGTTTTCGTGGTTGAGACCAAGGGACTTCACCTTAAAGGCAGTGAAGATACGGAATATAAAAGAGCTCTGTTTGACATGTGTAACGACTTGGCTACGGAGTCGACTTTAACTGAATTGGGTTTGGAGCTTGCCGGCAAAGACGTTAATTTCTCGGTGATTCATGAGGACGAATGGGAGAGGCGTTTTAACGCTTTGTTTGAATATGCCTAAAAAGCCTGCTGTATTGGTTGATGAAGTACCCATGATGACACAAACCTTGCCGGGTGTGGGAGGATTATTCAAGTCTTTGAATTCCGACTTTTATGTCGAAGAAATTCCCCTGAACCCACCCCGTAAAAAAGGGTCGCATGTCTATTTTTTGATGCAAAAAGAGGGGCTTACCACGCAGCAGGCCGTGGGAGAGATTGCCCGTGCATTGGGTAAGCGAAACCGGGATATTGGATTTGCAGGTCTCAAGGATGCCAATGCTGTGACCCGTCAATGGATCTCTATTGAGCGGGTGCCTCCGGATCGGGTTCGCCGTCTCAAGTTGCGCAATATTCGCATCCTGGACTGGGGACGCAATGATCAACCGTTAAAGGTGGGGCAGCTCCAAGGCAATCGTTTTCGTGTTCGCCTACGTGAGTTCCGTGGTTCCATGGCCACCGCTGAAGCACAGGCCCGGGCGATTCTTTCTGTTCTGTGCGAACGAGGGATGCCGAATGTATTTGGGCCTCAGCGTTTTGGCAACCGTGGCAACAGTCATGTGTTGGGTAAGACGATTCTGCTCAATCAGCGGGAGTCGTTTCTTGATCTGTATATGGGTGATCCGCGTCCCGAAGACAACGCCAATGAATTTCGTGTACGTACCCTGTATAGCCGTGGTCAATTTAACAAGGCCTTGAAGACCTGTCCGGCCCATTTGACCGAAACACGCCGGGTACTCAGCATGCTTGTCAGGCATCAAGGCAACAAAAAAAAGGCCTTTGATTTTGTGCCACAGAGCAGGATTCGCTTTCTTGTTTCTGCCTATCAGTCGTTCTTATTCAATCAAGTCCTGTACGCACGTATGCCTGATATCGACCAACTTCTGACTGGCGACATGGCGTATACCCACAGCAATGGCCAATGTTTTCGGGTGGAGAATCCCGCTTCAGAGCAGCCACGCTGCACTGAGTTTGAGATCAGTCCCTCTGGCCCCATTTTTTGTGATACCATGGTCAAACCAACGGGTGCTGCCGGCAAAATTGAAAACAAAGTTTTGCACGAAGCCCAGGCTGTACATGTGACACAGGCCACAGTCATGAAAAAATACCTGTCCCAGGCCGGCCGTCGCTCTCTACGCGTCTTGCCTACAAATACATCCATCTCCCACGGTCGCAGCAAGGAAGGGGAGTATCTCGAACTAAAATTTGACCTGCCCTCGGGCAGTTACGCCACAGTCCTGCTCAGGGAAGTGATGAAATAATTGCGATAAGTTGCACAAGTCACGTGATGGCGTTACGCCCATTCTTGCGTAACGCCATCACTTCATGACATGAATAATGACCCTCAAGGGCTTGCCATTTAGCGTCCTCCGACCGCCACACCTGAATCTTCATTAATCAGATAAGAATCTTTACGATTTACGGGCTTGTTAGCGTAATTAAATTGGATTCCCGTATAGTATTGTGGATTAATTTTTGGTGCATTCTTCAAAGCAATCGTATAGATATTGTCCTGCTCTGTGGCACAGAAAGAACGTTTTTCCAGTGCCACATGGCTATCCAGGAACAGCACATTCTGGCCTTCCAACTGATGAGCATCCGTATTACCCACACGGGCTTGTTCTGAGGTACCAGTGTGAGGATCTTCATCAGGAATGAACCAGGCCCATTGAAGCTCCTCATCACCACGATCATCAGGTGTCGTCATCCAGGGATTACGGTCAGCAGCCACAGCCATGGTCGGTTCATGGGTGGTTGTCAGGGTATAGTTGTTAAACGGATAATGATAGGAATAGCTGCAGAATTCATACGTGGGAGTACCAGTCCCTGGACCAAAGTCCCAGGCGTCTGCCAGTGTGAAATCTGCGGCCAGATTTGTGGCGCCCACTTCAGCCAGTGTAAACTCACGGGTTTCGCTCTCGCCCTTACACACAAACTGCTTGGGTGTTACGTCTGAATACTTGACCAACATGTAGAAGTTGGAAGAAACAGTCGTTTTGCCTTCATTGTTGACGACACCAAAGGCCATTTGGCGTGTAGGAGCGGTCCACAGAGCGCCAATGCCTTGAGGCACCCAAGTGTTAGTGCGGCCACCGGCCTTGGGGAATTCGTCGTCATTGTCATTGGAATAGAGCAACATGGCTTTCCCAATACCCGATAGATTTGTACCACAGGTCATTCTAAATGCCAGTTGGCGTACACGTGCCAACGCAGGCATTAGAATACCCATCAACCAGAACTCAGTAAATAGCCCTTTCTGATCCCCATCAAATCGCAGATAATTTACTCGGCTTTTTCTGGCGGGCATCAAGTCTAAAAAGCTGACCGAGAGGTGTGGTCC
>CAZBTJ010000110.1:0-19215 GCA_964494325.1 uncultured Pirellulales bacterium
GAAAATGGACACGAAGCTAACTCGAAGAGGTTTTATCAAGAATACAGCGGGCCTGGCTGCCACGGCATCGGCAGGGGCAAGTTTATGGGGAACCAACAGGGCATGGGCCGGTGCCAATGATCGGATCAATGTGGCTGTGATTGGCATTAATGGGATGGGACAGAACCATATCAAAAATTATCAGGCCCTGAAAGATGTTAGAGTGGCGGCCATTTGCGATGTTGATGAAAACCTCTTTGGTCCGCGCATCAAGAATCTGTTTACCAAGAAAAACCGACCGGATCCCAAGACCTATGTGGATCTTCGAAAGCTATACGAAGATAAGGATATTGACGCAGTCTCTATTGTGATGCCCAATCACTGGCATGCCTTGGCAGCGGTCTGGGCCATCCAGGCGGGCAAGCATGTGTCCGTGGAAAAACCATGCTGTCATGATTTCTTTCAAGGTCAGCAACTGGTCAAGGCATCAAAGAAATACAATGTGATTGTTCAGGATGGTGCTGAGCAACGCAGTAATCCATGTTCGCAATCAGCTGCAAAGTTTCTGGAAGAGGGTGGATTGGGTGAGGTCTATCTTTCCAAGGGCATGTGTTACAAATGGAGGGAATCCATTGGCTCGAAACCGGATGCGCCCGTGCCCCCAGGCGTGAATTACGACTTGTGGCTAGGCCCTGCACGCAAGAGGCCGTTTAATCCCAATCGCTTTCATTACAATTGGCATTGGAACTGGGACTATGGCAATGGTGATATGGGCAATCAGGGCATTCATGAGATGGACATTGCCCGCTGGATGCTTGGTGTCAAGCTCCCCACGCGAGTCAGCAGCATGGGCGGTCACTTCATGTTCGAGGATCAGCAGAACACACCCAATACGCTGATGGCCATGTTTGAGTTTGACAATCCCAAAGGCGCAGGTGACAAGAAAAAGATACTGCAGTTTGAAACACGTCACTGGATCTCCAATCGTGAGGACTCCATGTGGCTCAAGCCCAGTAAGGATGATCCCGGCGCCTACATGACCAGTGCAAAGAACACGGTTGGAAATCTGGTGTTCGGCTCAAAAGGCTATATGGCCAAGACCGTGAATGCATGGCGAACCTATATGGGCAAAAACCGCGAGCTCGGGAAATCTGGCAGTGGGCTGGCTAACCATTATCAGGATTTTGCGAATGCGATTCGTACGGGTGATCCCAAGACGCATAATAAGAGCATCGAAGAAGGCTTCTACACCTGTGCTTTGGTGCATCTGGCCAATATCTCATACCGTCTTGGAAGATCTCTGGATTTTGATCCTGTGCAACAAGAGTTTGTTCATGACCGTGAGGCCAATGCAATGCTTCGGCAACCCTACAGAAAACCCTTTGCCATGCCGGAAAAGGTTTGATTGAACTCAGGGTTCAGGGGTTTGGTCGCTTCGCTCCGGTTTTAAGTTTTAAGTTTTAAGTTTTAAGTGTTAAGTTTTAAGTGTTAAGTTTTAAGTGTTAGGGTTTAGGGTTTAGGGGTTGGACTTGACGGAAAGGGTCGTGGACTAAATGAAACAGATGATACTCCTGTGCTTGGTCATGTGTGTTGTATGTGTGGCGGGGTTTGCTCAGGCTGCGTCCTCCGGAGTGTCTCTGGTCAAACAGGACGAAGGATGGCAGTTTCTTGAAGACGGTCAGCCCGTGATGTTCTATCGTACTGTGGCCAAGAGTCTTGATGGGAAGTATGCACGCGCTGATTATGTGCATCCTCTTGTAGGATTGGACGGGCAGGTGATTACTGAGGATTTTCCAGAGGACCACCTTCATCATCGGGGCATCTTTTGGACCTGGCATCAACTATTGATCAAGGGACAGTCGATCGGCGATGCCTGGCTATGTGAGGATTTTATCTGGGATGTCCACGAGGTGCGAGTTGTAGACAAGGGCCCAGAGACAGTTGGGTTACAGGCCACTGTTTTGTGGAAGTCGCCGCTCTGGCAGAATGGTAAAACGCCCATGGTCAAAGAAACTGTGACTATCCAGTTGTCTCAACGAAAGAAAAACTGTCGTCAAATTGATTTTACGATAGGTTTGTTGGCGTTGCAGGACGATACCTGGCTAGGTGGATCAGACAATGTCAAGGGCTATGGTGGCTTTACGGCTCGTATTGCCACACCTGAGGATGCTGTTCTTGACAGTGCCGTTGGCCGGGTAAAACCACTAAACACGCCCGTTTTTGGCGGGCCTTGGATAAATATCACAGGCACCCTGAATGGCAAGCCGTACGGGGCGGCCATTTTTCAACATCCAGACAATCCCCTGTTTCCCGAGGCGTGGATACTGAGGACCTCCAAACGATTTTCAGATATGCAGAACCCGGTCTACCCGTGGCGTTATCCTGCAAAATTGCCTACGAAAAAGCCGACAGTTCTCAGGTACCGTCTGCTCTTACATAAGGATGCAGATATAAACGCTGCGTGGGACGTGTATCGAGCCCAATAAGAGTATAAAAAAAGGCCGGACGTGAGGGTCCGACCTTTTCCATCTTTTCAACTAGCCCGGATTAATCGATTTCGTCATCAATCCAATGGGTTACTTCCTTGACATCGTCCAGGGTAATATCACCCATGTGAGCAATTCGGAAGGCCTCTTCTTTGAGTTTACCGTACCCATTGCCGAATACGGTGTTGTGTTTTTCCTGAAGGGCTGCAATCGTCTTGGCCACGTCAATGTGTCGTGTATTTCGAATGGCGGTCAAGGTGTTTGAGACATAGGATTTGTCGCAGAAGATGTCGAATTTTGACATCGCCCATTCTCTGACATAGTCCCCCATGGCCTGGTGACGTTTCCACACGTTTTCCATGCCTTCGTTGACCATTTTCTGGCATTGATAGTGCAGGGCATAGATATGTTGCACCGAGGGGGTGACCAATGTTTGGTTTTTGGCCGCATTTTTAGCC
The DNA here is from genome assembly GCA_964494325.1 of uncultured Pirellulales bacterium. Classification (GTDB taxonomy): domain Bacteria; phylum Planctomycetota; class Phycisphaerae; order Sedimentisphaerales; family Anaerobacaceae; genus JAIPFM01. Next base: position 2,924 of record CAZBTJ010000110.1, read on the forward strand.
CAGAGTTCAAAGTTGAAGTAGTAGCCACGATTGGGGACGGACTGACTCTTTTCCAGGGCTCGATGGCTCACCAGGGCCACAGCAAATCCTGGAGGAATACCGAAAGCCTTTTGGAGTGAGGCAAATGTAATATCCCAGCCCAGATCGTCAAAATGCAGAGGCAGGCCGACCATGGCACTGACGGAGTCCACAAGAACGAGGACATCAGGATACTTTTGTTTCATCATCTGGCTGATCTCGTATACTGGGTTGGCCAAGCCAGTACTCGTTTCATTGTAGACCAGCGTGATGGCTGCATAGTTACCCGACGCCAGTTTTTGGTCGATTAAATCCGGCGTGATTGCCTGACCCCATTCGACCTTGAGCCTGTCGACCTTGCGACCACAGGCTTCCACGACGTCCGCCCACTTATCACTGAAGGCACCACAGCACGTGGATAAGACCGTTTCATCCAGCGCCACGCAGTTTCGGATGGCAGCTTCCCAGATGCCAGAGGCGCTGGAGGATGACAGGAACACGTTTTGTTCTGTGAAAAAGGCCTTCTTCAGCAAATCCACGGTTTCTCCGTGCAATTGGCTGTACTCTTTGCCTCTGTGACCTAGGGTTGGGCGTGCCATTTGCTGAAGCACATTTTCATCCACTTTGATGGGGCCGGGGATAAACAGCCTTGGAGGATTCTTCCAGTCCGCCATGTATCGTCTCCTAACTTATCATAGACCATAAAGGCCTGTTACAATAATACATTAAAAACAAAATCATACACAAGTCTTGCCTAAAAGTCAAAACAGCGAAAAAAAACTTATAAGGCGGTGTTTATTAGAACTGGACTTTTGCAAAAAGCCCTGTGGTATTCAGTTTTCAGTAGGCAGTATTCAGAAAAATGTGGTTTTTATGCTGTAAACTGTTATCTGAAAACTGAAAACTTGGAGTTTGCAAAACTCCAGTTAGAATAGACAATATAGCCAAAGATTCCTTGTCAAGGCCTGGTGACATTCGACAGGGTTAAAAAAAAGAAGCCCCAGTGTGGAGCTTCTGAATTCGATACAGTCAGTCCTGATGACGCTGACCATATCGAATGAGTAACCATCATTTGTTCTTAAACGGCACCTTGACGATAATGGTATCCCCTTTACCGCCAGTGTCTGTGATACTTTGGATTGTCCAGAGATCCAGCATGTTGTCACCATCAACAACACTGCCACTATAGTCGCCCCATGCCACGCCATCCGTCGCACCCTGGCCCTCGCCAAGTTTCACGATCTCTCTCAGCTGTCCCTGTAGGTCGCTTGACTGGCGAAATGCCAGGCGAGGGCTGATGTACATGGTTTCATTGGTTTCCTGGAAACCGACAAGTACATCTTCCTGTTTGTTGACTGCGATCGTGGTCTGTATATAGTTTGTGGACGAGTCACTGATAAGTCCAGTCTGCACAATGGATCCATCTGTTTTGATCTGATGCCACTGAACGGCAGACTTACCGTGACAATTTACCGCCTGAGAAAACCAGAGATACCCATTCTGAAGGACAAGGTTTTTGGGATTGCGGTCACCCGAGGACGTTTTTTGTTCAGTCCCTTTCTGGGGTGACTTGGGTGGATAACCCACAAAGCTCAGCTCATGCGGTACTGAGCAGACCAGTAGGGCTTGAGGTGTTCCGTCACCACTGTCTGTGACTCGTCGAATGGTAAAGTGGGTGTTGCTCACTTGGAAGAAGTAGAGATCTTCAATATTGTCTTGAGTGAGCACTGGATGGCCCAGGCTGCCCGGGAAATGGTAGACGCTCGCAGGGAGACCCGCCTTGGCTTCAGACATCTTGAGTATGAAGGTTTGTTCAGGACCGCCGGGGAATGAATAACCGATCCATTTCTTGCTGTAGCCAATGCCACCGCCATCTCTTCCGCCCGGCGCTGGTATGGGGTAGGTGTTCCACGCGCCCGTGGGGTCGCTTGTTTCTGAAACAGAGATGTTTACTGGTTTTTGTTTCTCCTTGTCCCAGTAGGTCCACAGGTCAAAACCAAACACGCGGTTGTGTGGATCAAAGAACAATTTGGGATCGATCCCCCCATTGAAACAGTTCTGGTGGACGCCCTGGACAAAATGCCCCTCTTTGTCGTAGATAATAAGTCCGTTATTCGTGCCATGAAGTACATAGCCACCGCCAATTGCAATTTGTGGGTCAACCTGTCTGTTGCCGTCCATTGATCCATCAAACGCAAGATACCCCGAGACTGTCCGTGGGTTGCCTCCTTGTTTGCGTTCCTTGTACGTACCGTTCTTGTTGAACGTCTCATTTCTGATTGGTTTGATGGTTTCTGTGCGAGAAGGACTGACTGTTTTGTCCGGGGCCTTCGCGGGTATTTTTTTGATCTGGCCAGATGTGCTGCGCTGGCCAATTGCAGTGATTTCACCTCGATGGCTCTTGACCACACCTGTCAGGGTGTCACCTGACAGAGTGCCCTCGTAGGTTGATGTCCATGATGTCTCGCCACGCGTACTTTTGCGAATAAAGGTAAGCTTACCCTGGTTGAATTGGACATTCGACAGAGCACTGGTGCCTCGTCGACTGGTCCAGGTGCCGGCGAGCAGGCCCTCGTCATTCTTAAAGAGGGTCAGTTTTGAGGTGAATGTTTGTTCACCAAATGTGAGCTTGATGTTCCAAAAACCTGTGATGTCTTGTGCGGCCTGAACTCCCACCGTCAGGCAACATAGTATGAATAGCCCTGTGAAGATCCTTTTTTTGATGCTTTTACGACTTGACAACATTTGATTCATACAATTGCACTCCTCGAAACGTAAATTTCCTGATAGTTTCTGGTTATTGCTTCTCAACCAAGGCACGTGTGACAGCGGTATGGGCATCCAGTACCTCGAATCCCTCGTGGGTTGTGACTGTTTCCTGAATGAGCGTTCTCACAGGCCACAGAAGCCAAGTGTTGAGTACAGTTTCATGCGATGTTTCCTTTACTTTGGCTGAATGGGCAAGGCAAAAGAATGATTCTATCGTGCGAGAGTGGTCCTGTATAGGGGCTTCATGCCTTGTTAATCTGTATTCTTGTATTTAATTGAAGCCTGCAAATGGGCATGGTATACTTCTGGCTACTAAAAAGGGTCGTTTTTTTACCTTTGGATTGAAGTTTTATGAACGTGAAGGTCTGGTACTTTATTGAGTAAGGTTGGGCGTTTTATGCGAAATACCAAAGTTTACACGTCTGTTTTGGCACTAACTTTGAATTGCCTGTGGGTCTGTGTTTTGGGGAGCCATGGTATAGCAAATGCCCAAGAAACCCCCAATATGGAACGAAGCTCGGAGTCGATGACTGCCGATCTTAATGGGCTGGCATTTGATGACGTCATGTTCGTAAAGAGGAAGCCCTATTCCTCTAATCATTACTACACGGATATTAACAACGGAACGAGCTCTGATCGTTTTCACGCGAACAATGGTATTTACATTGTCAACCTGCTGACAAAAGAAGAACGGCCTGTGGTTACTGCAGTTCAATTGCCGGGCGGCAAGGGATTTATTGGCAAAACCAGTCTTTCCTTTGATGCCAAGAAGGTTGTTTTTGATTTCAGGCAAGATACCAAATCCGGATTTCGTATCTGGGAAGTGAATACCGACGGTACGGGATTACGCCAGTTGTCGTTTCCAGCGGCTGATGAAACCCAGCAAGTGGCACGCTGGGGAAAAACCTGGCACACCGATGATATTCATCCATGCTATCTGCCAGATGGAAACCTCATTTTCTCGTCAACTCGTTGCGAACACACGGTGCTGTGTGGTGGTTCTGCGGCGTTGGTGGCGCCCAGCTTGCATCGGATGGATGGCGACGGGGGCTATATTCAGCAACTCTCCAGTAGCCTAGTGAGTGAATTTTGCCCAGTGGTTTTGGATGATGGTCGTGTGATGTATCACCGCTGGGAGTATGTGGACAAAGGCGCACGCGTTTGTAAAACAATCTGGTCGATGAATCCGGATGGCACCCGGTCGCAGGAACTCTACGGTTTGGCCGATGATACCACCACCGTGTACATGTATCCCCAGGCCATTCCAGGCAGCGATCACAAGGTGGTGTGTGTGGGCACGTGTCACTATCCTCAAGGCGGGTGCCTGGGTGCCATTATGGTGATCGATTTCCAGCGGGGTGACCGTTGTCGTGGGCCTGATCCGGATGAAGCGGATTATGTCCAGGGGGACGATCGGTATCCTGTAAACAATATTACGCCCGCCGTGTTTATTGAAAGACGCACTGAGCCGGGCTGGCATTTTCGCAAAGAGTCAGGTGGGTATGTGCATGACAGGAACGGACAGAGTGGCCATCTCTATACGCATCCCTATCCGGTGAATGAGAGCACGTTCCTGGTTTCGTACAAAGTCAATCCCGAGGATCATTACAAAAATGTGGGTAATGCTTACTCTCTGTACCTCATTGACATCCAGGGTAATCATCAGTTTGTACACAAGGATGAAACCCTATCCTGCTGGCATCCTACACCTATGGTGGCTCGAAAAGTACCGCCCAAAACCTATTTGCCGCGGAATCCAACCTATGCGGTCAAAGACGAAGCTCTGTGCATTGTGACCCATGTGTACGAGGGGCTCGAGGGGGTGAAGCAAGGCGAAGTCAAGTGGTTGCGCATTAACGAAGCCATACCGCGTTACTGGGACACGGGACGTCGGTGGAGTTCTGGGGCAAGCAGTTCCAGCTGGAAAGGGGCATTGTGGCCTCGCGCGCAGTGGGGCGTTGTACCAGTGGAAGAGGATGGTTCGGCCTATTTTACTGTGCCGGCCAAGCGTAATATATTCTTCCAGGCCCTGGACAAGGACTTTCGAGAGCTTCAGCGAGAAAGAACGTACGTGAATTATCAGGCAGGCGAAGTGCGGTCTTGTGTGGGATGTCATGCGCAGGATGGCGGGACATCACATCCCCAAAAGACACAAATTACCCTAGCGCTGGCCAGAGATCCCAGTGTGCCCCAGCCCCAGCCCTGTGACCTGGTGAAAAACGGGGGCGATGGTCTGGCTCAACAGGTGATTCATTATCCCACCGATATCCAGCCGATCTTGGACGCCAAATGTGTTTCATGTCACGGCAACACCGACCCAGACGGGGGGCTTAAACTGACGGCAGATCTTACCGTCTATTACAACACGTCGTATGAACAGCTTGGCAGCAAGCAATTGGCGGGGCCTTTGATCTCTGAATTCACCTCATTCAAGAAGGGCGATCAAGGCAATTACAATGGGGCCTTTCTCCCACCCAAAAGTCTGGGCAGTTATCAGAGTCCGCTGATCAATATACTCAGCCAGTCCACGCATCCAAAGAATGCCCAGGATGACCATTCGAAAATGTTAACCAAGATGGAAATGATGATTGTGAACCGTTGGGCAGATAGCAACTATCAGTTCTATGGGACGTATTATGGCCGACATCATGCCAAGTGGGTAAACGCTGACCCCAAGAATCCAGAGTACAAACCCATGGATTTTCGTCGCAAGCCAGAATTTGAAGAAGCGATTAGCTTCTTTGCCCCAGAGTGGCATCGCTAAGAGAATCATGATTCATATCCTTGATATTTGCGGTACATTGGCCTTTGCCATATCCGGTGCCTTTCGCGGGGTGAAGTACGAACTTGATCTGCTCGGCGTCCTTGTGCTTGCAGTGGTGACTGGTATTGCCGGCGGTATCATGAGGGACGTGCTCCTCGGGTCGATACCGCCCATGGCGTTGGTTGATCATACGTATTTTTTGGTTTGTGTTGCGGGCGGTATGGCTGTTTTTTGGGCGGCCCCCATGATTGCCAAAGGATGGGACTATGTGATGGTGGCCGATGCCATCGGGCTTGGGGTCTTTGCGGCCATCGGAGCAGCCCAGGCTGAGAAATGCAATGCGATTCCCATGACGATCATTCTGATGGCCGTGATAACATCCTGTGGAGGTGGGGTGATCAGGGATCTTCTTGTGATGGAAATTCCCTCCGTATTAAAGACTGATTTTTACGCCACTGCTGCACTGTGTGGCGGGATTAGTTTTGTATTCCTGGGGTGGATCGATATGAGCAATGGTTTTCGAATGCTCTGTACGATTTCCGTGACCTTGCTGCTGCGTGCCCTGGCCATGAAGTATGGACTGCATTTGCCTAGAGTCAAGTCCTTGCGTGCCTCTCCTTCTCAGCTGGCACGCGAGAGAAAGAAGCCCTAAGCGGTTTCAGAAAAGTTTCTTCAGCTTTTTACGGGTGGATTTTATCCTAGCTGGCCTTGTGGCTGCCCCAAGGCGGTACAGATCATGAGGGAACCCACAAGCCTGCTCGTCAGAAGGTTTGTAGCGTTTGCGTAGGACGGAATTTTTACAGGAAGCCTGGAAGGCATTCGTGAGGTCGTTTGGCCCCTTAGTGTTCGTCTGGTTTGATTCGAGGGCTTTGTTAAAAACTTGGTTAACGATTACCCCTATTCTGGTAAAAAGTCCAGAAGCCACCTCAAAACAGGTCTGAGATGGCTTCTGTGGATGATGCTTTTGTGAACATGGTATCTTTGAGTTTGCTACCAGGTGTCAGCGGCATAGATCCTTTGTGCTGCCCTGACCACATTTCCACCCTGAGGACTGCATTCAAGGCCCACAGGACGCGTATAGCCAATCTCCTTGATCGCTTTGAATACCTCCGTGTAATTGACTTCGCCGGTGCCTGGTTCATTGCGGTTGGGTGAATCGGCCACTTGCAGATATCCGATTAAAGATTATACCAAACCAACGCATCCAAAAGTAAAATAAAAGAAATAGCTGCTCCCAAACTCACGGATCAAACGCTGTAGCACGGCCTGTCTATTGTGAGGCTTTAGGGTATTTCTGATGCTTATAAACGCTTGATAGCGTTTTATGGTTTCTGGACTAATCTTGAATCTGGGTAGTTTGGCCCTGTGATCCTTCGCCACAGAGCCGACATAGATCAGGATGGCTTCTTCATAGAGTACGGGGATTGTTTTGTAGCCGAGATCAGACATCCGTGTGACATTTCCCGCAATCTTATTTACCTTACCGGTTAGCAAATAACTCGCCATCAGATACTCGAACGCCATCTTGTTTTGGGGATTCTGCACGAGTAAACCTGTCAAGATTTGCTCCACAGAATCTTCCCCTGTACCTGGGTGTCCCTCTTCATGAAGATAGGAATTGATGCGGTTTACATAGGCGGCCTGGTCCGGTTTCATGTTGTCCATGGTGCTGAGCAGGGAGCGGGCATTCCTGCCATAGATGAGGTCTTGTTTGAGGGCATTGAGGTACGTCCGAGCCGTGCGATGTTGTCCCTTAATGATGTTGATCCAGGCGATTTTCTCTATAATCAATCCCAAATGCTCACGCACGGCCAGGATTTCCGAGGCCAGTTTCTCAGCCATGTTGACATGGCCAAGTTCCATAAAGGTATCACATAATTTGAATTGGGCCAGAGAGGACATCTTCTCCTGAGTGAAAAGAAGGCCCTGCTGTGTCTGGGGAAAATGAAACATATCACGAGGCAGTCTGTCTGTATGATACAGAGCACGAATGACATCATGATTCATGCAGGCGTTGCTTTTCCCCTTGGGCAGGCTGTCACTGAGTTTCAGGATCTTGTCCCATTGTTTGTGGAGAAAATAATTGTGGGCCAGGATAGATGATTTTTCCATCGGATCATGACTGAAGTAAAGCCCCACGATGACAATAACGGTGGGCACAGAAAAAACGATGACACTCTTTAGTAGGGCAAGAGCCCGGCTCTTCTGTTTGGAGACGACAGAGGCTTCTTTTCCCTTGGCGACTTTTAACGGTGCCTTCCAATTTTTCCTGACTCTGTTGAATATCGTTTTTCCGAGGATCAAAGACGCGATACTTAACGGCACATAGCCGTACAGGATGAGGATCAGTATCCTGGAAAACGTTTTCATACCCGTGGTTATAATTTGGGAGGCTGGCGTTAAACTGAGAAATGCCTCGGCGGGGGGAATTAAGAACATGTACTGAGCAAGGCACCACACCATGCCCACACTGACCAGCGGAACGAATAGTGAAAATCCCAGAGTCTTATGGAAAAAAATGCCGTAGAGGGTTGTCATACTTAAGAACAGCAACAGTCCCCCTGCGCCTGCCAGCCAGAAGATAAGGGATGCCATCAGGCAGTACACAAGTGCCCGACGTGGCCAGCGTCGTACGGGTAATGCCTCAAAGAAAAGGGACCAAAGCAATCCCAGAGACACTGTTAGGCAGGCAGGTAATGCATGTTTGTAGCGGCTGCAAATCAGAACCAACAGGATTGCCGGGACAGACGTCAAGAGGGTGGTATGCAGGCATCCTGTGATAATCAGATGACGGCGAAAGATTTCACATAGCAATAAAGTACACAGTACAAGAATGACCGCTCCTAACCATGAGACATAATAGCCTTGAGAAAGAAAACCTGAAATATACATGATAAATCCACCGGGTAGACTCATCACATCTTTTAGAAACGGCCAGCCCAAAACAAATCTGGGCGCGTCTTTCAAAATGATACCAAAGCAGGCATAGATCAGACGCGGCTCAACAAGGAGCCAGACATAGAGCGTTCCGAGTATAAACAATGCCAGGTTGTGGGGAAGTTGCTTAATTCTATTCAGCACGTCGTTTTGTCTCCTAATGAACGCACGGAACCGCTTTGTCAATAGGTTATTCACGTTCCCGCCACGGTGCTGGCGAACTGGCCTTGGGTGTGGCCCCTGTCATAGCATTTTCCACAAGCTCGGTGGGTTCTGCACGAGCCATTCGGGCCAATAAGGATTTTTGTACCTTGACACCGCCTTGGATCAGCTCGGGAACACTGTAGGTCATCAATAGTGAATCGTAGTGGGTTGGATTCTTTTGAGGTAGCACAAAGGGTTTTGAGAACTGCCCCGTTTTATCCATGTAGCTGAAATACGTCCTGGTTAAGGCGCCCCCCTGACGTTTGCTGCTAAATGCGATCCACCGGCTGTTGCTGGACCAACTGTGCCACGATTCCGAAGCAGGACTATTGATGGCCAGTCTGCGATACTGTCTTGTCGATAGATCCATGAGATAGAGGTCACTACTGGGCTGATACACCGGAAAACAACCGTATTTGCACATGCTGAACAGGAGAAATCGCCCGTCCGGTGAAATCCGTGGCAACAGGATGCTCAACCCCGTTTCCGAAGCGGCAAGAACCGTTTCGACCTTGCCCCACTGATCTGTATCCACATCGTAGGCGACACGCCGCAGATCATATTTGAGCTTGTCGTAGTTCTCTGGCGGGATAGCATCCTGAGTCTGCCAGAGAATGGGACCGCTGCAAAAATAAAGATAACGTCCGTCAGGAGACCATGTAGGATAGGTCTCCAATCGTTTCTTGTCCGACAGTTCCGAAGGGCAGACGATTTTTTTGTCATCCATATAATAACAAGCCAGGGCGGAATCGAGGTCAACCACATCACGAACCTCCATACCGCCCACATGGAAAAACTGACGTACTTTGTTGACTGAGTACACGGCCATTTGCCCGCTGGGGTGCCAGGCTGTGTAGCCCCATTTGGCATTGATTTTGTCGACAGAACCGTTCCGTGCAAGGAGCGTGTGACTCCCGTAAATCGGGCTGCGTAGGCCAATGGTCGTGGTATCTGATGTGCTGCCAGCAAAGCTGTGACAGTTTACACATCCTTCGCCAAGAGAACGCCCATGTATGACTGACGAGACGTCAAAGTTTGTCAGAGTTCGCTGATAGATTCCCATGTCTTTCCAGGCATTGTAGATGGGTTTCATGAATCGATACACCAGCGTATCATCAATCGTCTCTGGAGCAATCGTATTGACGATAGGATTGAATTGTTGCCACTGGCCATTTTCATCCTTAACATAGACATTCAAGGACATCTCACGGCCAGGATTGGCCGCGAGCAGGGCACGCCATTTGCGAAGAGGAATGCGTATTTGGCTGGTTTTGCTGAAGACTTCAATGGGCGTCCCCTGATGCGAATGAATTTTAACACAATAAGTCTTTCCTTTTTCCAGCACTCGGAAATTTAAAGGAGAGACATTCGCTGGAATGGTAAGACCTGTGTAGTCAGGGGCAATGTTGGGTTCATGACCGGTCCGTGTACATTTTGTGATCTTTTCAGGCACACAGGACACAAACCAGATCCCGCATAAAATAATAGGACCGACAACGGAGAAGATAGCAATGTTTCTTGTCATATTTTCCCGAGAGAGTCACGGTTTTCATCAGATTTACGTGTCGATAGCAACTTTATTATAGTCTAGAGGCTCTTGTTCTACAAGCCTGAACTTCTGCAGGCAAAACCCATCACCGCAAACTTTAAGTAATTTGTACGCAGTGGTTTAAGAGTTTTTCTGTCAATGGTTCCTGCCTTACCTTGCATGCTACAAACCTTTTTTGTTCTTCACCCTTTTAGAGAGGTCCTATCATTGTGACATAAAAATAACAAAAACTGAAAAATTCTTCATCAACTTTTTCAATCCTCGTGCGCCAAATAATTGGTGAGGTTTGATTCAGGAAAGAACATGTTATGCCCTGTTTTAGATAGATGAGGTTTGAAAATGATTTGTGAGTTAAGTGTTCTTCCAGGTAAGGGTGTTGTTCTCTCTACCTCCTCTGGGCCAATAACCGTTGAAGACAGATCGCGGAATCGAAGGCATACGCTCCAGTTCTGCCAGGAAAAAAGTATCAGCAAAATACTCGTGGACATGAGGGGGCAGGAATCTTTTTCAGACACCATCGAGAATTTTCATTACGGTGCAACAATGCCGGAGACTACACGTGGCTTCCAGATTGCTTTTGTGTGTGACTCTGACGATACGGATGCGAGGTTTATCGGTACTGTTGCTGCAAATCGTGGGGCTAATATCAGGTCATTCGAAAGCTTTGACCAAGCACGGGAATGGTTGGAATCTGAAAACACAATAACACCCAGCAAGGTGGACGCATATGGGCAATAATCGTCTTTCCTGTATGGGTGCCAGAGGGTGCTCGACGCTAGTTTCCCAAGCGTGATACCATGATATGCCAGCCGCACCCCATAGCCGTATTTGCGGTTGCATTTGCATTATCTGAGGGTCCAAACTCCTAAGTGCGTAGAACGTTAAACCAGGTATTGCAAATAGGCACATCTAAGATCGGCACTTGGGGAAATGTCAGAGGCATTTTTCTTCAGGGATGTTCTGATCCATACATCATGTGTATGGCATCTAACAGGAGACGAATTTCTATTTGTTGCGTCGTCATAGTATTGAGATTTTATCCGATCATATATACAGCCATACACGCAGCATGGACATGACCTTGTCAAGATCGACCGGCTTGGCCAAGTAATCATTTGCCCCTGCTTCGATACATTTCTTGCGGTCACCTTTCATGGCTTTGGCTGTCAAAGCGAGAATCGGCAATTTCCAATGTTTTTTCTGCTCTCTGATCTTTCGCATGGCCTCGTAACCATCCATAACAGGCATCATGATGTCCATCAGCACAACGTCAATATCAGGATGAATATCGAGCATCTCCAGGGCTTTCTGGCCATTCTCCGCTCTAATGACAGTCATCTTCTTGGCTTTTAAGGCATGAGACAGGGCAAAAATATTGCGTATGTCATCATCTACAATGAGCACTTTCTTACCGCACAAAACCGTTTCTTTTTCGTGAGCCATCCGAATCATGCGTTGTTGTTCCTGAGGCAACGATGTCTCAATCCGGTGAAGGAACAGGGAAGTTTCATCCAGGAGTCTCTCTGGTGAGTGTGCACCCTTCAGGATAATACTGCTTGAGTATTTTCTGAGTTCCAGAGCTTCTGAGCGGGACAGATCTTTGCCCGAATAGATCACGATGGGGGGAGACGCAATAATGTCATCATCGTTTGCGATTTGCTCCAGCAGGGTGGCGCCTGAGATATCCGGCAAGCCAAGATCAAGGACCATACAGTCAAATTTCTCCGTTTTTAAGAGGTCATACGCCTCTTTGCCTGTACCCACGGCAGAGATATCCACGTCACTGTTTCCAATCAGCTTGACAATGCTTTGTCTGGTCTTAACATCATCTTCAGCCACCAGTAGTTTTTTGATGTCCGCGCTGATGAATGACTGGATACCGCTGAACACCTGACTCAACTGTTCTTTGGTGGCAGGTTTGGTAAGATAGCCAATAGCCCCCATATTCATGGCCTTGGTTGAATTCTGAGTTTCATCCTGACCCGAAATGAAATGTACAGGTATATGTCGTGTTGCAGGATTTTCCTTGAGGCCATTAATGACCTTGAATCCGTCCATGTCCGGCAGTCCCACATCCAGTAAAATGGCCTGGGGTTGATTCTGTACGGCACTTGTTAAGCCGGCTTCCCCGTGACCTTCGATCACACACTTAAAACCCTTTTCGTGCGAGATACCCTTGAGGATCTTCGCAAATCTCTCGTCATCTTCGATGATCAAGATCACCTTGTCATTGGCAGTGATTTTGCTTCGGTCGTCAGGGAAAACCTGGACAGCCGTATTTTGTATGCTGTTTTCAACGGCTGGCTCAATGATTTGGGGTTCAGAGTCCAGTTCTATATTGTATTGAACATCGCACTCTGGCGTAGCGTTTGACGCCGCATCAGTCTGATCTGCGAACTCTACTGGCCCCATGGTTTCTGGCAGATACAGGGCAAATGTGCTGCCCTGACCCTCCTGGCTTTGGAGCTGTATTTCTCCGCCTAGGAGTCTTGTCAGATGCAGTGAAATGGAGAGGCCCAGGCCGGTACCGCCAAATTGTCGGTCAATGTCGCCATCTGCCTGTTGAAAGGCCGAGAAGATCATCTTCTGCTTTGCCTCTGCAATACCAATGCCGGTATCTGAAACGGCAATGGCCACGGCCTTGTTGTGATCCAGATGACTGCGTGACAAATCGACGGTTTGCGCTGGCCTGCTAATCTTTATGGCGACCTGACCTTTGGACGTGAATTTAAAAGCATTTGACAGAAGATTCTTCAATATCTGTTTGGCTCGCTTCTGGTCTGTTTTGATGCTAATAGACGCGTCTTTCTCAACCTCAACTTGGAAGTCCAGAGCGTTCTTCTTGGCCAATGGAGTGAATTCATGCTTCAGATTCTCAGCCAACCGTGGCAGGGAAACCTTCTCAAAACTGATTTCCATTTTGCCGGCTTCAATCTTGGCCATATCAAGTATTTCATTGATTAGAGACAGCAGTTCCTGACCTCCCTCGTAGATCATCCTACTGGACTCGAGCTGATCATCGGTTAGATTCCCGTCGCTGTTTTCCGTGAGTAGTTTGGCCAGGATCAGCAGGCTGTTCAATGGGGTTCTTAGCTCGTGAGACATATTGGACAGGAACTCGGATTTGTATTGATTGGCCTTCTCCAACTCTCGTGATTTGGTCTGGATTTCCTTCCATGAATTCTCAATATCCTGCTTCTGCTCTTCCAGTACCGAAGTCTTCTCTTCTAATTGTGCATTTGAGAATTCCAGCTCTTTCTGCTGAGATTTTAGCAACTCTTCCGAGCTCTTTAGCTGCTGTGTTTGCTCTTCCAGTTCCTCATTTGTGGCACGCAATTCTTCCTGTTGGTTTTGCAGGGCCTCGGATTGGCTCTGAGTCTTTTTCAACAGTTCCGACATCTTGCTCCTAGACTGTGCCGCATTCACTGAAATGGCAATATTATCAGAGACCTTTTCCAGCAATTCTATTTGCATGGGCGTGAATTCATGGAATGAACCCAGTTCAATTACGCCTATGGCTTTTTGCTCATGGAGAAATGGCAAGACCAATATGTTTTGGGGAACCGCTTGTCCCACGCCGGACTGGACAGCAATATAATCATCAGGCACATTCGTCAGGATGATGGGTTTCTTTTCCAGGAGGGCTTGGCCTACCAGGCCCTGACCGGGCTTAATTTCATTTGTCATGCCTTTTCGACGCGTGTAGGCATAACTGCTAACGAGTCTCAGGGTTTCATCTTCCTCAGCCAGGAAGATGGCCCCTATCTGGGCATCCAGACAGGAAGCCAGTTGAGTGATGATGTTTTGGGCCAAATCAACAGTCGATTGCTCACCACGCATCTTATCGTGCAAAACGCTTTGGCCGGTTTTGAGCCAATTTTCACGCTGGTTTTCGGCAACCGTATCACGCAACTGCTGCGTCATGTTGGCTAAGGCTATGCCTAGTTCATCTACTTCTGAACGAGGCTTTATTTCGGACGAATAGTCTCCCTGAGCAATAGCATTGGCCTGACTCACAACGCCCCTGAGAGTCTCTCCCATTTGATTGATGGACATACAAAGGACATCATCGTTACTCCTGACCTGGGTTGATTGAGAAAAATCTCCTAGGGCCACTGCCTCACAAATGGTGGTGATCACATGCAGAGAGTGAGCCACTTCCTCAAACGCCAGATTGACTTGCCCTATTTCATCGTCTGCGGTTTCTACTTTTTTCCAGTTCAGGTCGCCGCGAGCCATTTTTTCTGCGATCTCGGTTAAACCGCTTAGAGGTGCCACAATGCGGTCAATAAGCTTGTATATGATAAGCAGAGAAAACACGCATATGATAATGCCTATCTGGATGCTAAACCACATCTGACGCGTGGCATCAGCCACGATGGCGGCACATGGGATGTTGACATTAGCAGACCAGGGGGTACTTGTTCTGCCAATACTAATGGGTGAAAAAACGGCATATCCGTCTTCATCCTCTTCAAATGTACTGCTGCCATTCATGATGCAAGTGAGATCTTCATGCCAATCTGAATGGAGAAATCTGATGTGTTTACCCAACAGGTCAGCGTTGTTTGATGCCGCAACAATCTTCCCATTGTGCGAGAAAATACACACTTGTGCCCCCTCGTCAAAGAGATGGATTGTCTCAATCGTCTCTTGAAGCGTGCTCAACAGCATATCAACGCCTGCTACGCCATAAAACTTGCCATCGCGCATAATGGGGACCACCAGGGATGTGATATACACGTCCTCGCCCTGCACGGAGCGGGTATAGGGATCAATAATGACTTCACTCTTAAGACGCTTGGGAACTTGGTAGTAATTACCCTTGCCCATGGTTTGATAGTCCACCAGGGGGGTCAAAACCGGTCCGTTTGGATCTCGTGACCAGCAGGAGATAAGACGTCCGGTCTGGTCATGTCCGGGCTGATTGGCGTAGGCGGCGTCCATCTGGTCAAAGGCGTTGGGCTCCCACAATGTATAGGTGGCGAGAAACGATGGATTTTCCTGGAGCATGGTTGACAGGATACTATTTACCTGATCCCTACCTATGTCCAAAGGCGAATTCACATCTTTGACAGCCGAGAGGGTCTGCGCCAGAGAACGTGCCGTATTCAATGCCAGCTCCATCTCAGCCTTTATTTGACGACCGTAATTCCGAGCCGTGTCCATGGAACGCTCTTTGGCCTCTGTGACTGCATGATTCCTGATTGTGAGACTGCTGTACGTGATCAACGTACTCACAATAACAAAGAAACAGAGTCCTGTGGCAACAGCGAGCTTAGTTTTTATTGATCTGAAATTCATGCCTCAAATCCTAATTCTTAGAAGAGTATTGTTTTTATATATTTCACTGCTCCTGGGATCAGTACGGCGCGAAAAAAAGCCGGTAACAGGGTTATATCGGACAAATAGAGGTCGGGAATTACGAACTTGTGGGTGAGTCTTACAGGTTTTTCCAAGGCAGGGGAAGCTGCATGGTCCGAATTTCTCCGTTACGAGGTGCGTAGTGACGAGTCGCTTTTGGATTGAGTTGATGTGCGATAGTTGGATCAACAGACACGCGTTCAACTGACTTAGAACGACTAATACAAAAACAAGTCTATTAATTGCTATACTCGATGATGACCCTCTTTATGGCGGCCTGACAGGCGTGGCAGAATTTCACGCCTCCCGCGCCCATGACGCAATGCAGGCAGGCTCTGTACATCCCGGTTTTGGTATAACCGGCCCCTTCAAACAGGCCAATCAGGTTGTCATACTGGTCTTCTTCCGGTGTAGGTATAGGAAGATCAGGAGTTAACAAGTGGTCCCACTTGATCCGCTTAGGATTTAGATAGGCAGTAATATTGGGCTCAAGCGGTTCGATGCCACGTGTATAATAGACATGAAAGTAATCTTCGCTGACGTACTCATCTGCCAAGCCGGCAAACGAATGACCAAACTCGTGTGTAAAGATCTCTTTACTGCGTTTGTTGTCTGAGGTAAAAACACAGTAATCATTAAAAAAACCAGCCCCACCATACCGTGGGGTATTGACCCGCACAATCAAAA
>CAZBTJ010000111.1:0-18574 GCA_964494325.1 uncultured Pirellulales bacterium
CGGCGTTTCCTTTTGGCACAACCTTAATTGATGGGCACGCATGGCTTTGCCCATCCTACATGGGTCCAACTCAATTGTCTACGCATTGCGTAGACAGTCTTTTGATTCGGAAACGTCTCTGCAAATCACGACGAATCGCGTTGGATGGGCACCGTAGGATGGACAAAGCGCAGCGTGCCCATCGTTTATCGATAAAGCCCGTATACCCAACAAACACATTCCCACATAAAAATAATCCCAAACAACAAACCGACGCAACAAACAAATCCCACGAATGTCTTTGATCGTTTTGGTTTTCCATGGTTTCGGCGTTTCCTTTTGGCACAACCTTAATTGATGGGCACGCTTCGCTTTGCCCATCCTACGGCGTCTTCCAATGACGCACGTCTATTTTCCCCGTGACTGCGGCTGAGATTAGGGCTGTTCGGCGTTCTTGGAGTAATTCTACCGCCAGGTATGCATTGTCAATCAATGAATCAATCGCCTGTAATTTCTGTCTCAATTGAGACAGAATGGCTTCCTGCTCTTCAATGGTAGGTATTGCTACTTTCATTCTTTCAAATAATTCAGTTCTCAGACACTTTGTGCCATGTGCAGAACTATCGACCAAATCTAAGATAAAGTCACGGAATCCCTTCAGTAATACGAGCAAATAGTCACCGCTTAAAGTCTTTGCAGGTACTAAAGCCTTCATGTCCTGATTAATTGTCAAAATTTTCTGTGTAAGTGCAACCGGGACTGAATGAATCAGAATCATTCCTCGAACAACAATAAGGACACTCCCCAGCGGTACAAGTTTCGCAGAACAATTATCTAAAGCCTGCTCTGTAATATTATCTTGTGACTCCTCAATATAATCCACCTTCATATCTTTTGGAGAAACCCATGGAATATCCCCATTCCAATACTCCACTCTATCTTTACTAGGTGTGCCTCCTCCAATTTGACTTGTGACGTATCTGATCTCTGTCACATCCCACGCCTCCGGCACCTCCCCCAACCACTCCACACCGGAGTCCTTCATGGGGGCTGTGGGGTTTAAACCCTTGGTCACAGCATGGCTAATCACGGCCTGGCGTTTTTCCTTGAGCAGTTTGATGAGCTGTTGTTGTTTTTCAATCAAAGCATCAATCTTGGCCGTTTCGTGATCGAGGAAGTTGGCGATTTGTTGGCGCTCAATAAACGAGGGCAGTGAAAAATGATAATTTGCTACGAAGCTATCTGCTACGCGTTTCTGCCCACCAGCACCGTACATCGAACCCTCGGCCTGTTTATTAAATGGAGCAGACGTAAGCAGATAATAAACATATTTAGCATCTCTGCGTCTGGCACATCTTAAAGGAATCACCTCCGTTGTGGCAAATCCAATATCATTTCTCAGCCCCTTTGCGATGGCTCCCTTGCCGTTTTCAAAACAAGGAGTAATTTTCGCAACACATACATCTCCTTCTCGAATATAGGTATAGCCATTAATAACATCCCTAAGTTTTCGCACTTTGGATGTATCCAAGGAGCCTTGCTCGCCAATTGCCTCCATGGGCAAAAATGTCACTTCGGTATCTGATGATAGAGTATTAAGCTCAGACTTTGATGGATTCAAGGCTGCGAAGAATTTTATTCTAGATGTTTTCCATTCTGTGGGCACCTCGCCCAACCACTCTACACCAGAATCCTTATACTCAGGATACGCTCGATATCTCCCGGTCATGATGGATACACCTCCGCCCCATTCGCGATTGTGCCACTTTTGGCATAGCCACACGCATAGATTCGTTTGTCATCCTCAAAACAAATAAATCAGACAGCATGAAGTAGAAAAGGAACCGAAGTTCTAAATGAGCAATGACCCTAACAGGATACATATCCGCACTACAAAGACAATCCTCTGGGGATACACACAGCTTATTCAAAGCTGGACGGATCTTTGAATAAATAATCTCACCTGCATACACCAAATACTTGCCACTAATGGCCCCTTGATCCCAAGCGCTCTCAATTTGAAGCAAACGTCCAGTACCTGATTCTATATGATTAGGTGCAATAAGCGGCCATTCCTGATACTTCTTTTCTTCAGGATCAACTTGCCCTTCCGAAATGAAGCAACAGTGTTTGAATTTCCGTACTTCCCACCTCGCTGGCACCTCCCCCAACCACTCCACACCAGAATCCTTATACTCAGGATACGCTCGATATCTCCCGGTCATGATGGATACACCTCCGCCCCATTCGCGATTGTGCCACTTTTGGCATAGCCACACGCATAGATTCGTTTGTCATCCTCAAAACAAATAAATCAGACAGCATGAAGTAGAAAAGGAACCGAAGTTCTAAATGAGCAATGACCCTAACAGGATACATATCCGCACTACAAAGACAATCCTCTGGGGATACACACAGCTTATTCAAAGCTGGACGGATCTTTGAATAAATAATCTCACCTGCATACACCAAATACTTGCCACTAATGGCCCCTTGATCCCAAGCGCTCTCAATTTGAAGCAAACGTCCAGTACCTGATTCTATATGATTAGGTGCAATAAGCGGCCATTCCTGATACTTCTTTTCTTCAGGATCAACTTGCCCTTCCGAAATGAAGCAACAGTGTTTGAATTTCCGTACTTCCCACCTCGCTGGCACCTCCCCCAACCACTCCACACCAGAATCCTTATACTCAGGATACGCTCGATATCTGCCGGTCATGATTGATGCACCTCCGCCCAATTCGCGATTGTGACCCGTAGGATGGGCAAAGCGAAGCGTGCCCATCTTCTGGTGGGCAAAGGATTATCATGCCCATCTTTGGGTATCGAATGTAATTGATGGGCACGCAGGGCTTTGCCCATCCTACATGGTGCCATCCCACGTATATCCATCCGTTGATTGCCACATATCCATCTCCCCGCCATTATGAATGCACCTCCTTGAGGAGTTTCATAATCTCACCGCTCACCTCATCTAGGTCCGCATCAATTGCCTTCAGGTCCCGTGGCGGCTGGTACACATAAAAATGCCGGTTTACGGGGATCTCATAGCCCACGATCCCAATCTCGTCGTCCTTGGCATCCTTCCTTGTGGCATCAATCCAGGCATCCGGCACATGGGGCAGCACCTCGGTAGCGAAGTAGGCCTCATTGAGTTCGTTCACCGGCTTTTTAGGATCAAGGGCCACGTTTTCAAAGTCCCGCAATTCACCATCGGCCTTGTACTCTACTACTTGACCATCCACCTTAAACAGGCCGTACATGGGATTGGCCTTGCCCTTGTGGATCTTCTTGATGACCTTTGCTGCCTCAGGGTTCTTCCAGCTCACCGCTGACATGATCTGTTTTTTCTCCTTGGCCTCCAGCTTAATGTCTGTGGCCTTGAGGGCTGCCTCATAGCCATTCATGTCGTCATGCTGCTTGGTGCCCATCTTCTGTTGCAGTGTGCGGGCCTTGAGCAGGATCTGTTTCTGACTGGTCCAGGTCTTGCGATCCAGCAGGTCTTTGATCTGCTTTTCTTTCAGCTCACTGAAGTGTCCCTTGATGTGTTTGCGGATGTCCTCAGCGTGTTTGGTGAGCACACCATATCGCTTACACCCCTTGTCATCCATCCAGCCCATGCCATATTCCGCATACACCCATTTCATAACCGCGTTCAAGGGCTTTGTAGCAAAGCGAAGCTCTGCAATGCGTTCATCACTGAACTGATACGATTCACGCAGGGGACGTTCAATGGTGATCCTACGATAGCCAAATTCATGGGTCTTAAAGATCTTGCTGGCAAAGGTCTTGGGTGCCTCGGTTTTGCCATTGGCGGATTGGCGTCCCCGGTTGCTCTTGGTTGCCGCAGGCTTATCCAGCTCGCGGGCCTTGACGACCTTGAACTGCCCAGCACAGCGGGTAATCATGGCCATGTCCTGATCATCCATGACATGTCGCTTGGACCCCAGCGACTTACGCATCTTGCCACACAGGTTCACCCCGTTGATGAGCTGCACCTTGCCCTTGCGTTTCTTGGACTTATGATTGGACAGCACCCACACATACGTGGCAATACCTGTGTTGTAGAACATGTCCGTGGGCAAGGCCACAATGGTCTCCAGAAGATCCGCCTCCAGAATATACCGACGGATCTCGGATTCACCTGATCCAGCCCCACCTGTAAACAGGGGCGAGCCATTCAGGATAATCCCAATACGAGCCCCGCCTTCAGACGCATCCCTGAGTTTACTGATCAGATGTAAGAGAAAAAGCAGCGACCCATCCGATACACGCGGCAGGCCCGGCCCAAAACGCCCCTCAAACCCCTTGAGCTGGTGTTCGTCCTTGACATCGCCCTCAATCTTCTTCCAGTCCACACCAAAGGGAGGATTAGATAGCATGTAGTCAAACTTATCGGCATAGAGCTGATCATTGCTCAGGGTATTGCCCAACTTGATTTGGGTGACATCCTGTCCCTTGATCAGCATATCCGCCTTACAGATCGCATAACTCTCAGGATTCAGCTCCTGACCAAAGGCCCGCATCACCGCCTGCGGATTCAGGCTGCCCACATACTCCATGCCTTCCGACAGAAACCCGCCTGTGCCTGCTGTGGGATCATAGATCGTGCGGATAATCCCTGGCTTGGTCAAGGCGTCATCATCCTCCATGAACACCAGAGACGTCGTCAAATGCACAATGTCCCGAGGCGTAAAGTGTTCCCCAGCCGTCTCATTGGAGCCTTCCGAAAACCGCCGAATCAGTTCTTCAAACACCTTACCCATATCATGATTGGAAATGGCCTTGGGGCTCAGATCCGTCTGCCGAACCTTCTGCACCACCTTGTACAACAGGTTGGCATCATTAAGCTGACCAATAAACTCACTGAAGTTAAAGTATTCAAAGATCTCACGGGCATCCTTGGAGAACCCCTGAATATAAGACTCCAGGTTATCCTTGATCCCAGCTTCCCCCAGCCTGGACAGATCCATCTTAGAGATATTATAAAAAGACAATCCACCCGTAGCCCGCAGCAACAGCTTCGCCTCACCAGCCTCCGGCAACTTCTTCTTTTTCACGGTCTCATACTTAGCCAATACCTTGGCCTTGGTCTTCTCCAACACCCCCTCAAGCCGCCGCAACAGCGTAAAGGGCAAGATAATCCGCCCATACTGACTCTGCTTAAAATCCCCCCGCAATAAATCCGCCAGCGACCAAATATAAGCCGCCAGATTATTCGTTTGTTGACTCATAGACTATTCTTTCCCTTATGATGTCTTCATCTATACGATGGTGGCTCTAATGCGATTGTTCAACTTGTCCCTAAGTTCTTCCGGCGTTTCATACACGATATGATTGTACTGACGTGTATCAAAGTGTACACCCTCTTCATCCAGAAATTTCTTCTGAACAGTCCAGATCACAGGTATCGAAAGCGTTGTCTATAAGGGAGTGTCCCTTACTCCCACCCTTTGGGCCACTCAAGACACGGGACTCATCAGTGTCAGCTTTTCCGCTGCGTGGCTATCACGATGGCCTGATCGCCTTCTTGTACCACAAAGTCGGTCTCTGGCAGAATGTGGTTTTGATCATTGCGCCGGATGCCAATAATTTTGGATTCACTGACATTGGCTTTGGCCAGGATGGCTTCGCGTGAGGGGTCCCCCTTGACAAAACAAATGGACTGCTCCAGCAATTCGGCTGGCAATTCATCCAGTGCTTCGTCAATCAAAACAATTTCAGATCCGTGCGTAGACTGGTCTTTGCGAAGTTCATCAATCAGCTTAAGGATCTTCTCTAAATCGACAAAATTGCAGATGATGATGTGGTTGGCGAAGGGTAATATTGTGTTTTGTCCAAAAACAAAGCACCCTTGAACGAGCCTGTTGGGTGGGCTCTTTATTCATAGTTTGTTTACCCTACTCTCTTGCACACACGCCCGCACCTCTCTGCTCAAACGAGGTTGCCGCCAGAAGCTTTCCATCAGAGGTTGTATCACAAAAGTGAAGTCCCCTGTAAACTGTTTATTCTCGTAGAAAACGCGCAAGGCTACAAGTGTGTTTTTTAGCTGATTCTGCAGGGCCTCTTCAGGCATGGCATGTAGATTGTCCTGATGTACAAACCTGGGGTAAGGCAACCCTGCTTGTTTTGCCAGGCAGGCATAGTGATTTTGCTGGAGAAAGGATCGCTCTCCACCCCAGTCAAAATAGACGCCCACAAATACATCACGGCTGATACTCAATCCCAGACCCTGCTTAAAGATGTATTGAAGGTGCAGTTCCGGCACATGGTATTGACTCAGTGTCAGCAAAGCCTCTCCCACCCAATCAGACACCCTGGCCAGGGTGAGCCGGTCCACGCGATAGACCATCCGGGCACGCATGCCTGTGTTAAACCAGGGCTGGGCATCTTGCTGATTCACAAAAAGCAGCGGAATGTTCCCACCCGTGAGATCCATAAGATAACGCCCGCTGGACAGACAGACCTCCAGGATGTGGTGCTGAATCCACAGGGGCAATGCCTCCTCGCCCTCGGACGCAAGATATCGATGCACCCTTGCCTCTATGTCAGCAGGCATGGGGGAGGCCGAGCCAATAACCGGATGATTGGACACCTCCAGAAGGTCACAAACAAATTTTAACATGGCGGTCTTTTCGGCACAGACCCCTCCCCAGCCGTGACCGGCCTGGCCCCACATCTCCCAACCACTGCGGCATTGGATACCCGCCTGAATCTTGGACAGCGTCTCAAAGGGCAGGGTATGGATGAGACTGGCGACGCGATAGAAAAAACACAGCTGATTGGGGTCATCCAAGACGTCCTCAAAACATCCCACCAACTCTGCCAGGGACGTCACAGGGGTCTTGTCTCGTTTTTGGATAACCGTGCTGTCAAAATCAAACAAGTGATCAAACGCCTCTGTGAGCCTGTTCCGGCAGGACTCAAAAGCCCAGAGATTCGCCTGTGGGATGGAGATCGCAGAGAGGGCCGGCGGCCCCTGGTCTAAACATCGATTGAGCGTGACATAATTGACAGGCAGGGAGAGATCAAAGCGGTCTTCCGGGCCAAGTTGTCGACCCAGCTGCAAAAATCCAATGGGGCGATTAAAGGTCCATTCGGGTTTCAGGACCAGGAGCCGCAGGTGTTCGAAATGGAGGGCATCAATGGGTTCGGCGAGATACCCTGCGGTGTGGTGACTGCCGTGACCCTGGGTGAGAAAGTCGAGGAAGGCATCCACACGCCAGGTCAACATACCCTGGGGGCACTTGAGTGTATACTGGTCTTCATTGCCTTGACTGTCCTTGAAGACCAGCAGTGACGATGGACTCATTGAGCCAGTTCCTTCAAGGCAGAGAGCACCTCCTCGGAGAAGTTGGTTTTATACGCCAAGGCGGCCTGTACAGTGTCATAGAAATCGAAGTGAAGAAAGTGGTTGTACCAGTCCTTGCCCGTGATCAATTCTGTTTTGTTTTCCAGGAGAACCAGCAGGAAGACCTGTCGCTCATAATCAATTCTATCATATTCCATCATCTGGATACGAGCATCAAATCCATCTGGAACCCCTAAGGCGCAGGGCCAGACAGACACGGAATCGTACACATCATAACGGCCGCAGGCTTGTTCGGCTTCCTCTGTCAGTCGAGCGATTTCGGTTCTGCCCTGTTCAGTGAGCTCCAGGGAAAAAGAGACCGTTTCGCTACCATAGGGCCGAGTGACTGTGATGAAGTGACTCATCTCCAGGGTGTCCAGGGTTTGTCTCAATGCCCAAAAGTCATTGCTGGCGGCCACGTCATAGCAGTCCTGAAAAGGCCCTTTGGCCACAAATTTCTTGAAGGCCCGTGCCCCCTGCTGGTCATAGTGATCCAACAGAAACAGCAGGAAAAGATACCCGTAGAGTCGTTGTTTCTCCGAGAGATGGGTGTCAGTGACCTGGGCCACCTGGGCCACCAATACCAGATCCAGCACCAGATAGTCATGCGACTGATCGTGATAGGTACAGGCACTGAGATACTGCCGGGCCCTGTCATTCAGGTTGACAGGACCCGAGCCAGGCGAGTGATTCACATAAAAACTCAGATCCAGCAGGCCCTGGCTTGCATTCGTTTGGTATTGAAGCAACTCATCCAATAGAAAAGGAAGCTCAGGATACTCTGCCACATCCAGATGTTCCCTTTGTTCGGGATTGAGGGCATAACGATTCAGAAGATCCTGGAGCGTGGCATCCTTGGCCTTAGGATCCTCCACTGTACAATAGTAGGCCTCTTCCAGGGGACCGGACCCCAGTGAGATACGAATGTCCCAGGCATCGTTTTCATACTCGGCCATGTCCTGAGGCTGAAACGTCATGTCTGCACCGGGCAGGTCCTTTTTAAAACATTCCCGGTTCATGCTATACCCCAAATCCGCTGGAGCCGCTATGCCCACGGAATCCACTGGAACCACTGCGGCCGGATTTGCTATAAGTCGAGCCTCTGGAGTTTTTCACGGACCTGAAGCTGCTGCTCTTGGAGCTCTTTGAACGTTGTGACCAAGCGGACGATTTCTGATGACTCTTGAGCGAGTCTTTGAATCCCGGGGCGTTCTTTTTTGTATTAATATAGTCTCGACGTACCGGGGATCCGACGCCCCCGACCGCATTGCGAAAACCCGCCCCATACTTACTGGACATGCGATTCTCAAAATTCGTATTTTGAGCGATCTGGGACGAATAGCCTGAACCTCCTCGATAGTCATTACGGTGAGAAAACATGGAGTTATAGCGTGAGCGTGGTGTGTAGTACCCGCCCCAACCACGGCCCCAATACCAGTAATGAAAATGAGGGTAATGACGATAGGTGCTTGGGGCTCGACTATACTCTTCCTTTTTCGGAGGCGCGTAGGGCCAGGATTCCTTGTAGAAGCCATTGATGCCGTTGCCCTGCAAGAGGGCGCGTCCCTGAGCCACGGTCAGGGTAAAGAGGACTTCATCCTTTTTCGAGACTTCACGGTCTGCATCCAGGTCCTCGGTCCCTGACAGCAGAAATCCTCCGTTGATCGGTTTGGAGGTACACATGACCAAATTGTCGCCTTCGAAGATCTCATTCACACGTGTCTCAAATTGAGCCACATTGGGATCCTTGATAAAGGCCTGTTTCACGGCGTCCAAATTGATCAGACCCTGGGTACCCGGGGCGCTGCTCCACTGGTCTGCACTTTTGTCACAACCGGCAAGAAAGGATGTCGCGGCCAGACCGACGACCAGCAGGCCGTTTTGAGGTATGTCTCGCTTTTCCATAGTGAACTCCTTATTTCAACGTGATACAGTTCAATTCATTCTAAAGACAAAACACCATGGCAGCGCCCATGCTGAGGGCCAGGGCCGCCGCCATGAGCCCTGCATTAAGATTGCGATCCTCAACGATTTCCTGGCTGAGCTTGGCTTTGGGTAGAAACAGCCGGTCATTGATGATGCGGGTAATAATCAATAACACGCCCCCCACCACCGCATAATACCCGGCATGGATCAATCGATCTTGCCAGGTCCACACCTCTGCCTGTGAGGGATCCATGCTCAGCCCCTTCATGAGAATCAGACCATAGGCCACCAGATTCCCGCCATAAGCCAAGGCCGCGGCCACGTTTTGTTTTTCGCCAAGTTCTTTCTGATCATCATAGCGGGTGATGAGTTGGTACAGTCCTGCGAAGAGGGTCAAGGCAATCTGTCCCACGCCAAATGAAATCAACATGGATGAGACACCCAGGCAGCCTTGTATGCCCCCGGCAATCATCAAGGCCGACCCCACATACGTAGCCGCCATGATCACGGCCACGGCCACATTGCCAGACGCCACAATCTCTGTTTGGTTGGAAAATCGATGCAGTACCACCTTATCATTGATGATGCCGGCCACAAAAAGCAGCACCATCCCCAGAAGACCGTAAAGACCGACCTCAATCAGTTCATTTAGAAATACGGCCAAAGAAGGTTCTTCCGCCCCGTCTCCCGCAAACACACCGCATAGGATGCAGGCCAGGCCCAACAGAAAACCGACCACCAGGACCCCCACGGCCACATTGTCTTTGTGGGTCAATTGGATGTTTACGGAGTAAGGCGTTAGAAGATCAAAGAACTTTTTACCGATCAGCAAGAAGATCACTGCAAACACCAGGTATCCTGCGCTATACGCTATCCACATCAGATCCGCCATGTTTCATCCCTTCTATTTTAAACTGGGTTTTGTTTCGTACACTGATTGTCTGTTGGCTGGCTTGAGAGCAGGTCAAAACCGGGTTGGGCAGGTTGAGTCAGCACCTGCGTCAAAGGAATCGGGCGTGTCACCGAATCCAGGGCCACACCACTGCGTAATGCCGTCATGATACCCACGGCTTCCAGGTAGTTGTTGGCCTGGAAGAATTGACCCCGTTTAAAGGGCAGGGTCTTCAGTTGATTGTGCATACAGTTTTTGTTACGCACTGCAATCACGGGGATACCCTGTTCCATGGCCGCCAGCGTGGGCAGCCCAATACATCCATCAGGGATGATCAGGCAGGAGACATCTGCGGCAGTCAACAGCCCGCCACTAGTGTGAAGCGGTGCATTGGCAATAATTTTCGGGCTCTTGTGCAGCCCTTTGAGGATACAATGCAGGTAGGTAGTGGACACCGTTTCTGCCGATTTTCTAGGGTCCACAATACCCACATCCAAATCCAGGATTTCTTTGGACGACATCATGGGAGAATGGGCAGACGGCACATCAAAGAGCATGGACACCGCATGGGTCAACATGGCCTCGACCCCACCCCAGGGATTGATCATATCATACTGGTCTTCGCGAAAATAATCACCGTGACAATGACTCGGCACTTGAATCACAGACGACAGGGCCACGGCATCATATTGATCTCGGTAGCGGTGCAGGATCTGACACAGTCTTTCCAGAAATTCAATACTGCCAACCGCCCTGCCTGAGCGAGAATACAGGGACCTCATGAGGATCTTATCTTCCATCTTGACCACCAGGGGACAATCCAACCCCAAAGCAGCCCGTGCAGCGGACATAGAATTGACCGCCGCCTCATGGAAAAATTTGTACTCATGCTCATCCATGACCATGAGCACACGATTGGATCGTACCTTACTGAGACCCACATTGCCCATGAGAAAACGCGATATCACACTGCCCTCAACATAGAGCCCGTTTTCAGGCAACTCATTGATATCTGATGCATTCACCACATTCGGATGGGTGATGAGTGTGTCGCAGGCCTGGGCAATCAGACGTGACAGAGGCCCGGCATCTCCCGAATGGCCACCCAGTTCTGCACCGATGCCCGTGGGAACCAACAGCACCGCATTAAATTGATCCGTATGTTCGTACTGACGTTTTTGAAAGTCAAAAATGGAACATACAGGCCTAAAAGAATGCTCCGCCAATCCGGATAGTGTCCCCAACTCGACGGTATAGCCTTCTGAGTCAGTCTGTGTCACCGCAATTCTGACAGGAATCGAATCTTCGGGCATCTGCGCAAGCACCGTTTTGGCCAGATGATCCAACAATCCTGGTTGTCCATTGTGCTGTGGGATACGAATCTCTTTTTCACTCAGTAACATCCACGTCTCCAATCAATCCACGCGTAAAATCTTGATATGTGTATTGTCGTTTTAAAACCAGCCCTGTGTCAGCGTCATAGGTATAGACGCACGGCAGGGAAATTCCATTAAACATATTTGCCTTCACCAAAGAATAAGCCCCTACATTGGGAAAGAGAATCCTCTGGCCCACCGTCATTTTTTCCTTAAAGCGGTACTCCCCAAAAAGATCCCCGGCCAGACAGGAGGCCCCAGCCAGCAGATAAGGGTATGATCCCTCCTCATCGTGCCCCAGAATATCCGGTTCGTATTGATATTCGAAAACCTCTGGCAAATGGTTGACTGTGGTATCGAGAATCGCAATGGTTTTGCCTTGTCGAACGAAAAGGTCTATGACCGTAGCCACAAGAGTCCCACAGGCCCGGACAACGCCTGCACCGGGTTCAATAAAAACCTCCAGAGCGTATTTGCGGCGCAGGAGTTCAACACAGCACGCCAGTTTTTCAGTGGCGTCCTGCCGGTTGAAGAGATATCCGCCCCCCAGATTAATCCAGCTCATGCGGTCCAGTATCCCTGCCAGGGTCGCGTCAAGCTTGTGTAGGGTTTGCAGGAGTTGATCAAGATTCTCCGAATCGCAATTGTTGTGAAAATGCAGTCCGGTGATACCATCAAACCTCGCCTTGTTTTGGGCAAACGTCTGGCACAACGCATCAATCGGAACCCCCAGCTTGGAGTACGCCCGGCATGGATCGTACCGTTCGTCCTCGACAAACGAACACACCGGATTCACACGCAACCCATATTGCCCCTCTGGAGTCAGGGCCTCCCTGTTTAATTCAAGCTGAGACAGTGAGTTAAATGTCATATAGTCACAGACGCCATCCAGCCGTTTAAAGGTACGGGGTCGCAGACCTGGACTCGTATAATGAATCGTGATGTTGTCCCCACCGATGTCTCTGGCCCAGAGCGATTCAAACAAGGAACTACACGAAAACCCATCCACATGGCCGACGAGTGATTCCAACAGAACATCGTGGGCACAGGCCTTCAGTGAATAGAGGAGCTGACTGCCCGCAGCCTGAGACACCTCGCGTACATGCTCAATCGACTCTGCTAATTGATCTAAATCAAAGACAAACCCCGGCGTATTGAGCTTTGAAGCGTATAAACTGTTTGCTGTTGATAATCCTTGCATGGTCTTAGTATTGAGTTCCTCTCTTTGCACCCAACCAATGCTGTTTTCCACACTCAATCACACGAACAACCGGCAAATTTTGAAGCATGTCCCTTTTAAAACCACAATGCTACACCTTTTGCGTGCCTCTGACAAGCGATATATGCCTGGTCATCTCACATCACTTGACAGGGACCCTGTAAAGATTGATACTGAGTGGCTTGATGACCAGCGTCTTGTTCATGTTGGCTTTTCTGCCCTTTTGTATGGCAAGATGTTTCACGTGGTCGGGATCATTGTAGGCCAGAGGATTTTTGTCGGCAATGAACCATTGCTCGGCCGTTCGGGCCGGTTTGAGGCCGTTGAAATCCAGAGTCAACCGGTGCGTATCCCATGAAGCATTGATCACCCCGATGGTCAGGGCCAGGGGGACCCACCGCACCCACAGCGACCAGTTGAATCTTGGGATCGACCTTCCACATGGCCTCTGCCACCTGGTTGTGTTTTTTGACGTAGTCTTTCAGCGACATGTGACCAAGCTGCCAGCCACCGTACATTTCATTGCCCACAGCCCAGAACTTAACCTTGAAAGATTCAGCATGGCCATTCTTTGATCGCCACTGGCCCATGGGCGTGTCCAAAGAACCGTTGCAATACGCCACTTCCTTGGCCGCATCTTCCACAGTGCCCAGGCCCGTGTTCACCGCAATGTAGGGTTCCGTGTCGAGAAGTCGGCAAAGATCCATAAATTCGTGGAGACCCACATCATTGTACTCCATGCCTGTCCAGGCCGGATTGGTACGAGGGGGACGCTTGTCACGGGGCCCCACACCATCCTTCCAATCGTAGCCGCTGACAAAGTTGCCGCCAGATAGCGATCATACTTATCGTCCTTCACAGGCAAAAGTTCAACATACTGCGGCCAGTCCAATTGTGCAGCCGGCTGCACTTTCTTATGCGTCAAATAGAAACGTCTAAAATTAAAGACATTTCTTCGCGAAAACCCCTCCCCAAACTGCTCTGACAAATCCACCGAAAGTTGCTCAATCAGATGGTGTGATGCCTGCCACTGCCAGGAAGGTGGGAGCGAGATCGGTCAGGTTGACGAAATCATCCATGATGCTCCTTATTCGTATGTCACCGTCCATTTAATGTCCGTGTTGGCAGCGGCCGAGAGTGTCAAGCAGCTGAGGCCGGCGACCGGATGAGGCTTGAGTTCAGACCCACCGCCTTGGGCGTCTGACTTGAGCGTCCTGGCTCCGTTGTCGGCGACTACGATCTTGAAGGGTTCGCCGCCGATGACATGGGCTATACCGCTAAGAGTCCTTGTTTTGGTGTCCCAGCTGACATCTTTGAGTTCGACCCAGCCCTGAAGCAAGTGGCGGTTTGTGCTGATCACCTGAGGATGTGATAAAGCTTTTCGCAGCGAGACCATGGCGCAACAGTTCGGGGGCAGTTCTTGCGCAAGGCGTGCGGTTCCGGAGAGCTTGCCAAGGTACGTGTCAGACCAAAATTCATAGGCATGGTAATGCGCTGCCGGGTCCAGCCCCACGGCGTTGTCCACACGCTGGCCACTGATCGCCGTGGAAACCACCGCCTTCTCTTTTGTTGTGTTGTAAAGGGCGATCTGGTGCCAGTCGGGGGTCAGCTCCAGGTCATAAACCTGTGGATCGAGCACGCCGGTAAAGGCATCGAGTGGCCGGGCGGTTTTTGCATCCTGGTAATGCGGATAGCTTCGTGAAACGATGCGTGTGATTTCAGGTGTAAACAACGAGAATGACGTAGCCAGATCCAGGCGTCCACTCGTCAGGAAGTTCATCGTAATCAATGATTGCAGCAAACCTTCGGACTGATTGTGCACCGCTTTCGTATCGGAGTAGTAGTTGAATACGGTACGGTTCTTGTACCAGCGAAGCCCGCTTTTGGATATCATCTCCGGAACAAATTTATTGGAATCGCCCCAGGTACGCTGGGTATCGACCAACCCGGCAGTAACGTCCAGGCAGGGCCGTGAAGATTCACCCAGGTTGCGCTCGTCGATGAGGCCGTCTTTGCCCATCGCCTCACGCAGCAACGTAAAGGCCCGGCGATAGGCCGCATTGGTGGTGGCATAACGATCGTCAAAGCCTCCCTCGGGACGCCAGGCCGTGGCGGGATAATCGACCTTGACCCCGTGAATACCATCTTTTCGCAACTTGCTCCAAACCTTTACGAAATGCTTGGAGTATTCCTTATCCGTATAGTCATAAGTCACATACGGCTGATGATGCGGATGTTTGTTTCTCCAATTTTTGTTGGGGGTTCGCTTGTCAACTTCAGAACCATCGTTGAAGAGCATGTACTGCGGATATTTTCGCACGAAATCATCTGAAGGCATACCAAGCTGCATATAGATATAGGGAACTCCGTTCATGGAATTCATTTTCTTGCTCCACTTGGCGATGGATTCGTATGGCTCCACCAGATGCTTGAACTTACGCATGTGTTCATCGTCCCACCAACTCTGTTCGGTATCAAGATGGTACTTATCCGGTTCGAGGCGGAGCGAGACCTTTGTATATTTGGTCAATCCACAATTATTGGCATGTTCAAGTTCGCCGATCAGCTTGGCCGAGTTATTGACATTGGGCAAACGACTAATGTGACTAACGCTCCAGCCGCAGAGTACGGGAAAGTCGTAGACATTGGGGTGCGCGTTGTTGGCCAGGCGCATGGCCAAACCATAACGCTCCATAGCTTCAAACGGCTCTTGCGTATGGACATCCAGATAAAACGTGTCCCTGGCGATATAGCTCTGGTCCTCATCGACCAGCTTGCCGATAGGGTCATCAGCGTAAAACATTGGCGAACCATCTTGCAGGATCGCGAATTTGCCAAACTCATCATTTGTCAATCCGCCCCATACAGCCGTGCGGCGTTTGCCCTCAACCAGCCCGGTCAGTATGAGACTGTTGGCGCTGCGACGTGTTAGCCCTTCGGTAACGAACGTTTTTTCCGCACCAGCAGAACCGTTAAGCGTCATAGGTTGTTTCATTTCCTTACCGCCAAAGAACTGTCCGCCCCCAAGCGGCGTGCTTTCTGTCAGTCGAAAGCTAAAATAGTTGGGCATCTTAGCGCCGAAACCGCAAACCAATGCGGGCCTGTTTTCATAAAGCGAATATGAATAAAGCAAATACGCAAACGGGCGATTACCCCAGCCCCGGTAACCCAGTTCGTCGAAGTCGTGAACTTCCAGCATAACGCGTTTGCCGATACCGAAAGCATCCTTTATGTCCTCGGCATACCTCTTAACAACTTTTCCGCGTTTGCCCCGCGGCAAACCAAACCGAGCCTCCGAAAGCAAGACCTCCTTGCTCTTGGCATCATCGATGGAGAAGGTGCCCTGTTTATCAAACACAACAGAAATGATCCCATTGCTCAATCGACCCTCCGCATACGTCACGGATTTTATTGCTTCCTTGTTCGTTGGCCCACTCAGTCGGTCACTTTTTCTCAATGCCAGCATGGCTTCGGCCAGTGCCTTGCCGAAGCGAACAAACGTCTTACCGCTGCCCAGGTAATGGTATTCGGCATTGGATGCACTCCGATCCCAGGTCCGCTGCTCCTGTGCGGTTAGTTCGCCGTCGCCGAAGCCGTACCGGGCGTACTCCTCCTTCAACTTCTCCTGCGTCATCTCCCCCTTCATCACACGCCGTTTCAAATCACCGGTCATTCGCCGCTTCCAGTAAATATCGCTGAGTGCAAGTTCGTAGAACGGGCCGCTATCCACCGCGATCACATGGCCGCGATATCGCGGGGCCACCTTCTGATCGTATTGCTCCACTGCGGCAAACTGGACCTTGCGAAACGCAGTCACCGGCAGTCCCTTGTCGAACAGCCGACTGTCCGGGTCCGTGCCGTAAACCCCGAGAATGCCTACGATAAAAGGTAGAGTCGGGGCATTGAATGTCTTGCGAACATCGCTGATGAAATGGATCATGTTCTCGGTGTATTGCTCAATGTGGTATCGATTGCACATATCGTTCCAGCCCTGGAACCAGACGAACCCGGCAAGTTCATAGCCCTGCGATGCGTCGTAGTCTGGAACAACATTCCTGATACTCTCGGGGTCCTTTAGTGTCGTCCGAACAAACCGGATCATCTCGCGGTAGTAGTGACCGACCTTCTCCTTCGCGGGGGCACTGCCGCGATCCTTCTCTATCGCACTGGGCTTATAGGGTCCGGCACTCGGCGAGCGAAAGTCGACAGCCAGGGATTTACCGCCCCAGGCAGTCTTGATGATCAAGACCGGTTCGTCAAGTACCTTATCAATGTAGATGCCAAACCCGTATTCGGGGCCAATGCAATCACCGTCAAAGCCGTAACCCACCTTCACCTTGCCGTGCAGAACGGTATCGCCGTCACGGCCTCCGGTTAGGTAGGTTATCCGGGCATTGTCACAGACAACCGGATCACCGTTCTGGTCCAGGATGTCGCTGAGAAGCGCAGCGGTTTTAGGGTCGTCACCCATGGCCGCAAAGGTATGCTTATGCGCCGCGCCCTGCATATTCGACTGACCTGCCATAATATAGACCTTCAGCGGTTTGGCCCCCGCCGCAACATTGAAGGCAAATCCGGTCATCGCCAATACAGCCATAGCCAATACGATTTTGATTCTGTTGACTTTTATCATATTTCATTTTTCCTTGCAGTGTTCATATTTCCAGTTTATAAAAGATATCACTCTTTAAGTTGACTTTCGTATTCTCCAGGGATGTGGTTCACCACATTGGCCCTGTCTTCTTTTCCTCATGATCTCACAAAGATCACGAACGTGTCCAGCACTTCCGCCCCACCCCCTTCTTGCCGGATCAGCCTATTCGGGCAGAATCTTCCATCGGTTATTGCCATAATAACCGCTCCCGGTCAACTGGTCGGTATATATCACATGCTCGACAGGGAGTGTTCCGAACAGCTGCCCGCCCTGTCCGACTCGCCAAATGTCCTGGCCGGTCAATATCGCGCTGCGTGACGGCGTACACGACGGCGCAGCACAGTAGGCCTGGGTGAACAGTACCCCTTCGCTGGCGATACGGTCGAAGACGAGTGTCTTGATCACCGGCTCACCGTAGGCGCTCGCATGTGGATAAGACTGGTCGTCCGCAAGACAAAAGAGAATATTGGGCCTTTCCTGGACAGATTCCTTCGGGCTGAGCCGGGCACCGACTTCGGAGGGTTTTGATCCTGACATACCGATAATTGCCTCGGCAATCGCCTGCATGGCCGCAGTAGCTGCAGATTGACCGAGCACCATGAAAACCGGCTCCATACAAATCGAGCCAAAGGCAATGTGCGAAGCGATCAAACAGACCGGCACCAGCAGATTGTCGCATTCCGCTTTCCTGGGTCATCACTAGAGTCTCCGGTGCATGGAAGTAACGCAATTAACCATGGCTTCCTGTGGTTTGATGAGTGCAGCAATGCGTCACGGATAAAAATATCGTTTTTTCAACCATTTTTCAACCATGATCGTGATTATAAACCTTGCATCAGGATAGCTCAAGGTAAAACAGCCCAGAACCGCAATGGCGGGTCTGGGAGCCTGCCGTTCCAGTACCTTCTGTTCCGTAATCGGCCTGCTTTGTCAGCGTTGATCGTCATCGTTCGCTTACCAGATATAAGGGCATAGCCTCTTTAATGATTTCAACATTCCCCCATCGCTCAAGCAGTTTTGCCCAGTCAATCACAGGTGTAACAGCTTCAGAATACCGAACGTCAAGATGAGGGGACATCGGATCGCGCCGCGATGCGTTGGTGCCCTCGATCGTATTGTTGGCATATTCTATAATCGCTGTTTGTCGGCAATTAACTGTTTCCTTAGTTTGCCAT
>CAZBTJ010000112.1:0-18113 GCA_964494325.1 uncultured Pirellulales bacterium
AAGCCCTGTGGTGTACAGTTTTGGGTTTTCAGTTTTTAGAAAAACGCGTTTTTCCCTGCTGAAAACTGCCGACTGAAAACTGAAAACTTGAAGTTTGCAAAACTTCAGTTATAAGCCTCTTGTAGGTCGAGAACCCTGTTGTTGATGGATTCTCGATTGAGGTTTTGTTTCTTTTTCTAACAGAGAGCGCTATAAGGAGAGTCTAAGATGAAGACGACATGGTGGGTTTTGGCGGTATCTGTGCTGGTGTCTCAGTGTCAAGGAGGCGAGTTTTCAGGGGGGATGGGCACGTCGAACGATCCCTATCAGATTTCTACGGCGCAGCAGCTCATCAGTATAGGCAGTGATGCCGATCTATTGGATAAGTGTTTTGTGCTGGCGTGTGATATTGATTTGGATCCGAATCTTCCAGGGGGACGCGTGTTTACCGAAGCACTCATTGCCCCGCACGTGTCTGTCTATGCCGGTCATTTTATGCGAGGAATCCCCTTTGACGGTTGTTTGGATGGGCAAGGGCACAGCCTTCGGAATTTCACCTGTCGGGGTGATATGACTGATATGTGGGAGGCGGTTGGGCTTTTGGGTGCCATGGATGTCAATGGGGTGATCCAGAATCTGAAAGTCGAGGGCCTAGATAGATGACGGGGGGATTCGTTCTTGTGGGAGGCCTCTTGGGATATAATGCGGGACAGGTGGTTCACTGCGATGTTGAGGGTGCCTTGTCTGGCGCTGGCGGTATGAGTGGAGTGGCGATGGGTGGCCTGATTGGTCGCAATCAGGGGCGCGTTGAACGTTGCTATACTGACATGACTCTCCGTCATGAAGGGCAGGCTATGCTGGGAGGATTGGTTGGCCACAATGGGGTTTCGAATTATTTTCAGACACCTGGCGAAATTTGCGATGCGTATTCGCTGGGTACATTGCAGTGTCTTGAACCGAGGGCATTGGGTGGTTTGGTGGGTCGAAACGACGGCCGCGTAGCCCGTTGTTATGCGGCAACTTCTGTGGGCCGTGTGTCGTTGCCGAATCCGTCTGTAGGTGCATTGATCGGCTCTGGTGATGAGGATGTTTCATTCTGCTACTACCTCCCTGTAGAGGGAAGACCGGAACTTGACAACGGGATTGGCACTGCGCTGACGGATGATCAAATGCGACGCCCCGAGTCGTTTGGCGGATGGGAATTCTATGGTACAAGTCCAACGGGCAAGAACAACCCCTGGTTTATGCCTGCGTCAGGGTATCCGGTTCTGACCTGGCAATCAGACCGTACAGGAGTTCATTTAATACCAGAGGTGACTGGCCTTACGGAGGACAAGGCAGCGAGCAGGCTTGCCGAAATGAGTTTTACCCATGTTACAATCTATCATGAGTTCGATCATCGTCAGCCAACCGGATTGGCGCTGTGTACCGATCCAGTCCTTTATGCATCCGCTGGCACGGAGATTGGCCTGTACGTGAGTGCAGGCCTCTATGATTGGAGCGACAATCCGGGGCGTGGATCAATAGATGATCCCTATCAAATCCAGAATGCGGGGCAGTTGGATTCATTGCATGCCCGACCTGACTTATGGAAAGCCAATTTTCAACTTCAGAATGATATTGATCTCAAATCCCGTGTTTATGACAAGGCCCTGCTGGGCTTTGATGAGGATCTGGTTGAGGATGGTTTTCAGGGTGTCTTTTTTCAGGGGCACTTGGATGGCCAGGGGCATGCGATTCGCAATCTAACTGTGCAAAGCCCCGCTCTAGGCATGTATCTCGGTTTGGTCGGCTATGCAGGTCAGGAGGCTCTGATCGAACGTTTGTGTTTGGAAGATACTGTGATTACAGTGGGTCAAGGCGGTATATATGTCGGTATGGTAGCAGGCTACATGCCCGATTCAGTTTCAGAGTCCTATTTTCTTTCTGACGGCATAGACGTCGATCTGGACAATGGTATTGGGACCGCTCTGTCCGATGCTCAGATGCGTGTGCAAAACAGTTTCCAAGGGTGGGATTTTGAAAATGAGACAGCCCATGGTACGATTGGGATATG
This sequence comes from uncultured Pirellulales bacterium, assembly GCA_964494325.1. Taxonomy (GTDB): domain Bacteria; phylum Planctomycetota; class Phycisphaerae; order Sedimentisphaerales; family Anaerobacaceae; genus JAIPFM01. The sequence goes on from CAZBTJ010000112.1 coordinate 2,036, forward strand.
GCGCATGCCCGAGGCCGGGGGATACCCGAATCTCTCATTTGACATGACCGATCCATGGATTCCGGGTGTGCCCTCATCGCCTGCCTTGATTACCTCTGCTGAGGATTTACGTCAACTCTACTACCATCCTCTGGCGTCATTCCAACTGGCCGAAGACATTGATCTTGCGGGTATCCAATGGGCCACAGCACCTCTGCCCCTCTTTGCTGGATCGTTAGATGGCGATGGGCATGCCCTGCGGAATTTATCAGTGGTTTGCAACCGGAACGCCGGATTCTTTGGGTGTTTGAACAGGAGGGCACAGGTTTTTGATCTGGCCTTTGAAGCAGCTGAGTTGGGGTTGGCAGAGGTCTCGCATGTTGTGGGCACTGTGGCGGCGGTCAATGAGGGACGCATCAGTCGTTGTGTTGCCAGAGGGCGTGTGCAGGGTGATTGGTATGTGGGGGGGCTTGTGGGGATCAACCGTGGTGACATCGTCGATTGTTATGGCACAGTGGCTTTGGAGGCACAATCCTGGTCCGGAGGGCTCGTGGGTCATAATGACACCGGTGGTCTCATGCGGCGGTGCTATAGCAATGGGTCGGTTTCAGAGACTGGCAGTCAGTGGTCCGTGGGGCCGGTGGTCGGATACAACTATGGCTCAGCCTTTCACTGTTTCTGGGACAAAGAGGTTGCTATGAATTTGAGCAGTCAACTGGGCCGAGGAAAAACCACAGACCAGATGCTGCGCAGCGAGACCTGATGGTTGGGCAGGAGAGGCCGCTTGGATTATTGATGATATGCAGGATTACCCCCGTTTATCCTGGGAGGGGACACCAGGACAGACAATCCCTACGCCCACGATCGACTGGTTTGCAGGGGAAGGCACCGAGGCAATACCCTACAAAATCGAAACAGCGGAACAGCTTGTTCTGTTGGGTTCGGCGGGGGTATTTTGGGATAAGCAGTTTATTCTAACTGAAAATTTGGATATGGCGGACTATCACCTGTCGCCTATTGGTGTTTGTCTCGGGTCCGGTTTTGGAGGCAAGTTTGACGGGCAAGGTCATGTCATTAGCAATCTGAGCTTCCTTGTCGATCAGGCCCTGTCATATTATGTTGGATTGTTCGGCCAGGTTGAGAGCACGGGCTGCATTACCGATCTGCAACTTGATGCTGTTGAGATCGCCTTTGGGGATATGGGCGGGCAGATTGGTGGTCTGGTAGGCAATAGCAGCGGATCGGTCCAACGCTGTGGCGTCTCTGGAACCATCACGGGAAAAGAAGGATGGCGTGTGGGAGGGCTTGTGGGGGAAAATTCAGGTTCCATAGAGGAAAGCTATGCAGATGTGGATTTGGAGATTGTTGATAACAGTCAGGCAGGAGGGCTTGTGGGGTCTAGTGAGGGAGAAATCACCAACGTCTATGCCACCGGTCGGATCAGTACAGGGCAAGACTCTATATGGAGCGGTGGATTGATCGGGTTGCTTCACGGTGAACTTACCCATGGGTATGCCAGCGGTTTTGTCAAGGGAGGTAAATATGTGGGTGGCTTGGTGGGAAACGAGTCCTTTTCAAACATCATAGGGTGCTACTTTCTGGCCCCAGAGTATGGTGGCGGTCCCGACAATGAGGTGGGCGTGTCTTTGAGCTGGACTGCGATGTCCCAGCCTTCCAGTTTTAAGGATTGGGATTTTGATGAGATCTGGTCTGCTTGTGTGGGCACAGATTCTCCCTGGTTGCAGTGGGAGAATCGTGATTGTGTTCAACAGACGCATTAGTGTATTGAACAAGGTTGATGAGACATTAAGTGCTTCGGTGTTTTAAATCCGAGGTGGCCTGTTGTATTGGCCACATGCCGGGGTGGGACATGTTAATTCTATTCCTACAGCGTCACCAACTATCCAAGAAGGACTTTCCTTCTATTCTACCACCACAGGGTCGGAGTGATTCTCTGGCTTCGGGAAAAGGCGGGCCATTTGATTGGCCAGATAGGCTTCGTGATCATGGGCGATTTCTGCGATGAATCCTTGGGCCTGCAGTGCCGTCATGGAGAATGGGTCAAATAGTTTGCTTTTGCTGTATTTCAGGATGATGGGTTCTGTGGATTCATCAATTCGGATGAAGGCCATGGACCATTTGGTGAAGTTACGTTCGTCGATTTCAGCGTACTGCAATAGTGTGACGTTTTCATGTCTTTCATCGCCTATGATTTGATTATATAGTCCATTAACATGATCTCTGGGTCCTTCGAGGCATTGTAAAAAGCAGTGAGGTGCATAGCAAAGGACGCCTGTGATGCCCCAGTTTTTGTTGTTTTGACGTGATGTTTCAAGAATATTTTGCATATCATTGGGATTAACCGTTGAATCGAAATGGCTCATATAAATCAGTCGTACCATGCTCATAAGAGTCTCCTTCAAGATCATGACTTTATATGCAGGTATACCGAATGCATGATTTGCATGTTCGTGTGATTTTGGAAAGGGATAATTCGCGTGACAGTTCACCGTGAGGATTATGACCCTCGCTGGCCACTTGTGTGGATGGATCAGTCGTTGCCATTGAGTTCGTTCAGGAGATGCCGGGCCGTCGATTCGTCCCGTTGGGCTACATATTCAATGATTCTTCGCGACCAAACGGTCAGCAATACGATACAGGCTAGCGAAAATGCGACGAGAACACAACCCAATGCTATTTCAAAGGTATCTTGCATGAAAGCTCTTTATAGGGGTTTTTGCCCTGAATTGCGAGGAAGAAATTACCTGACAAATGGCGGGAATAGCGTCTTTGAGTGAGTTGCCCTGGACACATGATTGCCATGATCTTTATCCCACCGAGCCGCCCAAACGCCACCCGAACAGGGGGGATTTCAGATTGATAAATCATTGGCACTTTAAAAGCTAATGTGTAATAATGCGGCAGCTTTTGCCTGCATTTTTTTAAGGAGTTTTTGTGAAAATAGTCATTGTCGGGGCCGGGATGGTCGGATACAGCCTTGCGAAGAATTTTTCCGGCTTGGATCATTATATTACGGTCATTGAAAAAGATAAGGCACTTTGTGAAGAGATCAAAAGCAAACTTGATGTTTTTGTGGTTGAAGGCAAAGGATCCAGTCCTGCGGTTCTTGACGAAGCAGGTATCGGTTCTGCCGACCTGGTCATCGCCGTAACCCCCAGTGATGAAACCAACCTGTTGGTCTGCAATTTCGCCATGCAGAATGGTGTCAAAAAGCGGATTGCCAGGGTCAAATCAAATATCTATACCACCCATGCGGAAAACATCGATCTTGAGAAGCTGGGCGTGACTACTGTGATTGAACCCGAACGGGAAGTCATGAAACACATCCTTCAGTATGTAGAGCTGCCTGATGTGCTTGAAACGGCGAATTTCCAGTCGGACAATATATATCTTCGCGGTCACAGAGTCACCGAGGATATGCTCATTGCACACAAAACACTGTCTGAGATCAGGCAGTTGGCTGGAAATGCGCCGATGCTGTTTGTGGTGATTGTACGGGAGGGTAAAAGCCTGCCCCCCACAGGCACACAGACACTTCTGCCCGGTGATGAGATTGTGGCCATCATGCCAAAGGAATCATTCAAGACATTCCGATCTCTCATAAACCGCAAGGCATTGAAAATGAAAAAGATAGTGGTTTCAGGTGATTCATTGACGGCCATACATCTGGCTGAGGCATTGCAGCCCTTATGCGAACAGGTCATCCTGGCGGATCCTGATATAAAACACGGGCAGATGGCGGCAGCCGTGCTCAATGGGATAGACGTGTTCCATATCGATTGTACAAACAGTGATATGCTGGAAGAGATCAATCTGAACCAGGCTGACTGTTTTATTGCTGCTGGCGAACACCAGGAAGACAATGTTATGTCGTGTTTGATGGCAAAAGCCGAAGGTGCTGGCGTGGTCATTGCCTTGAGAGATGATATCCGATACAAGAGATTATTTACCTCTCTGGGCCTGGACCACATCATTTATCCTGAAGAGGTCACCCTGAATGCGATCATAGAAAAGATACAGATGGGATCCATAAGCGCCCATCTAAGGCTGAAGACAGCCGGGATCGAGATCCTCCGTGTGAAAACAAGAAGAGACAGCCGTGTGTCGGGCAAGTCACTCCAGGAACTTGACAAGCCTTTTAAGAAATCGCTCATCATTGGCTGCATCATCCGAAAAAATGAGGTCATTATCCCGCAGGGCGATACGGTCATCGAAGCCGATGATGAAGTCATGGTATTGAGCTCCAGAAAGAATATCGCCCTTGTTAATAAGTTGTTCTAACCTGAAAATAGACTCTGATTCAACCAAAACAGCACACTTATGAATAAACGCTTTATTATATTTTCAGTTGGCAAACTTCTGGAAATCCTTGCTTTGATCCTTCTTGTTCCGGCAGGGATTGCTTTTTTTGAAGTCTCTGTCAAAACGTTTCCCTCTATCCTCTTTGATGCTAGACTCCTGGGGTTTATCATTGCCATTGTTTCCTCTTATGTATGCGGAAGCCTACTCAAATTCATAGGCAGCCGAGAATTGACAGGGACCGGTATTAAGGAAGGGTTTGCCATAGTCACATTTGGGTGGATCTTCTTAACCCTTGTCGGGGCCATTCCTCTTTACGTCCATTTTATCAGCCAGGTCGAAACGGTGACAGTGGCTGTGGGACTTCGCGCATTTACCGACTCTTATTTTGAGATTATGAGCGGCTTTACCACGACCGGGGCCACCATCTTGACCGATGTCGAGACCCTGCCTCGCGGGATTCTGTTCTGGCGGAGTCTGACTCACTGGCTCGGAGGCATGGGGATCGTGACTCTGGCCCTGGCCATCCTGCCCGTCTTTGGCGTGGCCAGTTACCAGATGTTCCGGGGTGAGGTGCCCGGGCCGGCGTCCGAACGGCTCAAACCGCGTCTGGCGCAGACTGCCAAGATACTATGGGGGGTTTATGCGGTCTTGACCGTGGCAGAAGTGATTCTTTTAAAACTCGGAGGTATGTCCTTTTTTGACTCGTGGTGCCATGCATTTGGTACGATGGCCACTGGCGGATTCTCCACAAAAAATGCGTCTATTGCAGCGTACAACAGTGCTTACATTGACTGGGTGATCATCATTTTCATGTTTTTCGCGGGCATGAATTTTATCATTCACTATCAAATTCTGTTCGCCAGGAAATGGACGCTTATAAGGCACAACCAAGAATTTCATTTTTACGCAGCAGTCCTCATCATAGCGATCCTGCTCTGTACTGTTGTCCTGCAAACGAACGGTATCGCGCCTGTGGAGCAAATCACTCAGAGTTTTCGAAACCAGCCACTTTCACAAGATGTGCTCACAGACAAAATGGTGACCGAAGCTACAAAGATCAGAACGCCTCTTAATACGCTTCGTTATGCCGCCTTTCAAATAGTCTCAATCACCACGACCACTGGATACGCCACTGCCGATTTTGACATGTGGCCCAATTTTGTCCGTTTCTTGCTTGTGGTCCTCATGTTTTTCGGGGGATGTGCAGGATCTACGGGCGGTGGCATGAAAATGATCAGAATCATGGTTGGCGCCAAGACCGCCTGGCGAGAGGTAAAAACACTGATTCAGCCGAGGATTATTTTACCCATAAAGATAGAAGGAAAAGAGCTAAAGGAAAAACAGGTGGCCAACATCATAGGCTTCATTTCGCTTTTTCTGGGTTGTTTCGTGATCCTTTGCGGGATCATGAGTTACTTGATAGATGATTTCACCACAGCCATTACATCGGTGGTGGCCACCATGTGCAACATCGGCCCAGGCCTTTCAGGTATTGGCGCCACAGAAAATTACGCGTGGATCCCGATCTCGGGGAAATGGGTCCTCTCTCTCTGTATGCTCCTCGGACGTTTGGAAATCTACACTGTACTTATCGCATTTTCCCCCATAATCTGGAAAAAATAACAGTGCCCAAGGTTTTATGTGATGGCTGCCAGCAATGCCCTGGCCTGTGCGAACATGGTCCTGGGCGGTCTCTCTGTCACCAGGATATTCAAAGCCATTGAACAAAAGATGAAGGAAAACAGCCTGTGAGTTCTAATTCAACGAAAGGAAAACTATGAAAATAGTTGCCTGCAAGACCAACAAAGCTCTTTGTGTCCTTTTCTTCTTGGTGTTTTCGGCACTCACGCCGTTATATGCCGCCCCGGCTTGGGAGGATATCGAGGTGACACCGGATGTGGTTTACGGACACAAGGTTGGGATGGCATTGACTTTGGATGTGTTCCAGCCCAAAGAGGGCAGTGGCATTGGTGTATTGTTTATGGTCAGTGGTGGCTGGTACTCCACCTGGGCACCCCCAGAACAGACTCAACGACTGTTCAAGCCTCTGCTGGATAATGGATTTACCGTGTTTGCCGTCAGGCATGGGAGCAGTCCCAAGTTTGTGGTGCCTGAGGTGGTCGAGGATGTGCGCCGAAGCATCCGCTTTATTCGATTGAATGCCAAACGATTTGCAGTGGACCCGGACCGATTGGGTGTCAGTGGTGGCAGTGCAGGGGGGCATCTGTCACTTGTCTTGGGTACGATGTCTGATGAGGGTGATCCCGCTGCCAAGGACCCAGTGCTGCGTACGAGTAGCCGCGTGGCCGCTGTGGTGGCCTATTATCCCCCGACTGACCTGCGTCCCTATGTTGAGATAGGCAGCCCACGTCGTAAGCAATTTCCGGCTCTGCAATTTGACCCGAATCAGGCACTCAGCGTGTCACCACTGTTCCATGTTACCTCCGATGACCCACCCTCATTAATGATCCACGGCGATCAAGATGAACTGGTACCCTTGTGGCATAGCGAGAAGATTCAGAAGGCCTTGACAGAAAAAGGCGTGGAGTCAGAGTTGCTTGTCATCAAGGGCGCAGCCCATGGCTTTCGCGGCAATGACGCAAAAAGAGCCAGCGCAGCCTGGGTGGCCTGGTTTGAAAAGCACCTTGTAAAGAGAACTAATAACGAATAACCAAAAAAAAATAACCTTTTTTTTTGCATTGATTTATTCGTTCCTGCGAAGCGAACAATCGCGATATCCTTATTGGGAAGGCGTGTCCATCAGTTCTAATCGCACTTGCTTGATCAGGTCGGGGCAGTCTGTGGTTATGGCACTCACGCCCCAAGACATCAGGGCCCTTGCCACATCCGGGTCGTTGACAGTCCAGACCCAGACTGCAATGTCGTGCTTTACGAGCTGGGCAATCAGTTCGGGAGATAGCAGGCCCACGTTGATGTCCAGAATTCGAGTTTGGGCTTGCTGGAGTTGTTCTAGAATCCATGGGGTCTGTTGGTTGGCACTCAGAAGATGTCGCGGTAGATCATAGCAGAGCCAGGCTATAGACAGATCCGATGTGTGGGTGTGGAGTAGACCCAGTAGCGCCTTATCACCGGTGATCACGCATGTGTTTGCCAGGGTCCCTGTTGAGGTCACACTGGCCAGTGTTTGAAACGCAATGCCACTGTCTTTCAGGTCAATGACTGCAAGACAGGGCGTGGTCGACAGGTAGCTCATGGTTTCGTGGAGCGTGGGAATACGTTCATTGGCAAAACGGGCATGTTTCCACCGACCTGCATCAAGCCGTTTTAATCGGGACAGGGGCGTGTCCACAACCTTGCCTTTGCCGTCTGTGGTACGGTCGAGCGTGCTGTCATGTAGCAACACGGGTATCATGTCCTTGGAACGACGCACATCAAACTCGACGCCGTCTATGCCTGCATCCACGGCGGCCCTGCAGGCACTCAAGGTGTTCTCCGGGGCTTGCGACGAAAAACCTCTGTGCGCCACAATTTGACAGTCCTTGATGGATCCATTAAAGGAGGGCATGGGCGTGTCTGATAGACGTGTGATGGTTAGATTGTCAAAGGCTGCCACACATCCATTGGCTCTTAGGCCCAGGACCCCGGACATATTTTCAATACACAGGGCGCTTTGAATCACAACCTCATTGTCCAATGTGGCCTTAACGTCATGCCCACGTACCATTACGGTGAGATGACGCGATGATCCCAGTATCGAGTCACGGCTGGCCGGGCCCCTGCGCCGCACCTGCCATTGACTGCCCTTTTTCACAGCAAACTCTGTGCCATTGGAGGCTGTTGTCTGAAAACGAACGGGCACCTGAGACCAGAGTTCAGGCCCTGACTGTGTGCCACGAAACGTCACTGCAAGCCACCGCTTGGGATCGTTTACCTGCAGAAACGTAACATCAACTTCAATCAGGATATTTTTCAGATCATTATCATGCCAGACAATGAAGGCCTCTTCTGAACGCGCATCCGCAACAAGAGAACCTTCTTTGATCTGCCACAGGCCACTCTTGGCCTGCCATGACATAGGCAGCTCTTGTTCGGCATGATCAAAGTTGATGTGTGTGACGGCATTCTTGGCTTGCACAGTAAAGCTCACTAAAACTATGGTTAAAATAGGAGATATGTATGTATTATATTTGAAGGTATTGTCATTGGTGCTCTCTTTGGTGATAACCATGTTTTTCTCGCAATAAGGGTAGATACCATTTGTTTAGGTCCTAAGTGGTTCTGTAAAGACCTCTGAGTCAAGTTTTTTGAGTTATTAGAATCTCAGGAACCAGATTCTTTCATTTAAGTCAAGATAACACAGTGCTCTTTATCACACAAGAAAAACAAAACAGGTCGTTGGTATCGTATCGAAGACCACCTAGAGCGTCTTTTAAGAGAGTTGTGTTTCAGGCAAAAGGAACCCTATGCGTGTATTATCTTAGCCTTGTTGGGCAAGTTTACTTTGGGTGTTGAAAAGGCTGGGGAATCCCGGAAATTTTATTGACATTTTAGTGGAGACTGATACGGTTTTCTGTATACTGACCTAGATCCTCTGGGAACAATTTACCAGGTCATGTTTTTTCAGTGTTTGGCGACTGGTTTTTGTGGTGTTAGTATATGGGAAAGGAGAACCATATGCGTTGCCACCATAAGATATGCACGAAGTTTGTTAGGGCTGTGGTTTTAGGGGAGCGAGGGGATAAACAAGCAGCGGTCCATCGCGAGTATGCAGGATGTCCACTTTGCGTGACCTGTCTAATCATACCAGTACGAATCATATTTAAATCATGTCATTCTACTCCTGTACAAATACCCGTTTTAGAGATGGAGGAAAACTGTTTTATGGAATCTTGATGTTCTGTTAGCCATCCCAAGAAGGTAATGTCATTTACTATGCGATGATAATCAAGAGCGTGTAGTTATGGCGTTTTGGTATTGATGCCATGATGGCAAAACATGAATAATAAATAGAAGGAGCCGGTGAGTATCGCGCCACCAAGCACATAACTCACCGGCCGGGCCGAGTCCGAGTGCTAAATGTATGCGCCCAAGACACAGCTGTTTTTATTTTACCAGGACTCGCTGGTAAAAACAAGAAAAGAGGCGATGCTGTTATGGTTTGAAACTGAAAGTAGTGAGAGAGACGCATTTCTGTGTTCATATTTTTTGATGTATTGTTAATGACAATATGGAGAACAACGATGAGTATTGAAAAGAAGAATTTAGCTGGCGTGTGTTTCCGGTCGACACTATGGGCTGTTTGCCTGTTGATGTTGATTCTTTCGGGAACGGCGTCCGCAAAGTCTGTGTATGTTATTGCCAGCCACCATGCAATGCAGTTTGATGCATGGAATATCAATCCTGGCGGGACAATCACCAAGCAGGGGACCTATGCATTGCAGTGGGCCAATGCGCCTGGCGGCGTGGCGGTCCATGAACCGAGCGGGACAATTTTTATCTCCAGCGAGAGTAGTAGGCTTGAATGGGTGGACAACAACCTGCAGCCAGTCGGCTATTTGAGTGTCACACAGTTTGCTGGTCTTGCTGTGGATGACAAGACAGATGTTCTGTATGCGATGGGGCGTTCAAACCAAAATATCTACGCGTTTGATTTTAATCCGGTCACGAAAACACTCACGTTGAAGGCTGGATTTCCCCAAACCTTGAGTGCGCTTCATGTCAATTCTGGTATGGGCATTGCTCTTGACGAGATCAGCAGTCCAGCGATCCTGTGGGTTGCTGACGGTGGGAACAAGATGATTCGTGCATACGATACTGCCACATTGGTTGAGGATACCACCCTGTCGTTCTCAACTGCCTCAACGGGTGTTGGTGCGGTAGGTATGGGCATGGATCGAAGAAGAGGGATCATCTACTGGGGTTCCATGACCTATGGTGCATGGGTACCGCCCGGTTCCGGGTCAACCTACCTGTACAAATATGACATAGCCACCAGCACAATCACATCACAGGTCTGTGCCGCGGCAGGTGCAGAGGTGGTAGATGTGTCCGTGAATGAAGATACAGGTCTTGTCTACATTACAGAGACCAATTATATAAGCGTCTGGGATACGACCACCTCGCCCTGGGCCATGCTTCAGAGGCATGACTTTGGATCTGGTAGGGCCACCTGCGGTCTTGCCGTAGCGAATGTTTCCTACATGCCCAGTCTTGCCATTGACAAGGTTGACGATGTGGCTGATGACGCTTGTATTGGTGTGAACGGCGCCATTCAATACACCGTGTCCTATTCAAACACCGGGGATATGGACCTGACAGGCGTGGTGATTACTGACGATTTGCCTGTAGAAGTAGACTTGGTTTCAGCGGGTACGGGCACGTACGATTCTGTGACGCACTCTGTAACCTGGAGCATTGGCGATGTTGCTCAAGGTGCGTCAGGCTCCGTCCAGTTTGACGTACAGGTGAACTCTCTGGCTATGCCTGGATCAACGATTATCAACTACGCCACCATCCTTAGCAATGAGACGTCCCTTACAACAGTGCAGGAAAGCACGAATATCTGTACCAATCAGCCCCCTGTGGCTGTCTGTCAAGATGCGATTCTGAAGCTGGACGCATCAGGCCAGGCTACGCTGACCCCTGCCATGGTTGATGGTGGCTCATATGACCCGGATGGTGATCCAATGACTCTGAGTGTGAGTAAAACGGTCTTCACTTGTGCCGACATAGGTGATCACACTGTTGTTCTCACGGTCACGGATGACAGCGGGGAGTCTGATACATGCGAAGCCACGGTCACCGTGGTTGATACCATGGATCCCACCATTGTCGCACCTGACGACATTATTGATGTTGAGCAGGAGAACGGTGACGGGGCTACAGTGGAACTTGGCGATGTGGTCGCCCAGGACAATTGTGGTGCGGTCGTGACGAATGATGCCCCCGCTATTTTTCCATTGGGTCAAACGGTCGTGACCTGGACGGCTACTGACAGCAGTGGCAATACGGCGACGGATACACAGATCGTAGAGGTTGTAGACACTACGCCGGCGACACTCTCGTTGGCTGAACCGAATCCCTCTGAGTTGTGGGCGCCCAATCACAAGTTTGTCGATGTGACAATCCTGGGTAGTGCACAAGATATTTGTGATGCCGAATTAGACGTTGAAGTTTCTGTGGAAGTGATTGACGTCGAAGGGGGTGATGGAGGTGCAAACCATGATCCCGATTACGAGGTGTCAGCTATTGTGATCGAAGGGGATGACTTTGGCATCCTCCTGGCTTTGCGTGCCGAACGGTCCGGCAAAGGTAATGACCGTATTTACCGGATAACCGTCAGTGTGACGGACGATTCCGGGAACACAGCTGTTAGTACAGCAGATGTGACCGTACCTCATGATCAAGGTTTAAAAAATCGAAAAAGGTAAATACGTCTACTTTGAAACATGATCGGGCCATCTCTGACGAGGTGGCCCGATTCTATCCTGGGTGAGTGCAAAGCAGGTTTAAGATACCAGGTTCAGGAAGAAAAGATACTGCATCCGGTACATGGACAAGCGAGCTTGCCTCTGTCAAACATTGCATTTGATTCGATTAATAGGGCCTGTTTGGACAAAGTCAAAAGAGACAATAGAGTCTTGCTCAAAGGAGTCTATATGTATTATTTGTACCTATTGGTAGTCGCCTGGATCTGTGTGCTGTCGTTGTCTTGTGCGGTGGCAACTGTCGAGTCAGGTGATGATTTCCAGGCGGGACGATTAGATAGCACACGCTGGCAACGAACAGAGAATGGAGACTTTAAAGAGGCCACCGTGGACGTGCTGGATGTTGATTCCGAGGGAGGAGGTGATTATTGGCTCCGACTTCGAACTGACACAATAGGGACACAGGATGATACGGTAAAGTTCCTGGGTGTGCGGAGTGTGAGTCAAGCGAACTTTGCCAAAGGGGTCGTTGTCTCGTTTGATCTTGACTGGAATAAGCAGGCCAATGGTTGCTATTTGAGTGCTGCCTTGTATCTGTGCCCAACGATCACATCAACGAATCCAAAAGATGAAGCGGATTGGTTCAAGTTAGAGGATGTTGGCGTGCCTCCCGGTAAGAATGTTCGCAGTATAGTAGCACGCAAGGTCGATGGAACCGTTCGATACCTTGATAAGGATGGTTGGCCTGAGGATCGTCACGGCAGGCAGGTTGCCAATCAGCACATTAACCTCCTCATTGACAGCGATAAGGTGTGTGTCAGGGAGAATGGACGGGAACTTTACAGCACATCGTCGCATGGATTGCCATTTAAGCGGGCATATCTTTATCTGCAAATGAGCAGTCACAGCAACTATCCGGCTCGAGAAGTCTATTTCGATAATATCTCTATTTTGAAAAACCACACCACATTTACTATCGATCACGAGGAAATTGCTGATCAATACGATCACTGGCCAAACAGTACTGCCAGGCTATTTACGCGTTAAGGGACAAAAAAAGCAACCACGTCCTGGGGACGCAGTTGCTTGAGTTAAACAGGCGAAAGCTATGGCAGTTTTTCTAGTCTTGATTCAGAAGTTTGTCTGCTTCCAGGCGTTGTGCCAGGATTTGCCAGGCGCGTTTGGAGGTGGCCAGGTGGTCTTCTGGTTTTGCCTTGATATTGTAACACTGCAGACCCATGGGGCCTGAGTAGTTGAGGTCGTTCAATGTCTTGATGAGAGGGTAGATGTCGAACGTGCCCTGGTTGAGGGGTTGTATAAGACGGTTCCAGCCCATGGCCTGTGTGTCACCCTGGTCGGCTCCATTGAGGCTGACCGCAAAGAGGTGCGGCATGGCTTGTTTCAGAGATTTTTGCCAATGGCCTGCCCCTTCAACTTTGAGTCGATGGCAGAGGTTAAAGACGGCCCCTACATTTTTTCTGTCCACCTGCTTGACCAGGTCAACTGCCTGGCCAATCTTATCGACCCACAACGAGGTGTGGGGGTAGAATGCGATGCGTACGCCATAGGGGCGAACCAGATCAGAGAGGTCTCGGGAGATCTCAATAATACGCTGATATGCCTGTGCCTGTGTGAGCGAGGTGTTTCTGGAATGGGGTGTATGCATCCAGAGTATGACCTGACGTCCACTGAGCAGGGGCAGGATATTTTTGAGCTCCGGATCATAGGGGGGCAATGCCGGGTCAACCTGAATGGGCGTGTAGATGGTGAATAGACGCAGGGCCTGTTTATCCAGCTCATCAAGTATGGCTGGCACGTCTTTACATCCCATGTGTTCAAGCCCATCATAGCCGAGCTGTTTCAGGAGGCTGACCTGTGCCTTGGGGCTTCGGTCTCCGGCGGGAGCAATACCGCTTTCGAATGTGAAGAAGGGGTTTTCAAGTTCGCAGATTTCCAGGTCTATGGGTTGGACCCACATGTTGCGATAGGCCACTGCGCCGTGATCTCCCTGTATCATGAAGGGGCCTGTGGCGGTTTCGTCGTGGTACAGGCTGGCCCGCGTGGGGCCGGTTAGTTCCACATAGTTGTGGACCACATGACCATTATGGATCACCTTGACAAAGGCGGCAGGGCTGGTTTTTTCGCCCTTCGCATCGAAACGAGGGGCGCGGAAGACGATGTCAAAACTCTGCCATTGCCCTGGGGGCCGTGAGACATTGACCAGGGGGGCATGGCCTTCGAAGCCCGGTGGTTTACGATTGTTGTCCCATCGCTGATAGATACCGCCGGCTTGATGGCCTGCATAAGCTTCCCCCTGTTCCCAGCTATCCAGGACCTGTATTTCATAACGTCCCATGAAGTAGACACCTGAATTTGAGCCTTTGGGCACGCAGAATTCAATATGGACCCGGACATCACCAAAGGATGTTTTGGATACAAGATGTGATGTGCGGCCATTGGGGCCATTGACAATAACACCTTTGCCGGGTTTGGCCTGAAGCTTGCTGGCGTTATCCGGAGCAAGTGTTACATCGCCTGCAATTTCCCAGTCGCCGGTATTGGATCGCCAGGAAGAAAAATCATGCGTACTCAACGGCGCGATGTAGTGACTGGCCCAGGTCATTGGGACATAGCAGGATACCACCAGCAGTGATAGGAGAACCGGTTGTCTCTTTTTCATGGAAATTCCTTCGCTTTTGAGGTTGTGTTTATAGATGCCATGGCGCACGCATGCTTCGCTTCGTCATGCGCATGGCTTGTTCATCGTTAGGGAAGACCTCTTTGTCCGGATCCCATTTGACTTTGCGTCCCAACAAGAGCGAGATATTGGCCAGGTGACAGACCGTGGACACGCGGTGCCCAATTTCAACGGGGAAGTAGGGTTCGTTGCGAGACTTCACGCAGTCCAGGAAATTACGGTGTTCGCCACCCGGGCAGGTATAGAGATGGATTTCGTTGGGGCCTATGACCGAGTTTTTAATCTTGGGATCTGAGGCCTCAAGAGCCCCTCGCCATCCTCGATTGCCGACCCACCCGTCTGTACCCTCAAAGCGGATGCTGGGATTGCCGTCCTTGACGAACATCTTGACACCATTGGCATAGGTATATTCAACGGTGTATTCTTTGGGTGTATTATACAGGCCTGTATTCCAGAATGTTCCCTTGGCATCAATTTCAATGGGGCCGCTGTGCTCCGTGTCATTGCCCCATTGGGCCGTGTCGAATAGATGTGTGCCCCAGTCCGTGATGATGCCACCGGAGTAATCCCAGATCCAGCGGAAATGAAAATGCACACGATCTTTGGTGTAGGGGGCAAAGGGTGCCGGGCCCAGCCACATATCGTAGTCCAGTTCAGAGGGTACGGGCATGGGGGTCGGATCACCTGGGCCATTGGGTTGATGAGGCAATTCCACATGGATGGTGTGGAGCTTTCCGATACGTCCGTTGCGCACCAGTTCAGCCATACGATGATACATGGACAAAGACCGGTCCTCCGTGGAGGTCTGGAATACGCGATCGTAGCGTTCGATGGTATTGACTAATTTTCGTCCTTCACCAATGGTTAGTGTGGGTTTTTCACAACAGATGTCCTTGCCCGCCTTGGCCGCCATGATGGAAATGGGCGTGTGCCAGTGATCCGGGGTTGAGATCATGACAGCATCAATGTCGTCCCGTGCAATGATCTCCCGAAAATCCTTGGTGGTAAAACAGTCCTGGTTTTTGTAATGAGCGTTCACAAGGCGTTTCGCATTTTCCATGTTATTGCTGTCCACATCGCAGACTGCCACAACCTGCGCATCTGAGTTGGCCAGGAAGCTCTTAAGATTTACATGAGTACCGTGACCGCCCACACCGATGCACCCCATGGTAATCCGGTTGCTGGGGAGTACGGCGTTTTTGCCCAAGAGGTTGGAATTGACAAGGGTGGGCAGGGCCAGTGCTGCTGCGGCCTGACCTGAATAGGCCATGAAATTGCGGCGAGACATCCGATTTTGGGTGTTCATGATTTAGTTCTCCAGTCAAAACATGATCCGTACGCAGTTTGTTAATCACTTGAAGTTTACCACGCGCGTCGTTGATTTGCCATGGTACGATTTCAAAAAGGTTTAAAATCGCAACGTATCCTGTGTAACCTCGTAAACTCACGATGGTACTGACTTAGCAGCGTGGCAAAATGTTGCGTTCTGCACCAGAAATAGTGCTCTGCAGTGTGCTGAGCCGATAAATTGAAAGCGCCTGATTTAGTGGGAGTACCAAGAATGAAAAAGACAATGACATTCAGTGTGGCGATCCTGGTCATTTTGTGGGCCGGAAGTCAGTGCATGGGGCAAGAAAAAGGTCGTGAAAAGAGACAAGGCAACCGAGGTAAGGTTTCAGCAGAACAAAAG
>CAZBTJ010000113.1:0-17939 GCA_964494325.1 uncultured Pirellulales bacterium
CAGAGTAAGTCCAAGGTGAACTGTTCGCCTGCAACCGCGCGCCAGATGATACACTGAATTCAGTGTCGCTAACAGAGGAAAGCGATGGCAAATCAAGCAGCACATTACCACTCACAGTAAAGTCAGCAAAACTAACAGACGAAAGTGATGGCAAATCTAGTATAGAATCGCCATCGACAGTAAACTCTGTACGACCTGAGCCACCAGCATGAGAAACTCCAGTCAACTTTGGCATTTTAATCGCACCGTCACTTGCATTAACAATCAGACGCTCATTGTCTGATGGTCCAGTGATCCGCACCAGATCATCCATTTCAATCACTCCGCCGTCTTGGGCCACAATTGTATGAGTGTGACCCACTCCATAGATCGCAACTCCGTCGTCCAGGTCAGTCATGGATGACACGTCCAGGACAGATCCCGCCCCTGTCGATGATAACAACGTGTAATTAGTGCGATCTGCATTCAGTCCTACAGCCGAGTAAGTCCAAGGTGAACTGTTCGCCTGCAACCGTCCACCAGATGATACACTGAATTCGGTGTTGCTAACAGAGGAAAGCGAGGGCAAATCAAGCAACGCACTACCATCCACAACAAACTCTGTACGACCTGAACCGCCAGCATGAGAAACTGTAGTCAACTTTGGCATTCTAATCGTACCGTCGCTTGCATTAACAATCAGACGCTCATTGTATGATGGTCCAGTGATCCGCACCAGATCATCCATTTCAATCACTCCACCGTCTTGAGCCACAATTGTATGAGTGTGACCCACTCCATTTATCGAAACTCCGTCGTCCAGGTCAGTCATGGATGACACGTCCAGGACAGATCCCGCCCCTGTCGATGACAACAACGTGTAATTAGTGCGATCTGAATTCAGCCCAGTTGCAGAATAGCCAGTAGCACCAATCTCAACCTTCCCACCGCCATCCACGAAAACTTGAGCCTTGTTTCCGGGAAAAGCCGCAGTCGGAGCCGTAAAATCTCCACCATTTCCATGGATAATGCCATTTATATCTGCTTGTCCGAGCACGACAAAGGTCTTGCCCTTGAGTATCTTGAGCGTCGTGTTCTCGCCGAGAACCAAGCTGTTCACCACACAGTTGACATCTACGCTGACTGTGCCACTATTGGCCGGAATTGTCACATTGAACTCAATAGGACCTCTGTTAAAAGGTGCTTGAGCCAAACCTGAATCCCAACAGGTTGGAGTCGAATAATTGTTGGTGCCACAAATCCAGGTAGCATCCATTTCAAATGCTTGCACAGGAGTTGTGAAAATAAGCAGGCCATAAAAAATGATTGTCAATTGAAATGTTCGTCTACTCAACATAAGAAACCTCCTTCATTAAATGTGTGTTGTTTAGAATGTGTTCTCCATAGATCTTGGTCGTTTCTGTTACATGAATATCTTTACTCTTAGTACGATGTTGACAAAAAGTCGTTTGTTAGGATTGTCTCTCCAACAGCGCCCTGCACCTGTTGATCCCATTATCATAGGTTTGCTCCTTTCCTTGTCAATGATTATTGAAACAGATTGAGTCATTTTCTTTCCCTTTCACAAACGCCACAGTGGCGTCTGTATAACTATCCGTAAGGACCGCAAAAAAAATGCATCCCTCTGTAAAAATATCTTTTGGGGTAAACCTTACTCGCAATCCTTCACCCCTCACTCTATTAACTCATGCGTCATCTAGATCTGTTTTGTGCCAAGTTTAGTCAAAAGAATATATAATACCTGCATGTTCATCCTGTATGCCTTCAACACCCCCTGAACCTGCAGGCTGATTTGTTGACGGCCCGTGCAATTTGTGATATAATTATGGTTTGTGGTTTTTCCAGGTATCATGGCGTCAAGCACTGAGGTGAGGATGGACGGTTCTGACAAAACAGCGGTTGGGGGAATCAAAGAAGGCTTTCCCGCCACTCAGTGGACAGAGTTGCGAGACTACCGTCAGTCGGACATACCCCAAAAGAAAGTTATTATTGAGAAGCTGGCCCAAAAATATTGGCGTCCGGTCTATACCTGGCTTTGCCGCAAAGGCTATGGTATGGAGCAAGCCCAGGACCTGACCCAAAGCTTTTTCTGCAACATCATTCTCAGCCGAGACTTAATTCACCGGGCCGATCAGAGCAAAGGACGTTTTCGAACCTTTTTGCTGAATGCGTTAAAGGCCCATGTCAGTGATGAACACCGTCGAGCGTCTGCAAAAAAACGTTTTCCAGTGGATGGTTTTTTGAGTTTTGATGCCTCAAACATGCAAGCCCATTGCCCAAAAACAGTCTCTCCAGATGAAGCCTTTCACTACACATGGGCCTCAAATCTGCTTAATGAAGTGATCCAGAGACTGGAGGAGGAATACAAAGACAACAACAGACAGGTCCACTGGCAGGTATTCGAAGAAAAGATACTGAATCCTATATTGCATGATTCACCCAATCCTTCCTACGTAGAACTACGTAATAAATATCATATCGCTGACGTACAAAAAGCTGCGGCCATGACGACGACAGTCAAACGGCGTTTCCGTACTTTATTAATAGACACTGTCAGGCCCTATGTGGCGTCAGACCCGGACGTAGAGGATGAGATTGGCGAGTTACTCCAGATTTTTTCAAAAGGGCATGCATAATTCCGACTGATTTTACGGATGGATCATGTGAATGGTAAATAAAGGAGACTCCGACCAAGATGATGAACGATAGCACATCTGGTTTAGGCTCAGATAAACTGGCGCAGTTACTCCAGCTGGGTGCGGACGAACAGAACGTTGGCGACCCGGAGAATTCGAATGCGCAAAAGGCCACAATGTTGGCGACTTTATTGACGCATTCATTGCCTGTCAATGCCGTTTTGATTCAGTCACTACCTGCCATCATCCAACGTGTATGCCAGGAATTGGAGTCTTTGCCAGAGAACAGTATGGATAAAATCCTGTTGGACCCCAGTTCTGATGTGGCTGTCATTGACCAGATCAAAAGCTATGCAAAGCAAAAAACGAAATCTGCACCCTCCAACATAGAACGAGAAGCAGCCATCGCCCTGTACTATGCAGCCATTGCCAGCGCGTTGATTTTTCATAATAAACAAATCACCAAAAAAAACCATACCAAGCTCAGAAAATCCTTTGAACAACTTTCTGTTCTTCAATGGGTGGACAAAAGAATTGCCAATTTGTTGAGTGATGCAGCCGCCCTTTGTGCCAAACGAGTGACCTCAGATGTCCCACGAAAACAATGAAAAAACAAGGCATCGCTTTCCTTCGGTCAGCGAAACCAATAGCCTGCTTGTGCCTGCAGGAGACATCAAACGTCCGGAGATCCCGGGCTATGAGATCGTGGAACTCCTAGGCCAGGGAGGCATGGGCCTTGTCTGGAAAGCCATTCAACATTCGCCGCGACGCGAAGTTGCGCTTAAACAGATGAATACGCTTGCCCTGAGTTCCTCAACCGCACGGGCTCGGTTTCGTGCGGAAGTCCAGGTGGCAGCCCATCTGGAGCATCCCAACATTGCCCGGATCTATGATTGCTGCCTGGACAAGCAACCCTACTACTTCACCATGGAATTGATCAAGGGGCAGCGTTTGGATGAGTATGTGAATCAGAACCAACTCTCTCCCAAACAGATCATGGCCTTAATCCACAGCCTATGCGTAGCCATGGCATATGCCCATGACAACAGCGTGATTCATCGTGACCTGAAGCCCTCCAATATCCTCACAACCGAAGAGGGTGTCCCTCATATTGTTGATTTTGGTGTGGCCAAACGGCTTGATAACGAAGCCGCCCAGTTAACAGTTTCAGACACGAGCAAAGGCCCAGGCACCCTGGTTTATATGTCGCCTGAACAGGTCAAGGGCAAGCCTGTCAATACTCGTACGGATATCTATTCAGTGGGTGTCATTACATACCGGTTACTCACCGGAGAATTTCCGTATGATCTGTCGGGATCTGAGTATGAGTGTATGCAAAACATAACTCAACAGGAACCGATTCCCCTACGCCAGATTATGCCCGGCATTGATGCGGATCTGGAAGCCATTGTCCTGACGGCATTGGACAAATCCCCAGCCCAGCGTTATGGCACGTTCTCCGAGGTGGCAGCGGATATTGAGCATTGGCTCAATGGCCGTGCCATAAGTATCAAATCCAATCGCTCGCTCTATCGGATTAAGAAAGACATTGCACAACACATTTATTCGATTCGTGTGATAAGCCTCGTATTAGTTATTCTTGCGGCGTCTGCCATTATTGTCAGCGAAGCCTATCGATCCAATCCACCCAGTCCTCCTGTGCCACCTGGCAGTGGAAATGAGTTGTCATCCGCCATGATTCTTGCGGATCTATTGCATTCCTGGAACCAAAAAAATATCGACCCTACTGGCTCTATGAGGTATCTGAGAAAAGGAACCAGGGAGAGAGCTGCATTGGAGTTTTTCCGAGATCCCAATGAACCCGAAAAGAAGAGATTCAAGTTCCAGGAGAAAATCAGGCCCGATCTCATGTGGTTCTGTGACTATATTTGTGGTGAAGATTATTTTAAAAGAGGCCGAACAGAAATGGCACTCGAGTCTTTCAAGAAAAGCGACAGAAGCCTGCTATTGGATCGTTCTACCGAAACTGATCCAGCCTTGATCTTTTACAAATACAAGATTTCTCAGCGGATAAAAGAATTAGATGGATCTGATCCTAACGACCCAAACCATCAATAGCCAACAGAGGAGACCATTCATTGACCATGAAACGTGGACATGCCTTTACATTGATTGAACTGCTGGTTGTCATTGCGGTCATTGCCGTGCTTCTGGCGATCCTGTTGCCCAGCCTCAGGGCAGTTCGAGAGAGTGCCCGTCGCATCCAATGTTCAAGTAATCTTCGCCAGCTGGCAATGGCCTGGACCCAGTACCTTGATGAAAATGAAGGACGCTTTTATCAGGGCGAGAATGCCAATTTCTGGTATGGGGGATTGTATTCAATATCGGAGACACAATATGATGACGCAGAAATTCGTCCCCTGAACTCCATGGTAGATTTTCCACCTTTGATAACTGACCCAGAGGCTGCCGCACTGTTTCGCTGCCCATCTGACCGAGGTGGCACACCCAATCGCTTCTCACTGCTTCAAGTATATCGGTACTGGGGCACAAGTTACCCGACAAACCACTTTCTAATCGGTCAAAATGCATGTAAGCCCTTTAGTGAACCCACCAAAGAATTCGATCTGTCGCTTTCTGATCGAATTACACACATGTCAATCTCCAAGGTAACCGTTCCACATTCCAGACTCCTACTCATGGGGGACTATGGTTGGGTCAATCAATGGAAGCCAGAAGCACATAAGAGTCCAGAACTTAAGGAACAAGCAGAATGGCACAGAAAACCTGATTCTCACAATTTGGCCTTTTTGGATGGCCATGTCAAATTTACTCGAATGCAGAAAGACTACTATGACACGAACGACTATACCGTAGTCCCGTTCAAAGATATGATTTCTTGGATTGTCAAGATTCAAAACAGGTGATAATGACAGTTGATACTGGATGGAGGCAAAAAGATGAGAGCTTTTGGCATTGTTTTTCTAATTGGGTGGATCATGCCCTTGGGAACAGCATTCTCTGCAGACCCAGTCACGATCCCTGATACCGTTCTTCGAGCTGCCATTGAAGACCAACTGGGCTCTGATCCCAACAGCGTTGACATGTTGGGCTTGATATCTCTTGTGGCCACGAATGGACACGTGAAGACTTTAGCAGGTCTTGAGTATGCCCAAAACCTGGAGGCGCTTGACGCAGGAAACAATCACATCGAAGATCTAAGTCCACTTCAAGGCCTCATCAATCTTAGAGAACTGATACTCAATGATAATAACATCACCAATATTGAGCCCCTTGCCAATTTGACTGCGCTCGAAGTTATTAATCTGATAAACAACCAGCTAGAGGTTATCGCAGTGATGGCGAATTTTGACAACCTGAATCAGGTCGGCCTGACAGGTAATAACATTCGCAATATCCAACCTCTATCGACATTGGACAGCCTATTTGTCATACTCGTAGATGACAACCCCCTCAATGCCAGAGCGTATGACACATGGATACCTCAAATCAAGGCAAACAGCCCGGACCTTTACCTCACATACAACGAATCCCCTTATATTGAGACGATTGGCAAAATTATATTTGATGATACAGATGAGTTCACTGAAAACGTACGCGTCAATGCGCCAGACGAAATGTTGGTGGAGCATGTGGAAGAAAAACAGGTCATGCGCATGTACCCTAGAGAGGGGGACACAACACGGGCAAAAATACGCATGGGGGCGGCTGAGCAAGAAAATGTTTGGGTAAGCGTTAACTACAAGTTCATCAGCACGGAGACGCAGTTGCATCTCTATGTTTCAGACATGGATGACTTTGGTGACCCAGCAGGACAGCACTATGTTGAAGCAGGGACTATTCTACCTCCCTTTAAAAGAAATCCCGGAGCTGTGGGAAGCGATCATTTCGGATTATTTGAAAACTCAGTAGATGTGCGTTCTTTGGACTCGGAAAATGGGCTCTGGTTGGAAATAGCCCTAGTTCAATCAGAATATACCCTCGCATCTGTGGGCAATATAACAGCCTTTTCGGAACATGCAGTCGTTGATGTTAATGAGGCTTCTCTGGAAACTCGCTGTCAGGGAATATGTATGGATTGGGATGGTGATAATGGTGTCCAAGAAGAAGATTTCTTGTTTTCAATAAAGGGATGCGGTTTCGGCATATCACCCAAGATCAGGGACATGAATGATCCTTATTCGCTGGGCGGTGCGATGTGTATAGATGCAGGCGGTTTTAGTCAAGACCACTACGTGGATGCCTTGGATCTGGCGTGTGACGATTGGAGATCGAGGAGCGCCAATCTGAATCTATGTGGCCAACTGGCACTGACAAACAGGAAGACGACGCCTGGGACAAATGCGAAATCATCGACACAGATACTCAAACAAATACCTCATCAAGCCATTTTTGAGACTGGACCATCTATCCTAATCCTGGGTAAACCCTCAGAACCCATACTATATACAGGTGAACGTACTTTACAGCGAAAGTATCTTCTATATGCCTTTGGTTTCAATGAGCAATACAAGCAGGAGTACAGACTGGAAGGATTGCCGCAACACTGCAATCTCCGAACCATCCAAGACTCACAAGGTGACATCTATATCATCAATTCTCAAGAGGGCATTATTGGACTTGATGGAGAACCCCTCATTAGTCCCCAGATAAAAGACTTTGCTGACAGCCAAATTTCTGTGGGCATTCAAAAATCCGATGACCAATATTGGGGACGTCCCATCTTGGATGCGTCTATCAAAGAAGGCCGTATTTATGTGGTGCCTGTGGTTGTTCATCCAAACAACAACCCTGAAGGTAACGCTTATCTGGCAGCTGCTGAGTTGAGTCCACTAGACAATGGGGACTTTACCATCATACGCACATTTTTCGATGCAAATCCCCTGAAAATAGATACTGAAGGCTCTGACCTAACGGGACTCGGTCAAAGTCCTAATCTGATGGGACTTCGTGAGATTGAAGTGGATGAGGATGACAATGTCTATGTGCTAAATGTACATCATGAAAACAACAGCAGCCTGCTGTGGAAATTTGATCTTAACGGGGATCTAAAATCGCAGAGGTTTCTGAATAGATCTGATCCTGATAATTCTGAGATGGCTCACCCTATGGGTCTTTGTTGTTCACACGGCAAGATATATATCGCCTCAGGTGCACGTGATCCATCCAATCCAAATCGGGCGAGGGTCTACGGTTTAGATGCAGCCACCCTCGACGTCACTCGAATTGTCACCATTACGAATATGTATCACATAACCAACATTGCCGCAGGCCCGGATGGCTACATTCTGGTTTCAGGTTTCACCATAGGATCCCGTGAAACGCCATTTCCAAAGGCCAGTTTAGCCCGAATATCCTTAGGCCGCGATGAAGTGGAGGCCAACGACAATCTGTTCGATCCCAGCCCATCCAGTTGTTTGTCGTTGCCGATGAGTATCATGTGGATCATGAATTTAGAAAGGTAAAATAACTCACCCTCAACTTTGGACTCGCAACCACAAAACCATTGACAAAGCCTAGTCTGCCCTGTTTAATGGCGAGCACTTTTAACAGGCGCTCGTAGCTCAGTAGGATAGAGCATTGGTTTCCTAAACCAAAGGTCAGAGGTTCGAATCCTCTCGGGCGTATTGCCTTTTCATCTGTGTCATGTGCTGACAATCTATCACTTTCGGTGTCTAACTCATCACTATCTAAACACTTAGGACTTCTGGTTTTTTCTTGAGAATTGTTCTGCCTGCTGTCAACTGATGCCAACTGATCACAAGTAGGGAAAGCCGTATGTGTCAACGGAGGTGTCCATTTAGGTGTCAATTCTTTTTGACCTGTTGAGGAAACATCAACTGTCTTACCATTCGTTCCTGTTGCAACTGCTTTTTGTTTCTCCTGACTAGGCATAGACAAATCCGGCAAACCTTCAACGGCTTCTGATTCCTGCCCACTGAAGATATGTGTATATCTTGACATTGTTAAATTGATATCGCTATGCCTCATAATTGACTGAACAACTTTGGGGTGTACTCCACTCGCCGCCAACAAGCTACCGGTTGAATGCCTCAACGCGTGAAAATCAGCATAACGTCCAGCGTCATCAACATAGGGTATTTTAGCTGCTTTCAAGTCAGCCTTGAGCATATCCGCTGTTTTCGCAGGAACTTTGAATACCTGCACAGTCGGTAATTTCCCAGCCACAAGGCTCTTTAATTCTGCTGCTAAGTCTTTTCGTAGTGGTAAGACATCCTCACGCCTTCTCTTGCTGTAGGCAGCCTGAACATTGACGGTGTGATTATCAAAATCGAATGAAGATGCTGTCAGATTCCGTATCTCATTAGCCCTGAGCCCTGTATAAGCAGCAAAACGATAAACCAAGGCTCTCTCATAGCCTGTCATGCCAAAACGTTCAGGCGAGGTGGCTGTAGCTTCTAACAGCCTCCTTATCTCATCGGCTTCAAGTGCTCTTCGGTCATGCCGTCTATCCACTCTGACATTGATCGTCCGTAAATGCTCAACCGGTGATTCACTGGCTCGGCCATCCATAACCATCCATTTGCAGAATTGCTTGACAGATTTCAGATAAAAATTGTGTGTCTGTGCAGATATTTCGCCCAGATCCTTTGGCCCTTCCTTTGTTTCAACATATTTCCGCAATCTGGAAATTGTACACTGTACCTTGCTGGCTTGAATATCAGGCCAAAAGACAAGTTTGCATTCATTGAACACCCGCTTGACTCTTGATTTTACCGTTGCTGCATTTTGGGCCGTACCCCCTTTGGCCAATAATGACTTCTCAAAATCGTTAAGGTGGTCCGCCAGTGGTGTGTTGCGGTGTTCCTTGTACCGGTCAACAACACCTTCCTGGGCCAGAGCCGCTTCCTTTTTGAGTCGGGCTTCAAGCTGTTTCGTCGCTTCCTTATCCGTGTATCCGGGAACAGTACGGACAATCCCGTCAGCATCACGGAACTTCACATACCATTTTAATGATTGACGTGTTACTGTTTTTTCGCCAACATTCACTTTTCGCTTTCGTTTGAATACTGCCATCTTTGTCACCCTATGCTTTCTTTGATTCGACTACCTTAAACCCAAAATACTCTAGCAGCCTATCAGCCGTTTCAACCTTACAGCTTTTCCCCTGCATGATACGGCACAAAGTCGCTTTGTCTATCCTTGTTTCATTAGTGACCTGATAGCGACTTCTACCGCATGTCTGTATCTTGTCTCTCAGTAGTTCTAGGATCATATTTAAAGTATAACTTAAACCTTGAACTAATTCAATTAAATCATGCTACGTAATGTTCTTTTCTACTCATTATTTGAGCTTTTTCTATTCTCAGCATTACTGGTAACCAGTGAGGGGTTTTGTATCCCGTCTTTGGTCGTCTCCGAACGACCGGGCAACCAGGCACTCTGCCGCCATCGACTATGTATATTAGAATACCCCAAGAGTCAGGCATGGGATGGAGGTATATGAGTCCTTCCCTGAATAGATCGTTGAGGGTAGCTACCGCCTCTTTTGACAGACCTTGCCAGAGTATTACATTGGGATCATTAGATGAAACCATAGTCTCATTACCCCGGATACCAGGGAAACGCTTGTTAAGCTGGGCAAAACTAACACCACCTTTGTCTTCACGCTCACTAATGAAGTGCACCATGTCATTTTTAAGTTCCATAAGTCTTATCCTTTCTTGTCCTATTTGCAGGAGTCTCCAAATACATGATCAAAGAATGCCCAAGCCCACCGTCACAAGAACATGATCCAGCTTAGCAAACTTGCTAAGAATGCTAAGATTGAGCATGTCTATGTGATAGGCAGACTTGCCAAACTTAAACCTCAATCTCTTTTGGTAGTGACCACAACGAACGCCGCGTGTCGCCTATTCCCTCTTGCCTGGACACCACACCGAGTTGTTCTTTCGCACGCCTGAGGGTGCTGGTGGATATGCTCTCTTCCTCGGCCATCCTCTCTACATCGTGCTTGTCACGGGCATTTTCTTTCAAGATTCTCAAGAGGAACTCGATAGCCCGCTCAGTCTTCGTCGTCTTTTGACCTTGCTTGACCTCTTCAGAGAGAATGTCCTGGGCCGTCTTCAGGACGGGCTCACGGTCAAAGATCACCCTCGCAGAAGGAAAATTCCCCTCGCCCTCTCCTACCGATTCGAGTTTGAACCGCAATCCTGATGACGCTTTTGTCAAGTTGTGTTTGCCGGATACGAGAAGCCGTTTGTCGGAGTCATCTGGGTCTTCCACGATATGCCAGACCTGTCTAGCGGCGGCATTGAAAGCCACCGACCCCATGATCTTGTCCGCAACCGCCACATTCTGGGCCTTGTTGTGATGCATAATGCAAATAACTGCAACCTTATGCTCAGCAGCGACTTTGGCCAGAGGAGACAGTACTGTTCGGACTTCTGCATCATTGTGGCTGTTCACGTTGCCCAAGAAAGCATTTATAGGGTCGATGATCAATAATCGCACATCTGGATTTTCATCCAGAAGCTGGGCAAGTCTATCGTGGTCTTTTTTTAAGGTGAACGAATGGTCCTCCAAACAGCTCACATGTTCTAGGTCACTACCCGCCGCCATGAGCCTGGGAACAATTGTATCACTGGTGTCGTCTTCAGCCGTCATGATGATCACCGCTCCACGTTTGATCGGTTTGTCGGGTGCATCCGGCCAAGGGTCGCCCGCTGACACACGAGCGGCAATATCCAAAGTCAAGAAGGTCTTCCCCAGACCGGCAGGCCCAACGATCAATGTCATTTTTCCTAATGGGATTCTATTAGCCCAAAGCCATCGTACCGGCTCCGGCGTCACGGTATCGAGTCGGGTGAGAGTTAAACCAGAACTCTTCCTCTCGGACTCCATGCGGCCCTCATAAGATTTAGTTTCTTCGACAAGTTCAAGCAGTTGCTCTCTTGTGCCATCTCGGATGGTTTTCTTTTTGACTTGCACATCTCTTTGAGAACAAGTTGTTTGACGGATTTTCTGTCTATTGATCCATATGTCTGAACAAGAAAGTAGAACAAATTTTGGCCATGTGAGTCAGTTCTGTACCGTAGGTTTTCTTTCTTTCCTTTATAGTGGAAGAAAACAAGAGGGTAATCAACAATGAAGCAGGCGTCTCCGTGGCCACTCCATTTCTTAAACCTACGCTCAGCCTTCGTGGCGGGCTGCCTACTACGGCTGGCTGGATTTTCTTTTTGAAGAGCCACTGCATCTCCAACCTTGGCTATTACTTCAGCAAGCTTTCCAGGGTACTCATAAGGGATGTCCCGTGTGGGATCTACCACGGTTCGTGCCTGCCAAGTTGGGTGTCCCTTTGGACGAATGACAGCGTTGACCATATCTGTTATTTCAGTGAAACGCTTGTGAACATCAAGCCTCTTTACTTCACATACTGATTCCATAACAGCTTTTGTGGTTCTTCTCAAGTAATCGGATAAGCACGCGGCCCATAGACGCCACGCCGGTAGGCTTCCATCTTTCACCTTCACATTTGTGAAAGGTTTGCTTGTTACGTTCGTTTTACTGTTCTGCGCAGCATTGGATACGGTGAAATAGGGTTCAGAGCCTTGCCCCTCTCCAAATTTTCGATAAACTTCAAATACATAATCGTCAAGAGCCCTGCGGTTTTCGGGCTCCATGAGGAATTCTCCTTCAGAGTCATCTTCAGATAACTTTGGGGGGAGCATTTCATCTACATTGCCCCTTGAGCTCTTCTCTGAAGGATCAATGCGATATGCATAGCAGGTATAAAGAAACATACACCTATGCCGGTCGAGTCGATGTGAGAGCAACTCTACAGCCTTTTCCAATGCACGATCTTTATTGGCATTATTGTCTTGCCCGCTTGCTTTATCCATTTACTATACTCAGTATTATCAGACTTATGCTGTGATGAATCCATAATCGTTCCATCGACCATCGAGAAAGAGAAATCAAATTATAATATTCATCCTCGAACGCGTGTGACGGATAGGCATACATGTAGTCTACGGATTTTACGCTTTTCCAGGTACTTACCAGAATACACCCTGACAGCATTCTATTGAGGTTTTCCATAATGGATTGATGTTCCAGACCTTCCATATTGTCTCTCAATTCCTGACTTACCGCTCTGGTGGCCAACTTTCTATGTGCTCAGCCACAGTATTAAAAGCCCGGAAAACCTGGAAATTTCCCCACATATTTTTTTTTATCAATATGTGTGTTTGCTAGTGAGAGAGATTCGGGACTCCGGCATATGGGATTCAAGGGTGCCACCCCGGGGGGTTGGGGGCACCTTATCCGTTTTTGGTAGAGTTAAGTTGCACTCGAATATGACCGAAACCACAGGTTGAGGAGAGGAGTTCTTTCACTTATGCCCAATAGAATCCCCTCCAGAAGGTTTCGTTGCCCTTGCCAAGGGCATCCTGTTGGGCGTGTTATGCAGGAGCATATAGTCCCGTCTTGGAACAAGCGAATTATGACAAATATATGGAACAATCCGAGCATTCAACAAAAAGGATGGCGCTGCGTAGATGTCACTGACGTCCGACCAGATAGTGACTGTGAATACGAAACATGTGGAATGTGCGGCAACCATCCGATCCGTTTCGTTCATGCAATGAAACACGACGACTACGGTGAGACCCTGGGTGTTGGATGTGTTTGCGCGGAACACATGACCAATGACTACATAAGCCCCAAGACACTTGAAAAGCACATCAAAAGAAAAGCTGCACGCAGACGCAACTTCCTTTCACTGAACTGGAATACTTCGAAAAGAGGGAGTTCAACCCTGAGAAAGAATGGCATGACACTCCACGTCTTTCCCCATGAAACCAAACCCGGATACTGGAGGTACAGAGTCAACATTAGGATCAGCCGCGAAGCTTATCCGTCACACGAAGAGGCAAAACTTGCCTTGTTCAATAAATATTACGAGAACCTCTATAAGTAGAAGGGAGCCTTTATGCCACAAGATTGCATCCAAAAAGCCATTGATCAAGTGCCTGAATTAACTGACTTTGGAATAGGAATATTCGAGCATGGTCGCGGACTAACACCAACGCAACGGACTAGCAAATTCCAAGAGTACCAGCAGAAACTTCTTGATAGCGCAGAGGAATTTGAAAAGACCTGCGAATGGCTTTCAACCAAAGAAAGAAGAAAGACAATTAACAAATCACATACAAGCTACGGCCTCAAACATATGGCAGAAAGAGATATCGGCTACATTACCAATGGCGTCTTTATCGCAGCCGCAATACACTGCGGATTCAAGATACAATTCTTCCATGGCAGTGCCAATGTTTGCATCAATATTTCAGAGAAAGCACTTAGTGGCTATCTGGCAGCAAGATAAGCTATACTATCAAGACAAGAAGGGCAACCGATGACGAGATTCGGAAGGAGAAGTGTTGGAGATAGTGCTGCAACATTCCTGCGAGCGTTTTCGCGTTCCGTCCGAAATGCGTATATCTTTCTCAGCGGGCGAACGCGGGTAATTGTTGAAATCAAAGCAATGATCTATTACGGAGACGTTGCTGCAATCGAAGAGATGGTCAGAGCAAAACCCAGTATGATCAACTACCGTAACGAGAATGGATACACCCCCTTGAATCTGGCTGCCCTCTATGGAAAGGCACAGATTGCAGCAATCCTATTGGAAAACTGTGCCGATGTGGTTACACGCGATGACAACGGGCGGACACCTCTCCACAACGCAGCTCGGTTCGGTGAGATCGAGACAGCGTCCGTTCTTATCCAAGAAGGTGCGGTGTTAGATGCAGAGACAGAGCCCGGTGACGGCCGAACTCCACTGTTCGAAGCTCTCATGGAAGATAAGATTGAGATGGCGAAATGGTTGATCCGACAAGGAGCTGATGTTCTCAGAGAGAGCAACTTCGGCGATGCCCTACAGGCTGCGGTTCATTGTTGCGATGCAACACTGCTGAAGTGCCTAATCGAGCACGGTGCCCCTTTCAGACTTCCTGAATACGAATGGACAAGAACAACTTGGTGGCAGTGTGCCATGGCTGAGCCAAGCGGCGCGTTCGTTCAGATGCTTATCGATGCTGGAGCATCACCGAATGATAAGAACTTGCTTAATCAGGAAACACCACTACATCAAGCAAAG
Organism: uncultured Pirellulales bacterium; assembly: GCA_964494325.1. GTDB lineage: Bacteria > Planctomycetota > Phycisphaerae > Sedimentisphaerales > Anaerobacaceae > JAIPFM01. Next base: position 14,740 of record CAZBTJ010000113.1, read on the forward strand.
TGCCAGCGTCCGATTGAGATTCTCGTCGCCTATGGCGCGGACCTTGAAGCGAGAAACTCCATAGGCAGAACTCCCCTTCATGAGGCTGTCGCAGATCTACGTTTTGAGGCAGTGGAAGTGTTGCTTGCTTGTGGCGCAAGCCCCAACGTTAGAGATACAGAAGGGCGTACCGCTGACTTGGCCCACGTTCTAGAAATCGCTGCCACACTTAAAAGAGAAACCTGACATGAAGCGAATATCGGCTTGTAGTTCTTATACTCTAAACGGAAAAAAGGGAAGGCTCTTGGTTACCAGCGGTTTGTGCTCGTCTTGGCTGGCCTTTAGAGGAGTACCAAAAGCTGTCTATACTTGACAAGGACTTGGCAGCACAATTAAATATAATCCTCAGTAGTCATACGACACAATCACAAGCGGAAAATCACAAGACAGAATACCTCAGTAAACCATTAGAGCAACAGGAACCAAGGGCCGTTCCGGTAAGGATCGTTTCTAAGCTGTCTGATACAGAGATGACGAACACATTATCTTCAACAGGTCAATTGCAACATAGGATTGAGAACGACGATGGTACGCGTGCCCTAGGTGGTCCTGTTTCGGGAAGCACACCAGCTTGGTGGCATACAACACCGGAAAAGTACGTTGCCGACACGCTACGATCTGAAATGCAGATAGTGCAGGACAAGCTTAACGAGCGTTGGGAACTTATATATAAACAAAGAAGATATCTAGGCGATGCACAGACAAGTGCCATGCTATCAAAATTGGAGATGGCGGCAAGGGTCAAGGTCACAGATTTGAAAGTGGAAGCCCAAGGGCCTACCGACGAGATGAAACGCATAATAAAGCTGCGTGATCAGGGTGCATTCAAGCGGGCACTGCAATTAGACAGTGGGAGTATCGGCAAGATGCTGTGGGAAATAGCCGCTGGACCAGAAGTAGCAGAGGCTATATTTCCAGCATCTCTTAAACTTCAAAGGCTCGAAGATTCTTCCCGGACACAGAAGCAGTCATCAGGAAACAGTCCTCTGGGTCGCCTCCAATCAATCATGCGGTCTTCAGATGGTCAATTCTGCATTATGGTTGATGGGAGCGTGCTTTCAGAGGGAGATACAATTAACGCCTGTGAAATTATTCGTATCCAAGAAGATGGTGTGGAATACGAAAAAGCAGGCAAAATCCTCCGGCAAAACCTGTATTGATAAATCCCCCAATACGCTTTGGGAGATTTCCTCAACAGAACACAAACAGATACATCAGCAAGAAGAGTATCCAGACTTCACGCTCCATGGTTACCCCCTCCGATAGACTTGGTCTGAGATTTGACAAGACTTATGATCGCTGACTTGATATTGTAAGGTAGATTAGGCCAAACGGCTATGATTTCAGCCAGATCCGTAGGCAGTTCAGAAGTGACCATATCACCCGGTTTCGGGTCATCGGGTGTCCACTGAGGTGTCAACGGTGTTTTGGTTGAATCAGAAGTGTTGTTAATTCCAAGCTTTACAGTTTTTTGGCATTGGTTTCCTAAACCAAAGGTCAGAGGTTCGAATCCTCTCGGGCGTATTAATTCCGTTTTGTCCACTTTCGCAACACCCCACAATTCCTCGTAAACCACTGTCAATACAGGGCTCCTTAATTTTCTCTTGCGAAGCCTCGCGAGGCCCTGCGGACACCTGCTGCGTCGGATTTTGCGTCGCCTTGATGAAGTGGTTTTCGTTGACTTGAAGATAATGTTTTAGGCCACAGCAGAACTGTTGCCGAGCCATTTGCACACCACATGGATGGGGAATCTTTCGATCAATTCTGTTTCTCTTGTGCTCCTCAGGTTTTGAAATGGTTTTGCCCACACAGGAATGCCCGACCGATTGAGTATTCGCAAGAACTGCGTCCTCAGATTGCAGGAGGACGCCTTCCTGTCGGATATCACATACTCAGAACCTTCAAGGGCAAGCTCGTGGGCTTCCATAAGGATCTCACGGAGTTCAGGGAATAGCGGACACACCCTGGACTCTCCCCCGACATGGTGTGCAGTCTTTGGGCTTGTGATCAAGATCGTACCCCGCTCCCAGTCAATGTCGCACCATTTCAGAGGCAAAAGTTCAGAAGGCACACGTATACCTGCATAGCGAGCCAGAGCAAAGATAGTCCGCCACTGGGCATTGGGCATGGCCTCCATCACCTGGGTCGTCAATTTGGCATCCACAAAGAAATCACGCGACTTGTTCGCTATAGCCGTTGACACAAGGTGACTAAATGGATTCTCACGAATTGCCCCCTCCGCCATGGCTCGCTTAAATATCTGCTTACAAATTGACGTCCGCTTTCGCACAGTTACATCGCCAAGGCCATTTTCTGCAATTGCCTCACGCCATCGAGATGCCATAGCAGGCGTAATACTTCTCATCTCTTAGGGGTTAGTTCCCCGCCGCTTGCGGCGATAATTGGATTATAGTCCGCCATGATACCCCGCTGCTTGCGGCGGGGAGATTCATTATCTCGATCCGGCCCAAAGAAGTCGATAAGCACGCGCTTCGTCTGCGTCCATGAATTCTTTGTCGTGGTCTTAACGTCCTTGCGGGCCTCAACATAGTAGTCAACATAGGACTCAAGCGTATGGCTTGTCCTGGGCTTCACCAGGCCCAACCGGGCCCAACCGGGCCAGCTTGACATGGATGTCATCAGGCAGAGATTCCATCCACTGAACAAGTTCTTCATCTGGGCCAATGGTGCGTGAAGCCAGCAATACTTCCAACCGAACCTTGAAGGCATTGGCCTGTCTGACATTGAACTTGCCAAGGTAGAGCGTTTTGCGCTGGCCATTGTCCAAGAATTGAATCTTCCGGTTGCCCCGCTTGTCTTTGGATACTGATGCCATGGTACTACCTTGCCTTTCTCACCTGCTTCTTTTGGACAAACTCAAAACCAAGAGTCTCTGCCAGCTTACCAGCCGCCTTCAAACTCAATGACCGATGTCCGTTAATAAAGTAAGACATCTGGGCCAATGAAATCCCAGCATCCTTGGCAATTCTATATTGGGTGCGGCCTGATTCAAGAATCGCTTGTCTCAATAAAGTTTCCATATCCATACTTCAATTGTACACCTTAATGATTACTTGTCAATCATTAACCAGTTCTCATATGTTAATCAACAGTCATAAGTTTTTAGCATCCCTTTCTTGATTTATTGAGCCGCATTTTCC
>CAZBTJ010000114.1:0-17825 GCA_964494325.1 uncultured Pirellulales bacterium
AATTTGACTACAAGCCGACCCTGTGTAAAAAGTCGTATCGCATGGTGGCGTTACGGAAAAATATTTCTGTAGAAAAGGGAGACGACGTTCTCTTTGATGAAATTCGATACTTCTTCTATATCACCAATGACCGTCAGATGTCCCCAGCCCAGATCGTCTTTGATGCCAACCAACGCTGCCAACAGGAGAATCTCCTGGGTCAGTTAAAAAACGGCGTGCACTCCATGCGTATGCCCGTGGATACCTTGGAGAGCAACTGGGCATACATGGTCATGGCCTCGCTATCCTGGAGCTTGAAAAGCTGGATGGGCCTGCTCTTGCCGACTCAAGGTCGTTGGGCCTCTCGTCGGCTCCAGGAAAAGACCGACGTAATGCGTATGGAATTCAAGAAGTTCTGCCATTACTTTATTCACTTACCCTGCCAAATCATTCACGGCGGTCGTCGTGTGATTTACCGGATACTGGGCTGGAATAAATATCTCCCCGTCCTATTGCGAGCGTTTGAAAGCTTCCGCCGCCCACTTCGTTGTTGAGCCCTCAACGGAAATCGTGGTACGGATGCCGCGACAGGCTTGAACCCCTTTAGTGCCATTGGGGTCATGCCGTAATTATTAACATTTAGCCTTGCCATCGCCATTTGACTTGCTATACCACCTTGTTATGGCTAGAAGTCTTCGAGTTGAGTATCCAGATGCGATCTATCATGTCATGAATCGTGGGAACTACCGACACGATATATTTGGCGTAGATGGCAGCAAGCAGGTTTTTGAGGAGACCTTGTTTGGTGCATGTGAACGGACAGGATGGTGTCTTCATGCGTTTTGCCTGCTCGATAACCACGCATTATGTTGAGCTCAACATAAAACGTGATTGTTCATCAGTTGAATTTCGGCGGTTTCTAACTGGATCAAACCGGTCACTATGGCAGCGAGTAGTGCCACAATGAAGACGGTCAGTACCAAAACTGTGCCCTTATGTCTCCATCTAGCGTTCATGATCTCTTGTCACATCTCCGTTTTTCAGACGTTGCATTCACGATCAAGGAGAGATTTCCTTATTGTCATATCATTCGACTGAAAAAAAAGACCCCATTACATGTTTTTTCATTTTCTGCGATCTGGGCTGAAAACGACCCCTGTGACGGCCGATAAGACTCGCAGCCTGTGGTCCCTGCGAGGCTGCAGGCATTTGACTTGGGCAGAGTCAGGGATCAGGGGGCAGGAGTCAGGGGTCAGGAGTCAGGGATCAGGTTTCAAGTTTCAGGGGTCAGGGGGGCGGCACTGGGATTCGGTCACTTTCATTTGCCTTGATACGGTCTTTATGGGACGCTGCCGTCAGTATGGGTGTGTCGCAGAGACCCTATTGGCAAATTGAGTCACGGCTGGGCCAATTATTATAAAGTACCTCCTCGGGTATGACGATAGGGTGTTGAGATTGAATTTTATAAGGATACTTTGCCATGGATAACCAAGACTCTATTATTGCGTTTGTCGAGCAGGAAGAGATGCTGAGCAAACAGAGTCTCGACGAGATTAAGCAAGAACATCTTAAAACAGGCCATGGCATATTGTCTATCCTCAAGAGCGACGACTATTTGACAGAGGATCAAATCTTGAAGGTTGTGGCTGCCTGCCACGGCATCGAATACATTGATTTGGATGCCGATGCGATTGAGCAGGTGGTGGCTCACCTGGTGTCATTTGAACTGGCCGATCGCCATACGCTCATTCCGCTAAGGGTGGATGGCAGCCAATTGTATGTCGCCATGACCTCGCCCATGAATTTGATGGTCAGAGACCAAATTGAGTTGATCACCGGCTATGAAGTCATGCCTGTGGCTGCTACGGTTGATGCCATACGACTGGCCATTCAATGCCATTTTGATGTGGCCAATGAGACCAAGCAGGACATTGTGTCCATGCGTCTCAAAGAAGGCCAAGAGGGTGAACAGGGAGATGATCATGAGCTGATGCTTGGAGATGTTTCGAATCCCATCACCAAGCTGGTGACGTCAATTGTTCGAGGGGCGATTGATTCAGAAGCCAGTGATATCCATATTGAACCGCAGGAGACCGGCACTCGAGTGCGATATCGTGTGGACGGTATGCTGCAGAATGCCTTGAATGTGCCAGCGTCTGTGCAGAGTGAGGTGACGTCGAATATCAAAATCAAAGCGGGTATGGATATTTCCGAAAAAAGAGTGCCTCAGGATGGCCATATTTCTGTGAGCCATGTAGGGCGCAATTATGATTTGCGTGTGTCATCCCTTCCCTCTGTGGGGGGAGAAAAACTGGTGATTCGTGTGCTGGATAAGGATGCCCAGAAGTGGAATCTTGATGCCGTGGTCGACGATGAGGTGAGCAATAAGAAGCTGAGAAAACTGGTATCCAATCCCTATGGCATGTTGCTGGTGACAGGGCCGACAGGCAGTGGTAAAACCACCACACTCTATTCCCTGCTTCAGCTTGTCAGTACGCCAAAAAGAAATGTCATCACCGTGGAAGATCCTGTGGAATATCGCCTCGAGGGCGCGACTCAGGTGCAGACAAGACCTGTGGCAGGTTTGACCTTCGCCTCGGCACTCAAGAGTATTTTGAGGCAGGACCCGGATGTGATTCTCATCGGTGAGATCCGTGATCTTGAGACGGCCGAGATTGCCGTGAGTGCGGCGCTTACCGGCCATCTTGTGTTGAGTACATTACATACCAACGATGCGGCCGGTGCCATTTCCAGGCTGATCAATATTGGCGTGCCTCCATTTATGGTGGGTTCTGCCTTGATTGGGACAGTGGCTCAGCGACTTGTGCGAAAGAATTGTCCCAAGTGTGCTTCATCCTATGTGCCCGATCAGGAAGAGATCAGCCTGCTATTTGGCCAAGAGACTCCGAAGACGGTGCCCGAACTTTACCGAAGCACGGGATGTAGTGATTGCTATCAGACCGGATATAAGGGTCGTAAGAGTATTTATGAAATCCTTGACGTCTCTCCAAAGATCAAACGTTTGATCATGGACGGTGCCAATGATGATGAGATCAAACGCCTGGCTGTTTCAGAGGGCATGAGCACTTTGGCTCAGAGCGCCATCACCGATGTCCTAAATGGGTGTACCAGCCTGAAAGAAGTTGAACGTACTGTTGATATTACTCAATTATAGAATGAATGGCTCAAAACGTTATGCCAACATATACCTATATAGCAAAAGATCATCAGGGCAAAAAGTTCAAGGGGACATTGGATGATGTGCTCAATGTGAACGAGGTCCGTGATGAACTCTCCAAGATGGGGTATTCACTCTTGAAGGCCCATAAGAATACGAAAAGTAAACTCACGCGTCAGCGTGTGACTCAAAAGGATGTGGTGGAGTTTACATTCAAGTTTTCCGGTATGTATTCTGCCGGGCTGGGCGTGATGCATTGTTTGGAAGTCCTGGAAGAACAGGCTGAGAATCCTTCTCTCAAGGAAATTCTTAGCGATGTTCGCGAAAAAGTCATTTCCGGTTCGAGTCTAAGAAAAGCGTTTGGCCCCTATGAAAGCACTTTTTCCAGTTACTTTCTGGGGATGATTGAGGCGGGTGAATCAAGTGGAGAATTAAGCCGAGTCCTTGAGATGACTGCGACCTACCTTGAGAATAAGCTGCAGATCTCTCAGAAGGTTAAAAACGCTTTTACCTATCCCATTGTGGTGGTGTGTGTTTGCTTTCTGGTGATTTCAGCCTTGATCATGTTTGTGATACCCATGTTTGCCAAGATTTACACCCGGATGAATGTCCCCTTGCCAGGGCCCACGCAATTTCTCGTGTATGTCAGTGAAATCGTACAGAATTATTGGTATGTCATCATTGCCTTGGTGATTGCAGGGGTGTTCGGTGTTAAGCACTGGCTTAAATCTCCTGAGAATAGAATACGTGTGGACAAGATTAAGCTTCGTTTGCCCATCTTTGGCAAATTAAATCGCTTGATCGTGGTGTCCCGTTTTAATCGAAGTTTTGCCACACTGATTTCTGTGGGGGTCCCCTTGATTGAAGCCTTGGATGTGGCCAGGCAGGTGGCGGCCAACCGGGAAATGTACAAGATTACGGATAATCTTAAAGACGTGATCCAAGCAGGGACCCCTGTGGCGAGGGCCTTTGAAGCCCATGATATCTTTCCCTCGATTGTGATCCACATGGCGGATTCCGGAGAACAGGCGGGGCGATTACCTGACATGCTTATCAAGGGGTCTGAATTCATGGACAAAGATATCGATCGAATTATCAATAATCTTCTGGTCAAGCTTGAACCCATGTTAACGGTGAGTATGGGCTCCCTGATCGGTGTGATTTTGATGGCCGTGTATTTGCCGATGTTTGACTATATGAATCAGATTCAGAATTAAAAAAATGGTACAGACGAGTTAAGTGTATTGAATTGTATGTCGATACAAGAGTACGAAACTCTAACATTACGAGTGTTTTTAGAAAGTTATTGCGAAAGGAGCAAAAGATGAGGTGTAGGCGTAAAAATGGTTTTACGTTGGTTGAATTGATGGTGGTGGTTTTGATTCTAGGTGCATTGGCTTTCGTGGCTGTGCCTAGAATAGGTGAGAGTACTACTACTGCAAAGGCGAACGCATGTAAGACGAATGTTGATTTGCTCAACTCCCAGTTGGAATTGGTGTATGCCACGGATGGCGCTTGGCCAGCGACGCTGGCTGCATTAACAAGCGATCTAGATTATTTCCCAGACGGTGCTCCCACATGCCCGTTTGAGACGCCCTATGTGTACAGTACCACAACGCATCGAGTGGCTGCGCACTCTCACTAATTGAAGAGGCCATAGTCACGTTGTGACTATCAATCATATCGCGAGACAAGAACGAGGATGGCCGAGCGCCATCCTCGTTCTGATTGAGAGCTGTGTCATGAAAAAAGAGGGCTATACATTTACCGAGTTGATGGTTGTCGTCCTGATAATGGGCGTCATGGCCGCTGTGGCAATCCCAAGACTGCAATTTAAGGTGATTCGCCATAAAGAGGCTGACTCTGCGGCGAGAAAGCTCGTGTCTGATTTGCGACGGGCCCGGTCTTTGGCATTGCGTGATGCCGCCAGTAACTCGGCCGGATATCGCATTCACTTGATAGGCAGTGCCCCCTTTAGCGGGTATAATCTTACCCATGTGGGCACTGTAGAGATCATGGATACGGTGACGTTTGATACTCATGTGACAGTGACGTCTGGTATTGTCAATTATAAATTTGGGCCTCTAGGAAATCTCACCCATGGCGCGGGTGGACAAATTGAGATTTCCTCGGAAGACCAATCATACAGCATTTCCATTGTGGTAGCCACTGGGGCTGTAATTTTGACAGGAAGTTAAGGTATGAAGCCCGTAAATACAAAGATTCGGCGTCAAGCAGGCGTCACGATTGTTGAGGTTGTGCTGGCATCGGCATTGCTCCTCGTGGCTATTGTTCCGATTCTCAAGGCCATGACCTCGGCCCAGGTGACCAGCCGGATTGTTGAGCGGAAAACCAAGAGCTTGCCTCTGGCCCAGGGCAAGATGAGTGAAATTCAGGCCAGGATGCTACATGATTTCAGCGCAAACTATACTGAAGCCGCCGCCGTTTTGAGTGGTCAGTATCTTGCCAATGTTTCCGACGATAGACACGCTTCAAAAAAGACCATTTCTGTGTCTGTAGGGTACGACGACAATGATGACAATGCCCTGGCTTCTGATGAAGTACTTGTCACATTGACCACATTTGTGGCCAAACGTTATTGAATCAGATTTACAGCATAACGCATCGAGTTTTCCATTTCTCTAGTTATTCCATGCCCCAAACCGGCCGATATGAAGGCTAAACGTATGCGCAAGAATGCGCATTGTCTTCTATCCGTACACTCACTAGGCCGCGTGTTGTGAGGACGCTAATTTGAGATATTGTACGAGAAGGCCGTTGGAAGAAAAAGGTTTGGCGTTTATGCCCGTGTGGCGAGATACCCCACAGATTATCGTGACTGGCAGATTGGGCCACGGACTTGAAATTAAAGCGACGGCAGGACACACGGGGCGTGATTTGGGTTCTCCGGTTATGATTCGGCTTGTCGCATTGAGGATTAATGAGGATGATTAGATGAAACGTAAAGTCAAATATGCTTTCGGTATTGACATTTCTGGTACATTCATTTCTTTGGCGCACTTAAAACAGGACAGTCATGGTATCCATCTTTTGTATGCGGCACGTCGGCCTCTGCCGGAGGGGTTTATGAAGGCTGGACGGATCGATAATCCTAAACTATTAAAACAAGTGATCCGTGACCTTAAACGCAGATGCAAACAAACGAAATTAACGACGCTCTCTTTGTCCTCCTCTCGCTCATTAATGCAGATTATGGAAGTGCCCAACGCAGTATCCTCTAATCTGGGGCAGTATATTCAGAAAGAGATCAGGCAGTATGTCAACCTCGCGGGTGTCAAAACCGTGACCGATTACAGGAGTCTTGAATCCACTGGCGAATTGAAACGTGTCTTTGTGGCAGCCGGCGATTTGAAAACAGTAAGCGCTACCGTGAATGCGTGCGAGGCTATCGGATTGAATGTGCAGGTGGTTGAGCCGTATTTATTGGCCTATATCAGATCGCTATACCACAAGAAAGTGGCCAATCAATTTGGCGTCAATGTGATGTTTGCCATCATTCGAGATGATCAGGTTTGTTTGACCGTGATGCGGGAACGAAGCATGCGTTTTATTCGCATGCATGATATTGCTGACGTTAAAGACACTCCAGAAGCGCTGGCTTCTTTTCTCGAGAAAAAGATCAAGATGGTCATGCAGTATTTTGAAGTGGAAGTCCCTGAGTCCAGTGGCCAATGGGAAATAAACGTGGTGGCGGATGAGGCAGAGTCGCTTTCTGAACAGGTTGGAACAGGCTTGCGTGAGGTCATACCGCAGGTGTCTATAGATGTGATAACGCCCGAGAATGCTCAAAATTACTGCACCCTTAATTTTCCCAAAGATGTTTCCCAAGACCAGATATCCATAGCGGCCATTGGCTATGCCATGCGGTCATTGTCCAAGGACGTTATGCTGCCTCAGGTCAATCTGTTACCCAGCCAGATTAGAGAGGTGAAGAATGTTCGTCAGGGGATCATGCTGACTGCGATTGCGGCCGCTGTGGTCCTTCTTCTTATGGGACTTTTGTCTATGGGCCTCATGTTAAAGATAGAAAAAATATCGGATCGAATTGCCCGAAAAAAACCCAATAGTGCTGTCGGCGAAGTGGTCAAGAAACGCAGTGACGTGGAGTCTCAGATTGAGATCGTGGGTAGAATACCCACCAAGCTGAAAGAGAAAATTGGAGAGAAAAAGGATGTAAACTGGCCGGGTGTCCTGTCCGATATCAATGACAACAAGCCGAAAGGGATTTGTTTAACAGCGTTGAATACCAGAAAAAATTTCAATCTACACATAAAGGGCAAGGCCTTGAAGTATAGTGATGTGACCAAGTATGTGGCCCGATTAAGTCAGTGCCGTCATATTGTGTCGGCAAACTTAGTTAAAACGGACCATAAGAGTGGCTACTACAGTCACCATCTTTACGAAATCAAGTGTCAACTTAAGACAACCACAGGGATATAAACGTGCTATTAGATAAAATGACAAACTTGGATAAGTCATCAAGGAATGTGCTGTATGCCGCATTGTTGATCATACTGGGTCTTGCCATGTATGCACAGATCGTGTCGCCGCATGTCAATCGGTTGCAGGCTGTTCAACATTATGAGCCTGTGATTGACAAGATGATTGGCAAGCAGGTCGATATTAAGAGTGTGTTGGTGAATCGTCGCAAAGTACTGGAAGGTCTAAGAGAAGAGTTTAATGAAGTCAGTTATACTGTTTTTGACCCCAATCAAGTGGAGACGTTGTTTGGTAGCCTTGAACAATTGGCAGAGCAGTTTGAATGTTCAATTGCCAAAATGGATTTGTCGGCAGACAAACGAGATATCATTGTCGGAGAAGAAACTGATCCCAGCTATATTGAATCTGTTGAGACAACTTTGACAGTGCTGGGAGAATATAGCCAACTGAGTTTATTTGTTGATTGTCTCCAACATCAGGAGCGGCAAATCTGGTTGACTGCCTTAAATATTGAGTTGACGAAGGGCCAGGAGCGAATCCTGAAGTGTGACATAACAATAAACCTTTATGTCCTACAGAAGAAGACGGAGGCAGGTTTATGATTAATCAGCGGTTTTCAAAACAGTGTTTAGTGGTTATGGTGATGTGTTGTGTCGAGGTTGTTTTCTCGCAGCCCAATACCAATGTTGGACTAAAGAGTAATCCGTTTGAGTCCGTGTTAAAAAAACAGCAGTATGCTTCAATCAACGCCTCTGGCTTAGACGAGGCGTTTGACGCTGGATTTTCGGAGCTTTCATCGGAAACAGTAAAACTCAACTTTATTGATGCGAAAGCTGTCAGTGATGCCTTTTCCTGTCTTAGTTCAGAGCGTGGGAATATATCACCTCAAGAAAACGGCCATTCTGTGATTATCTTTGACACGCCAGAGACCATTGAAAGAATTACCAAGGAGATCAAAAAAGCGGATCGTCCTATTGAAGCGGTGACGCTGAAATATGTGAGGTTGACCTACATGGATGCCAATGATGTACGTGGTGCCGTGAGTAAGCTTGTTTCATCGGCGGGAAGTATCATGACGGTGGGGAAGACCAATGGCGTAATTCTTTGCGACACCAAGGCCCATGTAGAGTCTCAGGTGAAAGAGATCAAGATCCTCGACCAACCCATGGCGGGTGTGAAGGTTCTGCCGATTACATTTAAACATATTGATGCCCTAAGTGCCAAAGAAGCCCTGAGCTCGATGCTCTCTGAGTATGGCACGGTATCCATTGTGGAGAGAACCAATTCGCTTGTGGTTTGTGACTTGCCCAAAAACCTGGCACTGATTCGAATAGAAGCCATGTATCTGGACCGGAAAACGCCAGGGCTCACCGTTGAAACCATCAATCTGAAGTTTTTGCAGGCTGAGAATTTGGTGACAGTATTAGAGAAAATGCTGAGTAAATATGGCAGTGCTGTGGCGAATAGTACCAGCAATACAATCATTATCTGCGATACCCAAGAGAACACAGCCAAGATCATTCAAGAGATTCAAAAAGTGGACAAAACACCACCGCAAATTATGGTTGAGGTCGTATTGTTGGATGTGACCCTGGGCGATGACAAAGAAATCGGGGTCAACTGGAATGTGCTATCCAGCGATTACAGAGATCGCTTTAATGGTATCTACGCCAGTTCAGACCCCATAGATACGTTTTATCCCTGGGATGCTGAAGCCAATGTGGGCGTGGGTATGGGATTTAATCCAACCAATCTGGGTGGGACGATAGATGTCGTCAGTGGCACGGTCAGCGCGATGGTGAGTGCCATTCAGAGTACCCGTGACGTTGAAATCATTGCCAGTCCAAGGATCATGGTGGCCAGCGGCAAAACGGCTAAGATTGTGGCTGCGGAACAAATTCCCTATAATGAGATTAGTTCAACGTCTCAGGGGGGCCAGATGACCTCGACACAATTTAAGGAGGCCGGGGTCACGCTTGAAGTCACCGCCGTATTGGCTGACAATGGAGAGATCTCCTTGAGCGTCATCGTTGATCAGAGTGTCAGGACCGGCGATACCCTACTAGCTGGCGTACCAGTGATCGATTCTCGTAATGCAGATACGTCTTTGCTGCTTAAAGATGGCGAAGTGGCCATCATCGGGGGCTTGCGGCGCCGTGAAAAAACGGTTCAGGTGACACAGGTTCCGTTCTTGGGAGAGTTGCCTTTTATCGGCAAGCTCTTTAAGACAACACACAATATTATACTTAACTCCGAGCTTGTGGTGCTCTTGTCACCCCATATTGATCAGAGGCGAGCTGTGCCACAGAAGGTTAAGGATAAATACAAAGAGCTGACTGATCAGGCACCCATCACGGGTACAGTGAGTAAGCCATAGCCTATTTTTACGGGGTGCAAAACCAATTAAACCCAAAATGCATCATTCAATCATTGCAGAGGCGGACTATGTTGAAGCTATTTAGAAAAAAGAAAAAAGTGACGATGCCAAAGATTCTTGTCGTCGATGATGAGCCTGATTTGCGTGCCACGGTTGCCTATCGGTTAAAGTTTTCAGAGTGTGAGGTGGTCACAGCCTGTAACGGCCGAGAAGGATTGGAGCAGGCCATGGCTGAGATGCCGGATTTGATCCTGCTGGATAAAAATATGCCAGAGATGGATGGCCACCAAATGTTGAAACAATTACGGTCAACAGCCGAAATCAAGCATATTCCCGTGATTATGGTGACTGCCATTTCTGAGCCATCAGATATTGCAGCTGTTTCTGAGTACGGCATTTCTGATTACGTCACAAAACCCTTTAATTTCGCAGAATTAATGGAAAAAGTGCATGACGCCTTAGAGGCTTAATGCCTAGCTTGGCAGGTCATCTGCTTGGACTACAATAGTAAAGGATTGTACCGTGAATGAGCATCACGACAATGATTTGAAAATTCTGATCGTTGAAGACGATATCGTAGATAAGAAGCTTCTGGAGCGTTTACTGAAGCATTCTTCTCTGTTGGTGTCAGAAGTCAGATCTGCTGGCTCACTTGGAGAGGCCATCTCTTTGGTTCAATCTGAAGCATTCGATATCATTCTGTCTGATTTGGGATTGCCGGACAGCGTAGGCACTAATGCCATTGACAAGCTTAATCAGGCGGCACCTCACATACCTATCGTTGTGATGAGTGGCCGGGACGATGAAGCCACTGCAATTCATGCGGTACAGTTAGGGGCCCAAGACTATCTGATTAAAGGTCAGGTTGACAGTCAGATTCTTGTACGTGTCATTCGTTATGCTGTTGAACGAAAAAAGGCAGAACAAAAACTGCAGCTTGCAGAGCAAAACTATCGCCTTATTTTTGAGAATTCTGCAGTGGCCATTATGATGGTCAATCAGGGCGGTCAACTGGTTTCCTGGAATCAGTTTACGGCCGATCTCTTGGAGATGACCGAACAAGAGCTCTATTTGTGTCCCGTCGATAGTTTCTATCCCAAAGAAGAGTGGCAAAAAATCTGTGATGAAAACATTCGAGAAAAAGGCATGCAGCATCACCTTGAAACCAGAATGGTCAAAAAATCTGGGATCATTATTGATGTGGATATTTCAATTTCAGTCTTGAAGGACCCAAAGGGACACGTGACAGGTTCCATTGGTGTCATTCGGGATGTGACGGAACGTAAGGAAGCTGAAGCGCGACTGGATCAATCTTATGCCCTATTGAACGCTACGTTGGAATCTACAGCCGATGGATTGTTGGCCGTGGACAACGAAGGAAATATCACGCACCACAATCAGACATTTTCCAGTATGTGGGGTTTTTCTGAAGCGTATTTTGAGACCATAAACTTTGATAGGTTACTAAGGGCCATGGGGGATCAACTGAAGGATGCGCCGGTTTTTTTGGCGGGCTTAACATCAGAAAGTCTGGGCGAATCCTCGTCCCTCTCTGACAAAAATGCTGTGCTGGTCTGTAAAGATGGCAGGGTCATTGAACATTTTTCAAAACCACAATATGTGGCGGGTCAGATTGCCGGACGCGTGTTGAGTTTTCGTGATGCCACTGAACGTTATAAAGCGGAAAAGGCCCTGTTTAAATCAGAAGAGCGATTTCGGCAAGTGGTGGAAAATGCACAAGAATGGATCTGGGAAGTTGATGCCAACGGTCTGTTTACCTATGTGAGTCCTGTCGTTGAAAAAAACATTGGCTTTAAACCCAATGATCTGTTGGGGCAGAAATACTTCTTTGATCTTTTTGATCCAGAGGAACGTGAGACGTTAAAGGAGCAGGCCTTCGAAGTATTTGCACGTAAAGATCGATTCAGAGAGTTTGAAACAAAGATTCGTGACATTGATGGCAATACGGCTTGGCTCTTGAAGAGTGGTGTGCCATTGCTGGACGAGCATGGCGAATTAGTTGGGTACCGTGGCGTGGATATTGATATTACTGAACGCAAACGTGTCCAGGAGATTCTTCACAGGAAACAGAAAAATCTGGAAGCCATTTTTGACGCAGCGCCTATTGGCATGTTATTGATTGACTCTGAGATGAAGGTTCGACGCGCCAATGACGCCGTTCGTAGGATGACGTTTAAAGATTATCCTGATATTCTTGATCATTACCCGGGTCGTGTTTTGGGATGTGCCAATTCCTGTAAGGCACCCAAGAACACCAGATTGCGATGTGGTGATGGCAGGGCGTGTCTGGACTGTAAGTTATTTAGTACCATAAAGGGGTCTCTGGATGAGGAGAAAGCCATTCATGGTGTTGAGATCAATCCACGTATACGTATCAATAAAAAAGACATCCATCCATGGTTGTCAATCAGCACAGAAGCGTTGTTGATTGATGGCGAAACCTGTGTGGTGGTGGCTATCGACGACATCACGGCCCGCGTGCGTGCAGAAAAAGAATTACGTGAAACCATAGAGATCAAATCTCAGTTTATTTCCACTGTGTCTCACGAATTGCGGACCCCATTGGCCGCGATGAAGGAAGCTGTACTCATCGTGTCAGACGGTGTGGCTGGGCCTCTCAACAACGATCAGGGACATTTCTTGGGGGTTGCCAAGAGAAATATTGATCGTTTGTGGCGTTTGATCAATGAAGTGCTTGATTTCCAGAAGTTGGGCACCGGCAAGATGAAGTTCCGAATGAACGAAGGCGATCTTGTGCATACGGTGGAGGAAGCCTATAACACGATGATTCACATGGCGAACAAGGGAAAAATAAACCTTGCGTTGGATATTCAGCCCGGTGTGCCCATGGCAGTGTATGATTCAGACCGCATGATGCAGGTCTTGACCAATTTGATCAGCAATGCCATCAAATTTACCCCAGAAAATGGATGTGTCACTGTGGGGGTCAGGTGTGTTGGGGAGAAGTTTGTTTTGAGTGTCAGAGATTCTGGTATGGGCATTCCAAAGAATGACTTGTCCAGGATATTTGATCGTTTCTATCAGGTGAATCGTTCTGGAGCCAAAGAAATCAAAGGCACAGGCCTTGGCCTGGCGATTGTACATCGAATCGTGGAGGCTCACGGTGGCCACGTTCATGTGCAAAGTGAGATGGGAAAAGGCACCACATTTACTATCCATATGCCTGTGAAGATGCAGCAGGGGACTCACACTCTCACTGATGTTGAGGATGAAGCTGTGGAAAATGCCATCTTAGCCGGCTAAACAATTGGAAGTGTTTTGCCAAGTAATAAAAAAAGACCGAAAGAGTCGTGTTGTCACGACCTGTTTTCGTCGTCTCAAGAAACTCTAAATCATGCCTATTATTTAGTTTATCCCCTAATTTTTGCCTTGACCCAAAGGCCGTAATCGGTTTGATTATCGGCTATTTACTTTGGGATATTGGTGTGTTGAAGCACTCTGACGTCAGGGTATAACGAACGACAAGGCTGGATCTGAGAGTTTGTTTCATGTGATCCAAATCTTGTGCGTAACAATGGTTTTCGGAAGGTATATAATCATGAATGAGAAGGTCGTCAATGTGGGGTTGGTGGGGTTTGGAACAGTGGGAACTGGTGTGGCAAAGTTGATTCTCGAAAATGGTGATGCCATTGCCGCCAAAACCGGTATTCGCCTGACTCTTGCTTGTGTGGTTGATCTTGACATAGAGTCGCCTCGTTCTGTGGACCTACCGGAAGGTGTTCTGACCCGTGATGTGCAGGCCTTATTGTCCAATGACAGCATTGATATTGCGGTGGAACTGATTGGTGGCACTGGTTTTGCAAAGACCCTCCAACTCGATATGCTAAACGCAGGTAAACACGTGGTGACTGCCAACAAGGCGTTGCTTGCAGAGCATGGTACTGAGTTGTATCAGGTGGCCCGTGAGAAAGGGCGATGCATTGCTTTTGAAGCGAGCTGCGCCGGGGGGATTCCCATCATCTCTGCGATACGTACAGGGCTTGTTGCCAACGACATTCAAGAGATGTTCGGAATTGTGAATGGTACGTGTAATTACATTCTTTCTAACATGAGTGTCAAGGGCACTGGCTTTGCCGAGACATTAGCACAGGCCCAGGAAAAGGGCTATGCTGAAGCAGATCCCACTCTGGACATCAATGGTGGAGACAGTACGCACAAGCTGGCCATCATGGGATCTCTGGCATTTGGGTGTGAAATCAGACTTGAGGACATTTACAGAGAGGGCATTGAAAATATCTCTATCGACGACATCCAATATGGACAGGAACTGGGATACTGCCTGAAGCTTCTGGCCATTGGTCAGAAGAACGAACACGGCAAGATTTCGCTTCGTGTACATCCCGCCTTTATTCTGAGTGACTGTGCCCTGGCACGTGTGGATGGCCCGTTTAATGCCGTGTCCGTGTTTGCTCACGCTTTGGGTGAGGTCATGTTTTATGGTCGTGGTGCCGGCATGATGCCCACTGCCAGTGCGGTGGTGGCAGATGTGCTTGAAGTGGCTATGGGCAATTCCCGCAATACCTTTGAGCACACACATCTTGTGCCCAGGGCTGAAACAGTGGGTATGATTGAGTCGATTGACGATTGTGTCTGTCGTTTCTATATTCGAGTGATGGCCAAGGATCATCCCGGCGTGATGGCGACTTGCACACGTATTTTGGGCGATCACCAGATCAGTATATCAGGTGCTCTGCAACATGAGGCCAAGGCGCCCCATGCCTCCGTGCCCGTGGTGATCACCACGCATGAAACACAGGAAAAGAACATGATGGCTGCGATCAAGGATTTAGCTGAGTCTGAGGTACTGACTGGTTTGCCCTGTTGCATTCGCATCGTAGACATTCCTGAAGATCGTGACGCTTAGGCAGAGCCCTCGATTCAAGAGAACAGACTTTTCTGCAGAGCCACGCTTCAGCGTGGATTTTGACCACTAATAAACGGTGATTTATGACGACAAAATATGTGTTGATACTGCCGGATGGTGCCGCAGATGAACCATTGGAGCAATTTGACGGTAAGACGGCTATTGAAGTAGCGCACACACCTCATATGGATGCTATTAGTATGGAAGGCCGTTTGGGTCTTGTGCAAACTGTGCCTCAAGGCTTTGAACCTGGCAGTGACGTGGCCCAAATGAGTCTGCTTGGATACGATCCTGCCAAATACTATTCAGGGCGGGCGCCTATTGAAGCCGTGGCTCAAGGCATCTCCTTGGGTTTGACCGATTGGGTGTTTCGATGTAATCTGGTGACCCTGTCGGATGGCAAGATGGCCGATCACAGTGCTGGCCACATCTCGACACCAGAAGCCCAAACCATGATTCGTGAATTGGCTGAACAGATAACCGATGATCGTCTCGAGTTTTTTACGGGTGTGAGTTATCGTCACCTGATGGTGTGTCGGGATATGGACTTTGACTGTTATACGCATCCTCCTCACGACCATATTGGCAAAGCTGTTGATAAATTGTTGCCTCGTGGCAAGGGCGCAGATTTGCTCAAGGAGGTGATTCATGAGTCCATGAGGCTATTTGAAGATCATGCGATTAATAAAATACGACGTGATTTGGGTGAAAATACAGTCAGCTCAATTTGGCTTTGGGGCCAAGGACGTAAAGCCATGCTGGACAGTTTTAAAAAACAATATGGGTTGACAGGGGCCGCTATTACCGCTGTGGATTTGGTGCGAGGATTGGCCAAACTTGTGGGCTTTGACTTGATCGAAGTGGAAGGTGCCACGGGATTCTATGACACGAATTATCAGGGCAAAGCGCAGGCTGCGATTGAAGCACTCAAAACGCACGATTTTGTCTTTGTGCATATTGAAGGTCCTGATGAAGCGGGACATCAGGGTAATGCCCCTATCAAGGTCAAGGCCATAGAACGCATTGACAAGGAGATCGTGGGGCCTGTGATGCAAGCGCTGAAACAATATGATCACTGGCGTGTGCTGGTTTTGCCCGATCATCCCACGCCGGTTATGACGGGGGCACACACGTCTGATCCTGTACCATTTGCCATGGCGGGTACAGGGGTCAAACCGATTATGCAAAAACCATTTAGTGAGACCTGTGCCAGAGAAAGTGGTTTTAGAATTGAAAAAGGCCATGAGCTTATGGAGTATTTTATCAAGAGCTCATCACGTTAAGAATAGTCTGAAACACGAGGAAACATCATGAAAGTTGTAAAATTTGGCGGTTCTTCTGTGGCAGATGCCAAGCAGATTCTGAAGATCCTGGATATTATTAAAAGTGATTCTGATCGTCGCATTGTGGTCGTGTCTGCGCCGGGAAAACGCTATGGTGATGATATCAAGGTGACTGATCTGTTAATTGGCCTTGCTGAGGCTGTAGTGGCGGGTCGCGATTTTACTGATGCATTGGAGGCTGTGGTTCATCGGTACGCAGAAATCCAAAAAGATCTGGGCCTCAATAAGGCCATTGTTGACCAAATAAGAGGAGACTTGCAGGGGCGTATTGCCGGTCGATCAAGCCATGAGGCTCAGTTTATGGATACCATGAAGGCCTCGGGTGAAGACAATAATGCCAAGATTATTGCCCAGGCGTTTAAGCAACAGGGTGTGGCAGCCACCTATGTCGATCCCAAAGAGGCTGGTATGTTGTTGAGTGACGACTTTGGGAATGCACAGGTTTTGCCAGAGTCATTTGATCGGCTGGCCACACTCAAGGACATGTCCGAGATTGCGATCTTTCCGGGCTTTTTCGGGTATACTGAGCAGGATGAAGTGGCGACCTTTCCCAGAGGGGGATCCGACATCACAGGGGCGATTTTGGCCGCAGCTGTGAAGGCCGATGTGTATGAGAATTTTACGGATGTGGATTCCGTGTTTGCCATTGATCCCCGCATTAAAGAAGATGCACCCGCCCTTTCATTGCTCACCTATCGTGAAATGCGGGAATTGGCGTATGCGGGATTTGGTGTTTTTCATGATGAGGCAATTATGCCTGCGGTGCAGGCCAATGTATCAATCTGTATCAAGAATACAAATCGCCCTGATGCGCCCGGCACGATGATTGTGCCAGAACGAAAGTACAAACATGGGGCGGTCACCGGAATTGCCAGTGCCCAGGGCTTCAGTACGCTTAATTTGAACAAATACATGATGAATCGAGAGCTTGGTTTTGGGCGACGGTTGCTGCAGATTCTAGAAGAAGAGTCGCTATCATTTGAGCATTGCCCCACGGGTATTGATGATATGTCGGTGATTCTTCAGAGTGCCCCTTTTAGCCCTGAAAAAGAGACACATGTGCTGAATCGCATTCGGACAGAGTTGAGGGTGGATGGTGTGACCCTTGAGCATGGCCTGGCCTTAATCATGATCGTGGGTGAAGGGATGCGATACGCAGTGGGTGTGGCTGCCAAGGCGTGTGAATCTTTGGCTGATGCAGGTGTCAACCTTGAAATGATCAACCAGGGGGCTTCTGAAATCAGTATCATGTTTGGCGTCAAAGCTGTCGACCGGAAGCAAGCAGTCAGGGCGTTAGGAAAAGCACTTCTCTAGGAGCCTGTTGAAGAATCCGATCAGGCAGTTATAACAGTATTTTGACGTTGCGCGTGGTGATTTTGAGGAAGAACGGGAAGGGCAAGTGCCGATTCGTGACTGTCCTTCTTGATCGTACGGCGCCGTCAAAACACGCTTCGCGTGTCCACTTCGTGGGAGTCCTTCGGCTGTCACCATTTAGGTAAACAAGTTTCCCACATGGAGCCAGACTCGGCCTCAATGACGGCTTGGATTTGGAGATGGGTGAACCTTTAAGATTTGGACAAT
>CAZBTJ010000115.1:0-9858 GCA_964494325.1 uncultured Pirellulales bacterium
TGTAAACTGCCTACTGAAAACTGAAAACTTGAAGTTTGCAAAACTTCAGTTCTAAGTAGAGAAGCAGCCTGTGTCTGCTTACGGATAAAAGGCAATTCTGAGGGTGCCACTAACACAAGAAATGAGGACGTGACTTATGAAACATTCTTATGGTTGGCTGTTTTTATTCATGGCATCAGTGACTATGGCTCAGACGCCCGTGATGACATGGGATTTCGAAACGATCAAGGACGGCAAAGCAATTGAAGCGTCCACGCAGATCAAGGACACCATTGAAGGCAATTTTGAACAGGCCACGGGTATTCGCGGAAAAGGTCTGCGACTGGATGGCTTCACCACCCGAGTCATACGCACCGGAAAAGAGACAGCCAAGCCCGGCGATGAATTCACCATTGAGGCCTGGGTGGCCCTGGGAGAGTACCCGGAAAACTGGTGCCCGGTGATCACCACCGAGTCCAGTGAAGTCAAGGGGTATCGCCTTCAAATCGGGCCCTACGGCCAGGTGTCTTTTGAAACCGCGATCAGCGAACAGTGGATCGTGTGTTCCAGCGCCAACGAGACCGTACCCCTGAGAAAATGGATGCATCTGGCCGGCGTGTACCGGGCAGGCAAGGCCATGACACTGTATGTCAATGGCAAGGCCGTGGGGACAGTCCCCATTCACGGAGCCCTGACCTATCCCAAGAAAAACGAATGTATCATTGGCATGGTCACTGCACCGAGAAGACCCAGCGATACGATCCGAACCTGGGGCACCATGCCCACATACTATGGACTGAGCGGCATCATCGATGAGGTCAAGGTGTTTGACAAGGCACTCACAGCCAGCCAGGTCAAGAGCCATTTTTCAAAGGTCCCGAAGGGTACACCGGACATTCAAGCCCACAGACTGCCCACGATCAAAAAGAATCCAGGCCGCTTTGGCGCCTTCTATACCAAGTTGAAATACCACGATGCATGGGACAACCTCTGGCGTGTGGACCAGGACCCTGATATCGTAGTTTGCTTTGACAACTCTCCCGTGAAATTCATTTTCTGGCGTGGCATCCGATACGGTCCTGCCTGGGTGTCTGAAAACGAGAACTGGATGACCGACCAGAGCCTTGAAACCTGGGGCAATGGCAAGAACGATATTGAAGGATGCTTCGAACACATGCAGGATCGTCACTGTCGGTTTTCACACGTGCGCATCATTGAGAGCAGTGATGCCAGAGCCGTGATCCACTGGCGCTACGCACTGATCAGTGCTCACAACCACATATGGATGACTGATCCCAAGACCGATTGGGGATGCTGGGCCGATGAATATTATACTATCTATCCCGATGGATCAGCGATCAGAAAGGTGTCGTGGCAGAAAGGCTCCACAGGCCGAGCCGTCCAGTATCAGGAATCTTTGCCCGTGACACAGCCCGGCCAGCGAAGCCAAGACCTTCTCGAAAACGATTATGTGCGTGTGGCCGATTATGACTACAATACCACGGCCGTGTCCGTGGACCCCAGCACAAAGTCGTCTGACTGGAAACGAAACTACACCATTCAACAGTTCCAGTTCAAGTCCAAGAACAAACCCTACATCTGCTTTGAGCCGGGCAACCGCATGTGGGTCCGGTGGATCAACGGCGGATACAACCACTTCCCAGTGAACCAGGCACGCAGCGACGGCAGATGGGCCCGAACCACAGACCGCCCCACGCATATCATGAGCTCTCCCTGTTCAGATCCGATTATCCATGAGAATGGCAACCGCCTGTCCTGGTATGCCCTGTATGGCATGAATACAATGACCACGACCAACCTGGTGACATTCGGCCGCTCGTGGGCCTATGCACCGGCATTGTCCACAGGAAAAGGGTTTGCGTCCAAGGGCTATGACAGAAGCCAGAGATGCTATCAAATCGAAAACACATCGGGCAAATCCAGTCCCTGTAAGATGACCCTCAAGGCCAGCAAGGAGTCGCCCCTGCTGAATCCCGCATTCTGTATCAAGAATTGGAATGCAGACAGTGCCAAGATCCTGGTTAACGGCCAGGTTGACGACCACTGCAAAACTGGTATCAATCGTACCATGGACGGCACGGATCTGGTGGTGTTTATAACAATCAACAAGACTGAGCCTGTAACTATCACGGTTTTGCTGGCGGATTGAGAAACAGTTTTAACTTTCAGGTTTCAAGTTTCATCCCTCATCCCTCTGATATTCGCTGGGTATTGAGACATGGTCAAAGGGCCGGGACGTAGCCGAGTTTTCCCCACACCCCTTTTTGCACGCGCAAGAGATCGGGATTCTTGGTTTCACTCTTCAGGGCTTGCCAGTCGCCTTCCTGTTCGGCGATCTTGACGGTACGCATGTCCTGCCACAACCAGTGCTCCACGTGTCCATCGGCCATGCCCCAGTTTGTGCCCAGACCGTGTCGTACCGTGGGGTTATCCCACCATTGTTCGCGATCCCGAT
The DNA here is from genome assembly GCA_964494325.1 of uncultured Pirellulales bacterium. Taxonomy (GTDB): domain Bacteria; phylum Planctomycetota; class Phycisphaerae; order Sedimentisphaerales; family Anaerobacaceae; genus JAIPFM01. Next base: position 2,456 of record CAZBTJ010000115.1, read on the forward strand.
ACACAGTCCAACTCTCCGTGCTTGTCACGCCTTCATCCAGAAACACCAGACGCTGACCGGGATTTTTAATGCGTGACCTTTTCTTGATGATATACCCCGCAGACCCGGGAATGGCGTCGTACCCGTTCATGGAATCCACAATGCCGTAGGTGTTGACTTCCCCGCGTACCCCTGTGGGGCACTTATAGAGATTGATGTTCTTGATATACTTGAAGAGTGTGCCGTCGCGCACACCCTGCTCACGCTCTGCCTCGGTCATGGTGGGATTGAAATAAAGCCAGCAGGGCTCATTGCTGTTGTGCCCACCTCGATTTGTACAGCCGTTGATGAGTCGATCATCATTGTCATCTGCATAGAATATCCAACCAAACATCAGTTGCCTGAGGTTACTCATACATGACGCACGCTTGCCCTGTTCCCTGGCACGATTTAGTGCAGGCATGAGCACGCCCATGAGCACAGCAATGATGGCAATCACCACCAGCAATTCAATAAGTGTAAATGCCTTTTGCCGAACCTTTCTCATCATAGTATTCCTTCACCTTATCACGTCATTTGTACATCGGTGAGCGTTGTTACTAACAGAAGTTTTGTAAACTTCAAGTTTGCAGTTTTCAGATGACAGTATACAGCGATAAAAACACCTTTTTCTAAAAACTGCTTACTGAAAACTGAACACCACAGGGCTTTTTGCAAAAGTCCTGTAAAGAAGTGTATCGACAGGCCCGATCAGACCTGCCGATACACAGTATGTCAACAAAGTTTTGCCTATTCCTGCCCCACAAAGGTCATGGTCTCCAAACCTGCCCCTGTCCAGGGAAATTCCTTGATACAGGAGAACCACTCCAATGTGCCATTGTCATAGTCAATGCCCAATACGGACACGCCCATCTGATCCCCGACCGCAGGCGGGAATGCCTGCTCTGAAAGACCTGTTTGCAGTACGGTCCATGGAATCTTGACTTCCACGGTCCAGTCCTGCATATCCGGATCAATAGACGCCGCAAATTCAGTGCCACTGCCTGCGGCAAAGAGATCCGGAGCCAGCCAGCCGCCAAAATCGTTCTTTGCCTTGGGAAGACCGGCTCCATCGTCCGGCGCAATGCTCGGAATAAACATGTTGGCAGTGTCTGTTTCTTCCAGGGCGCCCAGTACAAACTGGAGACAATCAGCACCATTGGGAGCGCCAGTCGCCGGGCTCACAGCATCGTCCTGAACAGATACACTGACATAGAGATTGTTCTCATCATACATGAACGCAAATGTGCCTGAATAATCGTCCAAATCCGTGTCTTGCATGTCAGACTGTAACTCACCCCGGTGCATAACTCCCTCGGCATACGGGTCTTCAGCCTCCAGGGTGTCTCTATTGATCACGATGGGTTTGGCACCCGCGTATTCACCTTCTGACACCACACCGTCAATGGCAATCACTTGGTCGTCAGCCAACTGTACACAGTTTACCGGCCAACCCGTGAGTACTTCCTCGGGCATCACAATCACCTCCACAAACACATCATCCACGTAAATGGCCGAGGCTTCGGGCGTCTTGGAGAATAGCTGGACAGATAAGTGTCCGCGTTTGTCAGGATCGTACTGTGTGACAATGCTCGCTTCAAAGGGTGTCCAAGCGTCAAATACTGGCTCGGTGACAAGCAAAGGTGGATCGACATTCTCATTCACAGTCCCTGCTTCGAGTTCATTCATTCTGAACCAGAGAGCAGCATCCGAAGCCCATGACCCCTGAGGCACATAGTATGATCCTCGCACAGTGACTGTGGTATCCTTGGGAATGCTTGTGTCCCATCCAGTGATCCTCTGCTCCAGAGCATGGAAGACGCCAACACCCTGACCTTCAATCATCAATGCGGCCTGGCCGGTTTGAACCTGATCACCGCTCAAGGAGAACCCTGCGCCCACGGGTGCCCATGGATCCAGGCTCTCCTCGAATCCGTGGTTGCTGATATACTGGCCATATGTCCTGATCCAGTCCACATCAATCATGGTGTAGTCTTGTGCGTGGCTAAGATCGATTCGCAGGTTGTTGATCCAGCTGGACCATCTGTCTGAACAATCCAGATAGGCTATGAACCATTCCTTCACTGCGGGAATCTCAAATTGAGGTGAGTTGCCAGGCACGCCTTCAACAGGAAAGAAGTACATGGTATTCTGACCGCCATCGCCTGGTTTGGCGATATCTGCTTCGCTGGCACTAAAATAACGCATGCGCATGGCCACACCGGTGATTTGACTGGCATAATACGGGCCCACAGGTCCGTTGATGTAGGGGTCAAAAGAACCGCCAGGAAGATCAATCATCATCACCCCAGTGGGCATGCTATTGGGATCAGCCGTGTTCACATCAAAGAAAGCAATGTCTTCTCCAGGCTTGGGGCTCCACCCCTCGGCATCTCCCACGGTCTCAAATTCCCAATGAGACTGAACATAGGGATTGTACAAATCTGCATCCGACACATTGGGTTCGCCAATCTCTATAAAAATATCGTCAAACAGGAACGTTTTTCCTGAACTGATAGCCGCATAGAGCTGCACGCTGAGAGCCTGACGCTCTTCCACCGTGTACGTCAGCTCCAGTGTGCTCTCGAATTCAAACCAGGTGTCAAACACATCGACCTGGATCGGTTCAGTGAGAACCTCGGTTGCGCCATCGAATTCACGTATCCGGAACCAGATTGAGGCACTGTCGTCCCAGGTATCCGTGGGTACATTCAATGCGCCGTGCAGAGTGACGGGTGTTCCCTTTTCAAAGGTCAAACCTCCCTTAATGGGTTGCTCAATGGCATGGTATGATCCGTTGCCAAGGTGTTGCACTGCCCAGTTCAGAGAAAAGACGTTATTGGGATCATCCCAGATATTGATATTCGCCTCATAGAGCGTACCAAAATCTCCCCCAATGACTGACCAGCCTTCATTGATCTTGTTCACATCATCCCAGATCTCAAAGCTCTCGTTGTGCAGATACAGGTCCATGTAGCGAATCCAGTCGAACTCGACCGTATACTCCTGGGGAACCTGGTCTGGCATATCAACGCGGAAGAAGTCAATGGTGCCGGTCCAGTCGACCTGTTCAGTCATATCAATCAGAACGCTGCCCCATTGATTGGCTGCAGGCAGTGCAAAACCCACTGCATGGTGAGTGGGATTCCAAAAGTAAATGGCGGGTCCTGCAGGACTGGAATAGAGGGCCACGTCAGTAGACACACGAGCGCGGAGAAGAATGCCGCTGATGTCGTTGGCATCCCAGGGACCAAAGGGCCCGTTGATATAAGGATCATTTGTATTGGGGGGTATGGTGGCAGTGAGTACCCCTTCATTGACCTGCAAATCCGCAAAATTTGTTGGAATCCAGCCTTCGTTATCCTCGCCAAACTCCCAACCTGCAAGCGCACTCAGAGAAAGACATAAAACCAACGTCAGTGCAATGTAACAACATTTCATAATGACATCCTCCCTTTTTGAGTTTTAACCCGGAGGCAACCTGTCATCACATGATAGACACGCTACGACCGGAACATGAGCTCACGACAGTCATACATTTTGACAGGGTTTTTGTGGAGAGCCCTGTGGTGTGCGGTTTTCAATAGGCAGTGGGCAGAAAAAACGAGTAGCGGATACCTTACTTATATCGACCCATGCACACATTCCATACCTACAATTAGAACCACAGACACGGCAAAAAAGCAATGGTAATTTGCCTGGATCGTAAGAAAACCGGAACAAGGGTACACAATGTGAAGTATTTCCCGTATAATGGTGTATATACAGGTACAGCCTGAGGTGAACGAAGGTGATGACTACAACAGAGTGAAACTCATGCTTGGAACGGGATTCAAAAAACCTACAAGTCATAGAAGCTATATCTGGTTCTGCCTGGGTTTGATCATCTTCGCGCATACGTCTGTGAGCCAGGCACGTCCCTATATATGGTACTTCCCAAACGGTTTGAATGGATGGAAGGGTAACCACGATGTCAGGGATCTGAAAGTCACACGAGATGGTCTGACTTTTCAATCCACTGGGCATGACCCCTGGATTGAGGGGCCGGCCATTGAACTGCCTTCAGATCAGATCACCCGGGTCACTGTGCGTATGAAATCCAATGCGGACAGCGCCGGAGAACTGTTCTATGGCCCTACATTTCGGGCTGGCCACTCTGTGCCCTTTGTGGTTCAAAACGATGATCAGTGGCATGATTATGTCTTGATTATCACGGAATCCCTTGGAGCGAACACGCGCTTTCGCCTGGACCCGGCCACTGGGGTTGGACAACTGACTGTCCAGTCCATTGTGGTTGAAAGTCTGCATCCCGCGCCAACACCTCCATTTGAAATGCCCCTGCGTATCTCAGATCAAGGCCTGCCTGTCGGCCAGATCAGGTCCGGTCTGGCAACATTCAAGCACTTTGGCAGGCACTTCGGTGATTTCACCATTGATGTGAATGACTTTCCCATGGCAGTGGGATATGGATCCGAACTCCTGGGCATCATGCTGGATGGGCAGCCTGAATGGCTGAATCTCGGCCACGCGGCAACCGAAATCAGCCTTTCGGAGCAACAGCACATCATGGTCCGGGCCACGATCAAGGACAGTCAAGGAGGGATATGGCAGATTGAACGGGAAATCTACACTGATCCTGCGCAGAGTGCCCTGGTTTTCCAATGTCGTTTCAGCGTAGACCGGGATCGGGACGTCATACGCCTGCCCTGGCTGACTCTGCATTGCGGGCTTGGCACATTCGGCACGCATAAAGATCAGGCCATGCTGGCCGGCCTGGAGTATCTGTGTGATGAACCCAGCAGCAGCAAGACAGACATTACCACACCGGCTCACCTGCGCCGAATCCCTGATCCAGTGAAGGTGACGTTTCCTCTGATGGCCATAACTGAAGGAGGGTACTACCTGGGCCTGGTCTGGGAACCTTCAGAAAAGACGAATCCCCTGTTCGATTCGCCGGATCGCTTGATGGGTGCCCAGGCCCATCTTCTCGCTGTGACAGGCCCGGCTGTTGGGCCCTCACGGTTTGAGAATGATCCTGCGGCGTACCAGTCTGTGGGAGTCACAGCACATGACGCACTTGAAACCACCTGCACTATTATTGCAGGTCAGGGCCGCACTGTAGTGCCTGCTGTAAAGCACTATGTTCAAATGAGAGGGCTGCCTGACGTGCCCGTTGTAGAGGGTGGCTTCGACGGGGTCGTAACACTGCTAAGCCAGGGTTGGCTGGCATCTGATATTCGGAGCGGGGGACTGTTTCGCCACGCAGTATGGCATGACCTGTTTACACCTGGGCAGGCTGCTGATGCAGCCATGTTTATGGACTGGCTGTCCACGTCACTGCCGCAGGACGATCCTTTGGCTCAAAACTTGAGACAGGCCAGAGACCAGACACTGGGTGAGATCCCCATGAACCAGGCCTACACAAGCAGTGTGTCTCATGTTCGTTTCCCTTCAGCCACACTTCGCTTTGGAAAGTGTGACCTCCTTATCAAAGACAGTCACAACCGCGCACTGAACGCACTGAACGCGTATACAGCGGACGGCGTTCAAGTCTATCAGCCAGGTGACACGGACTTTGCTGCCACGCATTTTGCGGACCATGCCAATGGCTACGGTGCACAAAATCTTGTTCGCATCCTGGAAGGTGCCCTTGTATCCATGGAACCTAACCTGGTTCAGGAGGCACTGGCCCTGCTTGACCAGCAAACCGTCCTGTATGACAATACTGTCCCACGTGGCGCCCAGACCTGGGAGATTCCCCTGCACACACCTGACATCCTGGCATCAGCTCACCTGGTAAAAGCCTATGTGTACGGACACATCCTGTCCGGACGAAACGACCATCTGGACCAGGCGCGTTACTGGGCCTGGACTGGCGTACCGTTTGTCTATCTTGGCGATCCCACAGACAAGCCAGTGGGGCGATATGCCACAATTCCGGTCCTCGGTGCCACCCATTGGGTGGGATCGTGGTTTGGTCGGCCTGTGCAGTGGTGCGGCCTGGTCTATGCGTCTGCATTGCATCTGTTGAGTGAGTATGATACCAAGGGACCCTGGCAGCACATTGCCAAGGGCATCACCGCCTCGGGCCTGCAGCAGTGCTGGCCCACTGAGGATCCATCGCGTCAGGGCTTGCTGCCAGACTTCTTCCATCTCCGTTCTCAAATACCGGATGGACCTGCCATCAATCCAGGCACTGTTCAAGCGCATGTGTCAGACCTCTTTGGTTTGGGCAAGATGTATCAGGTCAAGGGACTGGGTGACACCGGTTGGATCATTCATGCCCCTTGTCAGATCGATAAGGTGGTTACGAACAACACGTCCATTAATGTCACTCTGGCAGGCTGGGGCGGCCTCAGCCGAAATGAACTCTACTACATCATCATCAGCGGCCTGGATCACAAACCCAGCCAAATCCATCATTGCGACCTCAACGATGATCCCCAGACCTGGATGGAGATGGCTGTTCACAATATCACATACCTGCAAGCCTATAACACCCTCATCATACGCTTGCGGGGCCCCAAAACCCTGTGCCTGTCAACTCAGTGACAGTATCCTTGATCTGAGAAAGCAGCAAGTAGATTCTGCCGCTTATGCGTGTTCACGGACAACCTGCTCCATTCTTATTCTCTGCCTTGGGCGTCCATGACGCGCTCAAGTGTCACGCCGCCATCGGGTGACGTGTATCGCCCACATTGCGCACAAACCAGGATGATTTTTCGCAGACATGGATTAATCATAACGCTGGCACAGGCTTGGGGATTCTGTTTCATCGGGAACTTTCTTCAAGTAAAATTGCTAGTGAACTCATAGGTATTGGGTTCTGAAATCACGTGTGATGATTATACGGACGAAGCAATACAGATCAAGCGGAAAACGACCCCAGCACTGGCAATTGAGAGGTCACCGGAAATATGGTATGCTGCAAAGTGAGAACCCAATCGATATTAAGAAAAGGCTGATCATGCGAAATGTTGTTTTTGGCATTGTGTTGAGTTTGTTCGTTGTCTTCCCACACGCCTGTAAGACCCAGGAAATCAATCTTGGGACACTTCTTGAAGACATGGTAGATCGCACCAGGATTGCGGAATTCCCCAATCCCGAGTTCCTCTCTAAGCAGTGCAGCAGTTATAACAGAGAGACTGTGGCAAAGGACAAGCCTGGCTGGTTTGCCAATGGGGACTCATCCTATTTTTATGGATACGAGGATGTGGACGGCAGGCGTGAATGGGTCATGATGGACGTGGACGGGCCTGGGGCCGTGGTCAGATGGTGGTTGACCCAGCAGAAATTCGATGGTGTGGTCAGAATCTACCTCGACGGTTCAGAGGAGCCGGTGTATGCTGCCACAGCGGACAATCTGGTTGGGGGCGATGCCATCA
>CAZBTJ010000115.1:9868-17746 GCA_964494325.1 uncultured Pirellulales bacterium
GGAGACCCTTGAGCAACGTGGTGGGATGGAATGGGAGAAACCTCTATCTGCCGATTCCATTCAAACAGCACTGCAAGATCACCTATGACGGACCGAATCAGCAGGTGACTGGCAAGTTTCCTGACTGCATTTACTACAACATCAACCATATCCAGTATCCCGCGGGTACGGATATCAAGACCTTCACACGCGATGATCTCAAGACACACGCATCGCTGCTCGATCGGATACAGACAACACTCCTGCAACCCGAGGCCCATACACTGGGCGTGGCACGAAAGATTGCAGGAAATGCGTCCATGCTTGGCCCTGGAGAAAGTGTGGCTCGTAACATCAAGGGCACAGGTGCGATCAGTTGCCTAAAGGTGAAGATCGATACCGATGACATGGGCCAGGCCATGCGCTCCGTGGTGCTCAGTATCAGCTTTGATGGCAAGGAGCGTGCGCTTGTGCCTGTCGGGGAATTTTTCGGCTGCGGCCCGGGTCTAAATCCATTCAAGGGCTGGTGGCGTCAGGTTGAGAAAGACGGTTGGATGACCTGCTGGTGGCCCATGCCCTTTAAGACAAACGCGTCAGTCAAGGTCATCAACCATGGCAGTAGTGACGTGTCCGTGACACTGGGTGACATCGGTATTACGGATTGGACCTGGACGGACCGGACCCTGTATTTCAACAGCACATGGCGTAGTGAAAATCACATGGACACAGGGCAGGTCAGGGACTGGAACTATCTGACCGTCGAGGGGCAGGGTGTGTATGTGGGCGACACACTGGCCCTGTTCAACAAGGCCGAACTGCCTCATCCCAGGGGCACCGGCACCTGGTGGGGTGAAGGCGATGAAAAGATCTTTGTGGACAGGGAGCCCTTCCCGTCCACCATTGGCACAGGCACAGAGGATTATTACGGCTACGCCTGGGGTGTGGGCGGTACATTCGAGGCCCCCTTCCATGCCATGCCCCGAGGTGAGGCCAATGGCAACTATACCCGGCCCGGCCACACGACCAACACCCGTGTCAGGTCGCTGGACAGGATCCCGTTCAAGAACCATTTGCAGCTTGACATGGAGTTGCTCCACTGGCAGAAAATCGCCAAGGTCGATTATGCAGTGGCAACCTACTGGTATGCCAATGACAATGCCAAGGGCAATGGTGATCTCACGCCTGACAAGGTACGGGCCACTGTGGGCGATCTGACAGGCGGACAGGTTCTCGGTGTGGCGCTGCCGTCTCAAACACCCGGTCGTGCCAAGGCAGCCATGGATAATGGGGTGCTGCATCTTGGAAACGATGTGATCTCCATGTCTTGGAACACCAAAGACGGCAAATTGCAGCCCAAGGACATCACGGATCTTCTGCACGCAGACATCTGGGCCCAGACTGACTGTGACATGTTTGCCATGTCCACGGGCACCACGCAACAGCTCGAACCCGGGAACCTGCACATTGGCATGCGCATTGGCAAAGACCTGATCGATGTGATGGTCTCCGCAGACGGCCACGCCTGGCAAAGTCTTCATCAATACAAAGTCTCCGGTCGCGACAGTCTGCAGCCTGTGGTTCGAATCGGCAAGATGGACATGACTGGCGGCTCAAAAGATTACATTCACGGTGCAGGGGCTCATGGCGCTTGCAGTTTCCGTGTATTCCAGGCGCACGGCGATGACAACAGGCTGCTGGCACAGGAGGATTTCAGCACTGACCTGGATAAAAACATCTGGCGTACAAACCTCTCTCAGGCAAATGGCACCAGCGTCAAGACCGGTAAGGGAAGGTTGGTGGTTGCCACGGGTGCGAACTGCGCCACCAACCTAGAACGTCCCCTGCCAGACGGCACGCGCTTTGTTTCCTGCGCAGTGAGCAAGGGCACAGATACAGGCATGTCCTGGGGGCCGGGTTTAGCACTGGCCTGGGAGGACGGTGAGTTTGTGGTCTGTGGTATTCGCAGCCACACTGAGATGTTCATCCACACGAAGGACGGGGAGCGCATTTTGCCGGCAAAGCACGAGACCATGCCGCCACTCAATGTGAGTGCTGCCAGGTTCAAGATCGTAAAAGAACCGAGCATTTCGGATATTTCAAAATCTTGGGGCCAGGCCAAGCGCACAGGCAAGGCAGTCCAGTGTGAGTTGCTTGAAGAGGACTCCGGCATCAAGGCCAGTTGGCGTGCCATACTGTTTGACGATGCGCACACCATTCGACAAGAGTTTTCCTTTAAAACCATGGCCAAGGATGTGCCTGTCAATGCACTGGAGTTGCTGCACTGCCGCATGGGAGAGGCCGTTCAAATAGGCAGTGAAACAGGCAGTCCGGCTGCAACTGACAGGATGTTCGCAGGGGTAGAGCTGCCCGTGTACAAGAACAGCTTTGGCAAGGTCGGTGATCTGCGAGGTGGATTCAACTGTCAACTGACATTAACACCGCACAGGCCCTACGGCTTCTCCACCGTCGTAGGTGTATACGCTCAGGGGCAGTTGAGGCGATCGTTCCTCTCATACATTGAGTCCGAACGGGCCCGCCCCTCTAGTCCATTCCTGCACTACAACTGCTGGTACGATCTGGGCTATGGGCTCAATGCTGAAGCGATTGTTAACGTCGCTGAAAAGTTTCACACCCATCTGGCTGAACCGTTTTCCCTGAAGATTAATGCCTATGTGCTGGACGATGGCTGGGATGATACCGGTCGCGGCCTGTGGGCGACCAATCTCAATCGCTTCCCCGAAGACTTCAAGGCCCTCAACACGCAACTGGAAGAACTTGACTCTAGCATGGGCATCTGGATTTCTCCCTTAGGAGGATACGGCGGGGACACACAGAGGACAAAGATGGCCAAGGACATGGGTCTGATCCAGGGTGACAAGCTCGACCTCGCTGAGCCGGGATACTACAAATGGTATCGTGACAAGTGCCGATCGCTCATGGAAGATGACGGTGTCAATTATTTCAAATGGGACAGGGCTGGGTCCGGTGCAAGCCCCCATTTCATGGCATTGCTAAACATCGCACGTGAACTGCGTCAGGTCAACCCGGACCTCTTCATCAATGTCACAGTGGGGACCTGGCCCTCTCCGTTCTGGCTCAATCACGTGGACAGCACATGGCGGGGAGACGGCGGCGATGTGGGTTGGCTGGGCAAAGGAGACGACCGGGAACAGTGGCTAACCTTCCGCGATCATTACTGCTATCGCAATGTGGTCACGCGTGCCCCTCTGTACCCGCTCAATTCCATCATGCACCACGGCATTGTGCATGGGCGCCACTTTCAAGGGGCTCGCGTGTCCAAGGCAGGCTCTGACTTAAAGAACGAGGCGCGGTCCTATTTCGGTGCCGGCCCCACACTGCAGGAACTGTATCTTACGCCCTCCATGATGACGGAAGCGTCCTGGCAGCAGGTGGGCCAGGCTGCCAGGTGGGCACACGACAATGCCGACGTACTGCTCGACAGCCACTGGTTCGGCGATGATCCGCTCAAAATGCTGCCCTATGGATACGCGTCGTGGTCACCGAGAAAGGGCATTATCACGGTGCGCAATCCAGACGACCAACCCCATACCTATACATTGGATATTGAGAAGGTCTTTGAACTGCCTGCCGAAGCCCCTAAAACATATCAACTCAAAAATGCCTATCCAGACCAGAAAGCCGATGAAGTGACCTTGATTGCCGGCGACATGCACAGATTGAAATTGAAACCCTTCGAAGTCTTAGTGCTCGAAGCAGAGCCCATGGTGGATTAGTTTACTAATCAGCGTCTCCGGACACAGTATAGACACCGAGCTTGTCACCATAGCGCAGGTACAATCTACCGTCGTGCACCACGGGAAACGCCCAGGTCGAACGGTCTCCCGGGTCCTTGAGGGTCAGTCTGCCCCTGACCTCAAATCCCGTTGGCGTGGGTTTGCCCAGGGCCACGTCACCGTCATCCGAGTACAGGTAGAACAGGCCGTCTGCATAGGTCAGACACCCGCTTTTGTACTTGTATGAGGACTCAACCGGTGCGCTCTGGAAGATCGTGTCACCTGACTTGAAGTCAATACACATCCACGGTCCGGCCCTGTTCTGGCTCTCTGCATAGCCGTACAGCTTTCCGTCCACCAGCACAATACCACCGTGTTTGTTGTCTAGCATTCCATTGTGCCAGCGTTCTCTGACCGTGCAGGTCTCACCCGACACCTGGATCTGCAGGGATCTGGTGCCCTTTCTCACGCACCCGGAAATGATCAGAAACCCCTCGTGAAACAAGGGCGTGAGAATATTCTGCTCTGTATAAACCTTGTGTGCAAAACGCCAGAGGAGTTTGCCATCCGAGGCACGCACGCCAATGATTGATCCAGACATGCCTGTGACAATCTGCTTAAGCCCCTGGTAATCGACCAGGATAGTTCCTTTTCAATGTCAATCGAAAACCACTTCCGGATCGCCCCAGTTGCCCAAAGCCTGTTTCCCTTCGAAAGACAGTATCAGACAATCAATGCCCTCCACGTCGATATCAATAATTTTTGCCGAACTGTCCTTTGTCATTTTTCCGCTGTCATAAAGAATGGAGTCAGGCCCGATCGGGTCTTCGTTACGCACCTTGAAGCTGACGGCTTCATCGCCTTGATACGAAGGATCCAATCCAATGGCCGCACTAAAACGATCTGCCTTGCCATTCAGCTTGAACATGAATTTGGATGTGGCCTTACAGCCAAACCCCCGATCATAGGTGATGCCATCAATGACAATCGGTTTGTCGTTAAAGGTTTTATCATACTTTGGAGCATTGCCATGCCTCCAGATGTCATAGAGATCCGACAGGAAGGTGACGCCTTTGCGAGTCACTGTATATTTTTCCAAAGGCATTGGCTCAGGTGCTGGAAGCGGCTTTCCGCGTGACCCGATTTTCAGCAGTACATGGTCATGCTGCTTGAGATTGGACGCCATATAGGCATCCTTGAATTTCCCCAGATCTTTGCCCTGCCACAGGTCCCTGACTTTTTGTCGGCCCTTCAAATTGATCTGGTCCCAGGTCACGGTGATATCCACCGGCTCAGACCCCCTGTTGAGCAGCAGAACCGCAGTCGTACCGTCGGCCAGGGGCTTGTTGAAGACCTCATGATCGCCGTTGTCATACACCTTGTATCCCTGGATGCCCCGGGGATCCTGATTGATCGCAAGCACCTCTTCGTGGGTGAGAATATCCTTGACCTGATCGGACATGTTTCGCAGATCATTGCCCGCTATCAGGGGCGCAGCCAGGATGCACCAGAGGCCAAAATGGGTCCTGTTCTCAATATCAGACTTCATGTTGCCGACCTGTAGCATGTCCGGATCATTCCAGTGTCCCGGCCCTGCAAACTGCCACAGACCATTGAACGCAGGATGAATCACCACGTCCCCTGCCGAGGTGTCCATGCAATAGTACACGGAGCCCATATGGGGACCAATGTCAAAAGAGGTACGCCATAAATGGCCGATCTCATCGCCGCCCCATGCCCAGGACGGATCGGTGTAGTTGGCCATGCTCAAGATCATGGGACGCCCTGTCTTTATAATGGCCGCCTTGTACACACCAAAATCTTCTGAACTTGGCCTGCCGTTTATTTCCGCGTAGCAACTGTCCAGTTTGAGATAATCGACACCCCACTCGGCAAAGGAGTCCATGTCCATTTGTTCGTAGCCAAAGCTGCCTGGCAGACTCATGCACGTGGAATGCCCGCGATCCTGATAAATACCATACTTCAGCCCCTTGCTGTGAATATACTCCCCCAGCGCTTTCATACCGCTGGGAAACTTGTTGGGATCGGCCAACAGTTTTCCATCATCGGCACGCTTGTCAGCCATCCAGCCGTCATCGAGCACAAGATATTCGTACCCTGCGTCGAGCATGCCAGTCTCAACCATTTGATCTGCAATGCCTCTTATCTTTTCTTCGTCAATATCGCCATGGAAGAAGTTCCAGCTATTCCACCCCATGGGAGGACGTGCAGCCAGACCATTGTACATAGCTTCCGTGGTATCCTTGTCAACTTCTTGTCGCGTGGCGATAGGCACATACCCCACCTCCATACCCTTGGGTGGCGTCACGATCAGGGCCGCGTCGATTTCCGCCAGTGTGCCCACTGTGGGCGGCGCCAGGTACTCGCGATCCTTTGTCCAGTGCCGGTGGAGTTTTTCCACGCGTTTCTGAAGGGCTTCCCGTTCCTTATCTGTCAAGTCCGCATTGAGCAATGCAGGCTGGTCTGCGAATCGATACCAGTAGTATGTCACCACGCTCCCATCGCCAGGGTATGCCTTGCAGGGGCCTGCCACCGGGCCGGGGGTTTTCCAGCAGCTCCCTGCCTCTTCTGGCGTAACATAGGTTTTGGGCGGTCTTTCCTTGGGTCGACTGAAGCTGAGGCTGGCCAGTCCGGTTTCGGCGGGGACATCTTTGGCCGACACGGCAACCCACTTGCCATTCTCGTCTTTCTCATCCTTGGCCAGGTGATAGTATTCCGGCAGTGTCACCAGTGATCCGTCTTTGGTGTCTCTCTTTGTCACCAGATCGCCGTGCCATTGAAAACTGAAGGTCAACGGGTCGGAGGCCTGGGCACCCATGAAGGCGTTCGTGGCCATCGAAGGCCTTTTCTCCTTGGGGACATGTTTCATATATATTCGCCAGCTTGCACCGCCTTGTCCGTTGAACTTTTGTACACAGGTCCCCTTGGGGGCAATAGCACTATCCACCGGATCGCCGCCTTCAAACCAGGCCTTGACATTGTCCCAAAGTGCCTTTTTGTTGTACACTGTAAGGCGGTGTAACAAGACGGAATCACCTTCAGGCCCTACGGGGTACTGGGTCGGGGCCATGCGGGCGTACGTCTGTCCCTTGGAATCAGTCACTTGAGCGCAATGGATATGCTGCGTTTCCATGGAAAAAGGTTTATTGGCTTGTGCGGGGAGGCTATCAAAAAACACGCCGCTCAACCGAGGATCGTCAAGGGACGCACGAGACCAGAAATAAGGGGTGAAGAAACAGACCGGGCCCTTGAAATTTCCCGTGTTCAGAAACAACGTCCAGCATTGATCACCCGTGGGAATGTCTTTGCCCGCAGTGGTAGATTTCGCCTCGATCAGCGGCAACGGCAGATATCCGCTGCCAAACAGTTCGCCGCAGGTGCCCTGTTTCAGATTCAGGCCGTCCGGAGGCCACAGCACCCAGGGGCTGAGTTGCGCTATACCATACTTGCCTTTGGGGTTGCTCCAGTCCCTTCCCTGGCCGGCACCGGGCCCGTTGGCCCACCCGCGAAAGTTCAACTCTACCCCACCCATGATAAATTTCGGCGTTTCTGTGGGATACTCCGTATCACGCCACCAGCCAAGCCCGCCCTCAATAGTTGAATACAGCTTGAGTCCCTCATCCAAATACAGCTTCAGTCCCCCATGCGCAGGCTTGTCATGTTGAGCATGCATCCACGTGCCGAACAGGCCCGATTGAAACTGGTGTCCGGGATACTCCTGCAGCAAAGGCCACGCCGCTGAATACATCGAATACCCCGCCGTATACGTTTCGTCAACTCTCTCCTTGCCGACAGATGTGTACCCGCCGACATTGCCTTTGTACATCGTGTCATCTTCGGCATGCAGCAGCGTCAGGGGCAGAGTAAAAACAAGTAACAAGCAGAATCGAAACACAATCGGAAACGGCACTCTCAACATGGCAGAACCTCACAAGAATTAAACCAGGATTTCGTACCCACGACCGGCGCGGGCCTTTCGCATGATGATAACACGGTCTTGGATTGCTGTAAAGGCCTTCCAACGCTGCGCGGAGGTGTGAGGGGGGAGGGGGGAGGTATGAGGGGGGAAGTGTGAAGTGAGAAGTGAGAGGTGTGAGGTGTGAAGTGAGAAGTGAGAGGTGTG
>CAZBTJ010000116.1:0-17736 GCA_964494325.1 uncultured Pirellulales bacterium
GGTAATGTCACTTGGCAGAATGTTAAGAATTACGGCATGACCCCGTTTAGTACCTTATGTGACGTTGTTGGATGCTGCTGTAAAAATACGCTATGAAGAGAAACAAAAAGTATGGGGGACACTTGTCAATTGGCTCAAGAGCGATCAATGGCATCATGTGCCACGTCAATATATAGTGATGGCAAAGGAGTTTTCGGAAAAGGGAGCAATATCTGATGTGCTCAAATTTCTGAGAGTAGTTCTGTTCCCAAGATACAGCAAAAGTGTACTGGATGTAGCTAGTATTAGACCTTCAGAAGCCGTAGGACGGTTTTCGTGTCATCGTCTGGAAACTGTAGTGAAACCTCTCATCATGGGATTAAAAAAAGGTGGGAGACAAAAGTGCATTATCTTATTAGAGCATTCATTATCTAGGTCGCTGAAGATAGAAACAATAAATAGAGGTAATTCATTTGCTACAGATATGTGCCTGTCTGGTGTTTGGCGTGACGCTATTGAAGATCATAAAGAGAATTTACATCCACTCAACCACAAAGATTTTTTGCTTCTCTGTTTGAGAGACCTGCTAAAGAAGGCTGTCGATGAAGACAAAGATTATGGGGTGAGCATTATCACTCGATATCAATCTCATAGGTTCCCAATATATAATAGAATTGCAATGTATTTGATTTCTGAGCTTGGAGGAAGATTTAAAGAGCTTGCAATACCCATGCTTATGAATACTGATAAATTGAGTGATGATACGCTGTCTCATGAGATGTTAGTAATGTTACAGGCTGTATTCCCCTTTTTAAATGAAGATGCGCAAAAGGCAATTGTCGAGAAAATACTATGTGGTCCTAATTCTTCTGAAATTCATGAAAATGTGGTCTTATTGCAGGAATTCGAGTCAGATAACTTTGATGCTGAAGCATATCGCAAGAGGTATGTGGGTACATGGATTCGCGACAGGTTGCAGGTTATAGAGGGATTTCTAAAAGGTGATTCAAAAGATAAATACAAGAAGATGATTGGAGAGTATGGGAAAGCTGAATGCTCTGGATCGAAGAGGAGTTATTTCGTGCGATCCGCTCCTATTAGCGAAGAAGACTGGGAAAGAAAATCTGTTTCTGATTGTCTCGATTTTATGATTGCATGGGAACCAGAAAGCCATATCAGAGATTTGAACAACATAGCATGTCCTGATGGTTTGGCGAAGCTGTTCTCCAGTTCTCTTTTGTTGAGATGGGAGCAGTTTCAACCCGGACTTGCGCGTCTTGTTGAGCGATCAAAATATCCGTGTTATACAAGTGCCATCTTAATCTGTTTGGAGGACTACTTTGTTAATGTCCCGGAATGCGATGATAGTATTGTCAACATAAACGACTCTTTAACGATTATTGAGTGCTCCATTGTCAAATGGATCAACGTATCGAGGTTGGGTAAGTTACTTGAATATGGAGACCCTAGGGCTGTTTTATTGGAAGCCCTTCGAGTGATTGAAAAACTGATGATTTGGATTGAAAGCAAGAAACCTGAAAAGTGGAAAGAGTTTCTTGACCGTATTCGAGATATTTTAGTTGGCTTATGTGATCATAATGATGCAGGGGGGCAGGTTGGAACCGAAGCTGAAGATCTTTCCCCTAAAAGAATTATAGATAACTCGAAGTGCCATATTCGTCCTATGGCCCTGCGAGGGTTATTGAGATATGCTGTTGTGCGTGCCAAGCTGTCGGGTACATCTCTCCCCCGATGGGAGAATACTGTTCGTGATAAAGCAACCGAACTTCTGAGTAACAAAAATTGCCTGGCGGTGCTAGCAGTATTTGGCGAAACGTGGATTTGGCTATACTGGTTAGATGAAGGTTGGGGCAGGGGAAGGCACCAAGATATATTTCCTGTAGATGATTCCAAAGGAAAACAGTTTATTGTTACTTCGAGTGCATATATGTTTCATATGAATGGTTGCGGTTATAATGATCCAGGATATGACTTGATGAAGCCTCTGTATATTGCTGCTATCAATTATTCACTAGAGAATACCACCGAAAGGTTTGAGCACTTTAATAGACAACTTGCAATGCGATTAGCCGGTTTGTACTATTTGGATATTGAGGAGTATCCAACTGAGGACCCGATGAATCCACTCAATCATCTATTTTCTTTTGCACCCAATCCGCTCCAAGCTTATTTTGCAGAGACACTTTGTGAAGTATGTGCCGATGCAAATGATAAGAAGATGCGTGATAGTGTATGGAAAAAAACAATGAAGTTGTGGAGAGGGCGGCTCCAGTGCGTTAAAAAAGAAAACCGAAATGAGTATTTCTCAGAGGAGCTTGTGTTCTTTTTGAATAACTTAAATATTGTTGAGTTAAATATTTGTCCGAGTGAAGTATCTGACCTACTTGATCTAAGTATCGAATACATTAAACCTGATCAGATGGACAATGGAATCGATTATATTCTTGAGTATTTAGCAAGCATAGCGAATGAGAATTCAGGCTTCGCAGTGTTGAGATTGAAGCTGTTATTGGATGCTCACGGAGTAGACAGATATATTGATCAACAACATATTGAGACTATTCTTACAGGAGTTAGCAAATCAAATAGTGAACATGCGAGAACCGATGCTCTTGAGATCGTTCATTTACTAGGTCAATCTGGTCATTATTGGGCTAAAGCATGTTTGGATGATTTACGAAAATGATAAAACGCTACCCCGGAAAAGGACTTGCGATCACAAAACCGGGGCAGCGTATAGTCTGGTAGTATTCAATTGTAGGATGGCTGATTAGTGCGTGCTGACCAGCCGTTCTTGTTCATAGGCCATGACCTCCTTTTTGGGATACCTGACAGTTCCGTTCTTGCCCTCACTCAGGTAAAGCCTGGGGATGCCAGCCTTGCGTGTAATACGGTCCACACTGGCCCGTGAGCACTGCCAACGATTGGCTAAAACCAGCCCCGCGAAGCGGCTCAAAAGAGCTGAAAGCTGAACGCTGATGGCTGAGAGCTTTTCCTCAATCTTCTTCTAGTAATCCTTCATGTAATAAATAGTCCTCGGGATATGTTTTAGGGAGCGGTGATGCTGGCATCATGGACCGATGATGCTTATCAAACCTTAGACTCCGCCTTTGCTTCCATTTTGGCATTTTGCCGGTGACCTCCTTGATAGTCTGACGCACATCGCGTAACGATTTAGCCGTAAGGCTTCGACGACGACGTTCGGGATTGCCTGGGTCTTTGATCTTGTCTATCACAGTCGCACAAACATCAAGTTGGCCGAGCCACACATGTTCTGTGCTGATTTCACCGGTTTGCCTGTCAAGGCCTTCTTTGACTTCAAACACATGGACAGAGTCTCCGCAGGTCGAAATCCTTTGTCGATAAGTCTTGAATGTGTTCTTACGTTCTGTTGATGCTGATGTAGTCGCCTTCGCAGTTGTTCCCCAGAAGCCCTTACTGGCACTGTGGCGGCGAATTCGGGTTTCATCACCCATGTCCATAACCCAATCCGGAAATCCTTCTGATGGGGCTTTGATAAGATACTTGGTCGCATAACTTCCAGCATGTACAGCATCTGCAAACTTGGGAGCGGAGAACAATACAGTACCAAAAGCGGGGCGTTTCCCTTGGATTGGCCCAGCATTTTTGGGGCGATGTTTGGACCAAGATTTTAGCAAATCGTTCCACGGAATACGCTCTGAATCAAGCAATACATGGAAATGAGCCTGTTGTGTGTTTTTTTGCCATTCCACAACGTAAAAGTACCTGGGTGTATTCAAGTATCCCCATCTCTTAAGATCTTGAACAGTTTTGGCAATACACCGTTTGTCCTTCATGTAGGAATAGGCAGATTTCGGGTCAGGGAACAGTTGGGGTCTACGGTCAAAGTCACCATGATCAGATTCTTGAATGTTCCCAGGATAGGAATCAGCTTCGCTCTTAGGTTATATCCTTGAATCTTGCAGCAGTCAGGACAGAACCAGCATCGGCAATGACATTTGGCAATCTCAAACCGAGCCCCGTGTTCGTTGGTTGGGTGTGTTACACTATTGTTTAAGTGTTCAAGTAAATTAGGAGCGGTCACGATTGTTCCCTTTCAGACCGTCTGATTCACGCAATGCAACAAGCACTTTGGCGACTTTGTCTTGAGGTATATGAAAAACGGCAACTGTTTCGCTTCCGAAAGCGTCACGGCTGATTCGACGGAGTTTGCAGAACCCTTTGGTTCTTCTTTTCTGGCTCTGCTTTCTTTGTCTTTTTCCAAACTTCATAAAGATCTCTTTCTCCCTGGGTATGCGCAGATTCTGAGCGTAGACCGGTTCTAGGGGAATCAACTGCCATATGAAAAAACTGTTTTATACGGCCTTTCACAAAGGCCGGGATTTACCGCTTAAGGACTACCGGGCAGATTGGCAAAATGGCTGGCCGGGATTCCCCGAAAGGAATCCCAAACCTGCCCGTATAGTCTGCCGTGACGCTCGGGTCGGTTCCCACCGTTGCCCTATCCTTCACGGCATAATGAACATGTGGTTCAATCAATGCACGTTATTTTAGGGGAAGTGATGCGGTTCGTACCTGATACAAAAAGATTATTTATGTCAGGTGTTAAGTGGTTTTGAAGTAGGGGGTTGTGAGGGGGAAGCTAATGAAGTGCTTCTGAGTGCGGCTATCCACTTCTGTTTTTCCAGGCGGATGGCCGAGTCAAATCCATCTTCTGTTCCTGGGAGATCCCATAACAGTGCTAGAACAGACACGGGAAGGAAATAGGTATGATTTTGTCTAAGAAAACAAAAGATATCAAGCCTTGACCTAGATCAAACCGATGTGTAAAAATGTACCCACTTATTGACTTTTGAGTGCAATTATACACATGGAAAAGAATAACCATACGATCGATGCGATTATTGACCTGGCACGCAGGAAGGGCATCCTACAGATTCGAGACGTGCGGGAGGCCGGATTCCACCCGGAAACCGTGCGTCGGCTCTGTCAAAGTGGGCACCTCAAGCGTATTGATCGAAACGCCTATATCCTGTCCGATGCGGATGTTTCCGCCGACATTTCCCTGGCTTCGGTGTCCAAGCGGATTCCCAATGGTGTCATGTGCCTGCTGACGGCACTGCGTTACCATGATATTGGAACGCAACTGCCGTATGCCGTGTGGGTCGCCATTGACCGCAGTACGCCCTGGCCCAGACCCCCGATAGAAAACCCGACAACCCAGATATTCCGGTTCTCCGGTCAATCCTTTGCGGCTGGAATTGAGGTCCACAACATTGATGGCGTGCCGGTTCGGATTTATGATCCAGGCAAAACAGTGGTGGATTGTTTTAAGTACAGGAACAAGATCGGTCTCGACGTCGCCGTGGAGGCCCTCAAGGATGTACTCCAGAATCGTCGTTGTACGGTGGATCAGATTATTGAATACGCTCGTATTCGTCGGCTTTCAAAGATCATCCGCCCCTATATGGAGGCCATGCTTTGAGCGGTAAAAACTCTGATGCTCTTGTTCAATCAGTCCATCATCGTCTGATTAATTACGCCCATCAGCGAAAGGAAGATCCCAACCTAATCTTCATACGCTATGGCATGGAGCGTTTTTTATACCGTCTGAGCTGTTCGGCCCACTGTGATCGATTTATCCTTAAAGGGGCGATGCTCTTTGCCCTCTGGACGGATCAAATACGACGACCCACTCGGGATCTTGATTTTCTGGGGATGGGTGATGCCTCAGATGAGGGCTTGTTGCAAACGTTTCGAGACGTGTTACTCACTGAAGTTGAACCGGATGGATTGGCTTTCAATCATGAAAACCTAACGATTTCAGATATTCGCGAGGGCCAGGAGTATTCAGGCAAACGAATGAAGATCCCTGCCAAACTTGGTGGGACGGTCCTCAAAATTCAGATCGATATTGGCTTTGGAGACGCTGTTACGCCCAAAGCCTCAAGGGTGGATTATCCGACCCTACTCGATCTGCCCGCACCCAAGATCCGAGTCTATCCTCAAGAAACAGTGATCGCGGAAAAACTTGAGGCCATGGTGTCACTCGGCCAAGCCACCAGTCGCATGAAGGATTTTTATGATCTCTGGACCCTGTCACAAATGATGATGTTTTCAGGAGCGATTTTGGTTCAAGCCATCACCGCAACCTTCAAACGACGTCATACCTCAATACCTGGGTCGATTCCCGTTTCCCTGACCCAGGTGTTTGCAGAAGACGCGACCAAGCAAATCCAATGGAAGGGATTTCTCAGACGAAACGGATTTCAAGAGACCCAATTATCTCAGGTTATTGAAGACCTCGAAGCCTTTCTTGCAGAACCCATACAGGCAGCAGCCAATCAGACGGCCTTTTCAAAAAGCTGGTCACCCAACGGACCGTGGATCTAGTCAATCTCACGCCAAGTCAAGACTAACTACACCAGTTGTAAGTGGGCAATTTGTTCGTCGGGGTATCACTACAGAGGTCAAATAAATGTACCCTAGATTGTACCCTAAATTCTGGACAGCATGCCTAAAATGTGGTACATGTAGAAAAGTAGTGAGCGTTGCAAGTTCAGTATTTGCAGGTAATTATAGCGTTTTAAAGGGTTTGTGATTTTGGCTCTGAAGCCGCCCATAACCCGGAGGTCACAGGTTTGAATTCTGTCCCCGCTATTAAAATTAAGAGATAACTTATTGCCTGGCAATGAGTTATCTCTTTTTTTTTATGCGCCAAGTTAGCCCGTTATGAACCTGGGATTTGGTGGCGACATCTGGTCGCGAAAGTGGACTGTGAACCTCCGACCTGATGGTGAGAAATGGGTTAAAAGGCGACGCATAGTACCGCAAAATTGCTAACCAACCATTCTAGATGCGGACTGCGAGTCATTACAGTCACAGGGATCGAGTGTATAGCAGTTGAAATATTGAGTGAATGACTCATGTGGCACCAGATCCTGCGGAAATGACATAACCTCAGGCTATCATTAGTCTCAAAATACAACTTGTTGCAGAGCAGCATGGTGCTATACTCAGCTTTCGCTGCAATTGGGTAAAAAGCGTAGCGATCCTTGAATCTGAACAGGAGAGGAGTGGTCATGTATTACAGACCGGTGTGTTTGAATGAGTGGATGGATGGGGTTGTGTGCCTTGGTTTTGATGTGCTGGAAAGGTCTAAGAAGAGACAGGAGGACAGATAATGGCGGTTAATTCTAAATGCAAAAAGGTTGTTTTGTTGGTTTGTGTGCTTGCAGGATGCTTCAGTTCCTCCAGCCTATATGCTAATAGCTGGACACAAGTATGGGCAGATGAATTTGATGGGCCTGAGATTGATCGTTCCAAGTGGAGTTTTGACTTTGGCCCCAGCAATGACAATGTTCATTATTATACAGATCGTCAAGAGAATGCCAGAATAGAGGATGGTATATTACGCATTGAGGCACTGAAGGAATCCTATAAGGGATTCAACTACACGGCTTCCCTTCTCAAGACGCGGGATGTTGTGGACTGGCGGTACGGTCGCATTGAATCCCGGATCAAGCTGCCCAGATCCCGCGGCTTTGTGCCTGCATTTTGGATGATGCCGGCCAATGATCTGTATGGATGGTGGCCATTGAGTGGAGAGATCGATATCATGGAACATCCCACCAATCAGGTCAACAGGATTTACGGCACAGTACATACCGGCGTTTACAATGCCTTTACCGGTTCCTCTCCGCGAGGAAGCAACATTCGAGTTTACGATGCTGAAACATCTTTTCACATCTATGCGATTGAGTGGTCTGAAGACAAAATAGATTTCTTTGTAGATCACGTGAAGTACTTCACCTTCTACAATGACCACACTGATCTTTTGACCTGGCCTTTTGATCAGTCATTCTATCTGATTCTCAATGTGGCAGTGGGTGGTGGTTGGGTTGGAACGCCTGATTTTACGAGCGTTTTTCCTGCTACCATGGAGGTGGATTATGTCAGAGTATTTCAGGATATCAATGATGTGGGTATCCAGGGCCCTGACTATCTGCCTTCTCACAGTCAGGCGTCATTGTATGGTCTTCCCTATATTGATGGCGCTGCGTATACCTGGAGTGTCCCTGAGTCTGCGCGGATAGTATCCGGCGAAAATACACCTCAAATTACGGTCGACTGGGGCCTGTCTGGAGGCACCATTGAAGCAGAGATTCAAACAGATGCCAACGCCTATACCCTGACCTATCCTGTTGAGGTCTCTTCTAACCTTCTGAAGAATGCAGGGTTTGAAAAGGGCGTCAAATACTGGAACAAGATCGTCAACTATCCGGGCGCCGCAGCATTCAGCCTGGACACAAATGATGTTCATGAGGGACAATACTCCTTGCAGGCGCATGTGACGGTACCGGGCAACAATGGGTGGGATATCCAGATCTCACAACGAGGCCTGTTCATTGAGCAGGGTAAACGCTACACTGCTAGC
The DNA here is from genome assembly GCA_964494325.1 of uncultured Pirellulales bacterium. Lineage (GTDB taxonomy): Bacteria > Planctomycetota > Phycisphaerae > Sedimentisphaerales > Anaerobacaceae > JAIPFM01. The sequence goes on from CAZBTJ010000116.1 coordinate 8,420, forward strand.
TTCTGGGCAAAAAATGACCATACAAACAGCCAGATTAATGCTGCCATTATGAACGTCGATGATTTTTCGTTGCAAGCCATAGACACTTTTACTTTGACCAACACCTGGACAAAATATGCATTATTCTTTACAGCAAGCTCCGAAGCAGACGTTGCCTTTAACATCGATATGGGCAGTTACTCCAGTGACACTCACTTTGATGAGTTCCTTTTTTCCACTCCGGAACTATCCAATCCTGGTCAACTGCAGAATCACGATTTTTCAGATGGTGATCGAGGCTGGAACTTCAATGTGTTTGACCAGGCAAGAGCCACGGGAACCATTGTCAATGGAGAATATGCCATAGCCATTACTCATGGCGGTTCGTATCCTTGGGACATCCATTTGGGGCAATCGGATGTGCGAATTGAAAACGAAAAAGAATATACCATTTCATTCGATGCGTATGCAGTCCAGCCCAGGGATATTACGTTGATTGTGGGAAAAAATTCAGATCCATGGACCGTGTACAATGGCAATCAGGCGATCTCTCTGACCACTACAAAGAAAACCTATGTCTCTTCATTCACAATGAGCCACCCCACGGACAATCGGGCCCGCTTGGGATTTGACGTGGGCCTGTCCTCCACGGATGTATATTTTGACAATGTTGTGCTGCATGAGCCGCTATCACCAGTGATTGATACGCCCAAGAATCCTCGCTGAAGCCTGCGAGCTCAGTACAATAATGGGCCAAGTATAAATTCTCAATGGATTAAACAGCCAGCTAAAAGGATCTTGGTCGTAGGCTCAAAAGCCTTCCCCGCTATCTGAGGTAACGAAGCAAGGTACGTACTTACGTGGCAATACTCTTGTGGTATTTCTGTGGTATTAACTTGCACAAGACAGTTGGCAAGAAAAGATAAAGTTTGGAAAGGTTAAGAATGCGGGGGTTGCCTTAAAGTGTGTCGAGATATTGATTTAAGCCGTTTTTCGGCTCAAAACCCAGAAAAAAAAGATACGCTTGGCAAGACTCGAACCTGCGACCTACGGATTAGAAAAACAAATCTCACGCATGTAACTCTTTATGTATAAAGCATTAATGAGTGCCTGTAAACAACTTGGAGACCCGGGCGAAGATCAGCCGAAGCCCAACCGAAGTCCAAAGGTGCATGCTTGTCACAAGTTTTTGTCACAAATGACTTCGGATAGAGGGTTTTGTGTTGGTCATCGTTCAGGAATTGAGTTACCGCTGAATAGTCGCGGCAAAGTGATTTCCTCTCCTTTTGAACTCAAGACTCATGCTCGGATGAGTTTTGCACTCCACGGGATTTGGTCGTTTGTATATCCGTGTGATCTCCAGGTGCAAGGCTTTTCGAGATATTTGAGTGTTTCTCATGCACTGGAAGTATTATAGACCGAAGGCATCTCCTTGTAAACTAAGGATGTTGCGAATGTATCGTCAAGCCCTAATTATTTATTGCTGAGAACGACGCGGCCAAGTGGCGGCAGGTGCTCTCTCTATCCACTGGCACTCTATGATGTTGGCTCCTAATCTCCCGGTGGGGAAATCCAGATGTCCCAGGACAGGGTCAGGGTGTACATGGGAGTGCTATACCCTATTTCCTGAAAGAGTTCATGTTCTCCTGCTAGTCTAAGCCCCCCTTCCATCTCGATGGCTTCGCCCAGGTCGTAAGTGGGGTTGCCGTATTCGGCACTGTATTTGAAGAAGAAGATGGTTGGATTCCATCCAGGTATGGATACACCGCCCCCTCCAGGAAAATAATTGTCCCAGACGAAGTCTTCTTCTTCGGTGTCCACGTCCGTAGTGATGCTGTAGGTTTCTGTGGAGGGATCTTGGGACAGATTCACCATGGCGTGGCCGCGCAATGTGCTGGCACCGTCCGCTTCGTAACGGCCGGTATCTTCCGCTTGAAGCAACCTGAACCAGAAATGATCGTGTATATATTCCTGTGAATCCATGGCGGCATTGCCGATCACAATGGTTTCTTCCATGTCATTGAACAGATTGAAACCATTCGCGGGGATGTCGAGATTGAAAACATGTCTAATCTTGATCTTTCCTCGGAAACAGTCCGGGTTAAGTGCGTCAAAGTCGTCGGATCGGACAAAGCAGTCCGTTTCTCGACCTGCGAGATTGTAGAAACCATCTTTGTCCTGGTCTTCACAGCCGTCCCACACACCTGTATCTGAGGGGTCGTCGTTGTCGGGATCAGATTCCTTGGCTTTGCCGTCTCCATCAATATCACGGTTTCGTGGACTGTAATCGCCATCCATGTAAAACATATATCCAAGGATGTCGTTTTTGTCTGTCACGCCATCGCCATCCGTATCGTCCACATAGGGGTCTGTGTGGAAGCGATGGATTTCGTCGAAGTCATTGAGTCCGTCGCTGTCAGAGTCCATGGAGAGCTCCAGTTCGTTTTCCCGAATGATGGAGCCTGTGGTGGGGGGAAATGTAAACTCGTTATAAACGGCTTTGGTTGATGCCATGGTCACCCAGTACACATGGCCTGGTCTGCCCGTGTCGTGGACGCGGCAATACGACTTGGTCTGGCCATTCTCTGTCACCGTGGCCACGCCTGTCAGCAGCGTGGTATGCCAGGCACAGTGACGCAATACGGCCCTACCGTTCTTGATGAATTCCACCAGGCTGTCCATGGCAGGCGAGTCATCGTAGAAGATCTTGTCATGGTAAAAGACTTCCTGAGATGCCGATTTGGGCTGACCGTAGATCCACGAAACGAGCAGAGGGCAGTCCTCGCTGTATGTACCCACGTTGTGTCCCAGATCTTTGTAGGGGTCACCCACGTGTCCACTCGTGGTGGCAGCCTGTGATTGGGTACCCGCTTCTTCGAACAGGTAATAGGTAATGCGATCCTGACTCAATTCGAGCCCACCCGTGGAAGCCATCATGGAGACACTGCATCGTGTACAGTACATCCGGCCATGTGTGCAATAACGATTCGGGCCTTGATCCTGGCACCAACTGCATCGACCTGTCATGTTACATCCATCCAGACACAGCATGGTCGTGTCTTTATTCTGAACCTTCTGAGTCGTGTCCACAGTGTGGTACATGGTGATCAACCGTTCGTTTACAGCTTTCCGCATCTGGCCGACATTGGCGGTCTTGGTCATGTTAGCCGCCAATGTCTCAATGTCGTAGGTCGCTCTGACAATGCGACTTGTTTCACTCCAGGGAGCAGGCTCATTCGGATACGCGGCATACCCGCGCACCCGCCAGTACCAGTCACCCGGATCGAGAGAATCAATCCACAGACCGGCTTCCTCGACGTCTTTCTCCAATTCAATCTGTGTAAATGCGGCATCCCGTGAGAATTGAAACGTCACGTATCGTGACCACGACAAGCCTTCCACGTGACAATACGTATCCGAAGCCAATTCACTCCCATCTGACGGATACATGTGAACTGGGCCGGGCAGTGGATTGGGCAGGCCCGGAGTCTGGCTGATTTGAGATCTATAATGCCAGGCCTGAGGTTCCGTTTGATTGGGATCTCGAATGGATACGCGCACGAGCACGTCACCGGGTGTATGGATTGAGGTCATCTGTCCATAGAATCCCTGCACAGGCATGACCGATGCACCCACCGGAATGTGGATATCCAGAGTCGGTGCTTCCAGCCCCCAGATCACAGCATCCACCGGGCCCTCTGGGCCGGTCAAGACACACCCGTCGCTTTGCCCCAGAAGCCATGCCTCCTGACCGGCATGAATGATCAAAGCCTGGTTGGGATCTGGAACAGACGGTGTGTTTCCTGTCACGATTAGAACGATCTGATTCGGCTCACAAATGATGTCTTCGGAGAGATTGAACTGCCAACCCGTGGCAAAGGACACGGCCCATCCTTTCAGGGAGACGGGGGTGGGGGATGTGTTGATCAATTCGATCCAGGGGCCCGTATGCTCTGTCTGTTCGAGATCGGTAAAAGGACTGATCTCATTGAGTATCAATCCGCCTTCCTGGGCCTGAGCTAGAAAACTCGTCCACAATACTACCCATATCACAGCGTTCATCAAGTGTCTCATGATTCTCTCCTTAAATGCAAAATAGTTGCATTGCATTGTACTTAAAACAAGGCGTCAATGCAATGCGCAGCCGCGATGGCACACATGAACTACTATTGGGGTTGGACCAGACTAACTCAATTACGTGCATGCAGTTGCGCCAGATGTCACTCCATTTTAGCAGCTTAGAGCTATGTTTCTGGTACCGAAATGGACCGGAGGCGGGAGGTGTGAAGGGAAAAAGACACACGCCATTGCCACTGGCTTTCTTACTTCCCACTTCAAACTTCAGCGTAGCGTCTTAGGGAGGCACGACCGTGGATTGTCCCGGCTGAAAGCGGAAGGTTAGAAGCATTCGCATAGGTTAGATGGCATCGAAAGCGCCTCTCAGTTTTGATAACGCAAAGCGTTTCAAAAGAGCTAATAGCCGTTTTAGACACAAATTTCACAGATTACACGGATTTCAGACGAACAACGAACAACAAATAACGAATAACCAACAACGAATCATGGATTGTCCCGGCTTGCCCACGTGCGTGAGACTTCAATCGCCAGCGAAACAACCACACAAAACGACTTTGTCATGCCGAGGCATCTAATAGCAGAAGGACTAAAGCGTTCTTGTTTTACTATTCTCTACCATGGAGGACATGGAGGCTGGCAGCGGATTTTGAGTGTCTGGCTTTTGCGTGGGGCGCTGTCACGTACACTGCGTGTGCCCCTTCTGCAAGAAGGGCGTCCTACGATTGTCTTTGCTTTGGTAAACAAGTTTACCACGCCAAGCCAGCCTTGGACTTGGGTGACGGCTTGAATTTGCTTGCCCAAGGTCCTTCTCAGTTTGAAGGTGAATCAGATGGGAGATACTTATTTATGACGCTGGCGCGTTAGTCGATGGCCCCAAATGCAATGTGAGATAGAGCCGTTCTTAAAAACAGCTTTCAGCATTCAGCTCTCAGCCATTAGCTGCTTTGAACCGCTTCGCGTACTGATTTAGACGGACCCCACAGTACTTGGGAATGACATGCCGGAGGCACTTTAAACTTCAGCGTAGCGTCCAGAGAGTGTCCCTTTTCTTGCTCTATTGAATTTTGCAGCCAGCTGCAAAATTCAACTATCAGCATGGGCTAAGCACCCCCCAAGTGGCAGGGACTTCAACACATGGGTTTTTGTCACCGTCTGTGAGTCCTATGTAAAATGACCGACACTCTGCAAAAAATTAGCAGAGTGTCGGTTTGACGTCACGGTAATTATGCTGAAATACGTCCTCGATCAAGGCATTTGCTGATTACTCTGCCTTGGATGCTTTCAGCCACTCTTTGGCAGGCATCAGGCTGTCGATCAGGTTGTGCAGTGCCTCATCACTGACCGGGCCATTGATGGCCAGCGCAGGATAGGTTCCTTCGGGGGATTGCAGGATAAAGCCGATTCGATCCTCTGAGGGTGGATCTTTGAGTTCATACTGAGCACTTTGCAGCAGGATGTTGGCCAGCCATTTACTGCGGCCGCCGCCTACGACCTTGAAACCATTGGGCGATTCGTAGACCAGATCGCCCAGGCCGATCACCAGCCCCAGCATTTTATTGTACGTGGGCGATTGTACCAGGACCAGGTGACGTTTGTCCTCTGCACGGCAGGTGAAAAGAAACATGCATTTGCCAGGGCTGGCAGGATCAAGGACATCCGTGATCTTGACTGTGTCACACCAGGGGGGTGTCTGAGCGAACATGTAGGCTTCAAAGTCGGATTTCTCGATCATGTGCTGAACTGACACATTGGAGACCACCATGTCTGGTGTCAGTGTGACACGAGGCTCCTGGCTGGGCTGCACCTCACGACTGGCGAGTTCCCGAAGGTCCCACTGAATGTCAGAGGAGTCCACATATTCGGTGCTGACACGTCGAATCAATAATTGCGTCTGTTCCTGGATGATGAATTCTTTCTCCGCAATGGTCTTGTCGTCATCACGAATTCGAAACAGCCAGTAGGCTTGAACACGGCCCTCTGGGTCGGGTGTGCCCACCTTGAAAACGTGGACCGCAGAGCCATCAGGCAACGTGTCTTTTTGCGTATCAAGGATCATTGTTGACTTTTCATCGAGCCCGGACTTGAGTCCTGCGGCCAGTCCAAAGAACTGTGCTGGTTCGTTCGGTGCGACAAACTCGCCCGTGATCATCTGTTTCTGGATCTCAAGACCGCTTTGAGACGTGGCCGTGGTATAGACCATGCTCCCGTCATAGGCATTGGCAAAGGCCAGGTCCTGATCCGTCTCCAGTTGTCGAACAAAGCGGCCGGTGGGCGGATCATACCAGGCCTGATCCACCACGGTGTAGGCGTCAGGTGTGACAGTCAGCTTTAACTGATCCATGCGAAGCTGACCGTCTGCCTTCATGGAACACATGGGAATCCAGGTGAACCCCAGCTGTTGCCCTGATGTTGTGGGAAAGACGGTAATCTCATTCTTGATGTAAACGCATTGCTGCCCATCGAACCAGGCGTTCTCAGCCGCCTCAGCAGAGGCAAAGATCGTGGGAAATCCGGGGTTGGCCCGTTCGGGTGTCAGTAGAGCATACAGACTAATGGCCACAGCAACTACGGCTGCGGCAGATATCTTGATCATGTGTGTTAACATAAGGGATCTCCATTTCGGAAGGTTTTTACCTGGCGTGGCCGGATGGGCTTGACCCAGAGCCGTAATGCATCGCGAAATACGGTCAGGCATCTCGGCTTCAAGGGTTTGGCCCAGGCACGTCAGGGACTGAATTTGTTGATTGATGTCCCGCTGAAACGTGGTACAGTCGGGACAGGATTCGATATGATTTAACAGGGCTTGTTGTGGCTGCGGGGCTAAAGGCTCCAACAAAGCATCCAGGATCTGTTCCTGTATTTTTGAACAGGGACCATTCATGAGACGTCTCCTTGTCTGACCAGCAGACTATGCAATTGCCTGTGTGCCAGGCGAAGCCTCTGATACACGCTAGAAGCGGATATGTTCAAAACCTCTGCCACCTTCTTGACATTCTGACCCTCGAAATAGTGCATCACCAGCGGTTCACGCAATTTCTGCGGCAACTTCTGCAGGGCACGTTCAACCTCAATGTAATGTGTGGCTTCCTGTCCAACAGGCAACTGTCTGATTTGATCCGCTTTCATCTTTATACGCCTTTTGCTGCGTAACAGGTTAATACTATGGTTTCTGGCGATCTGCATGATCCAGGCAGAGAATTGGGCCTGGTCACGCAGTTGGCCCAAACGCTTCAGGCCAGTGATAAACACCTCTTGAGCCAGGTCTTCGGCATCATGGGGGTTGCCGACCACGCCCAGGCAGGTCAAAAAGACTGACCGGTAATGGTCTTTGATCAGTTGGGTATAGGCTGCCTGGTCCCCACACTGGGCTGCCTGCACCCGTTCGGTTGCAGTGTTCTGGCTCAAAAAGAACTCCTTAAAGGTGTTTTCATAGGATAGACAATGGGTGCCCGTTAAGTTTACACAAAAACTGATTTTTTTCCTGACCTTTGCCGAAACAATTGGTACCGGACTAGACTAAGTTCATTCGTTTAAGAAATCTTGGATTCCTTCGTTCAAATCTGATTGCGATAGCGACGTGGTTCCATCAAGAAAACCGCCTATTCGACACCAAAACCATTCGAAGGAAATTGCTGGATGGGACGATCGGGGCCGGAGGCGGGAAGTGTGAGGTGTGAAGGGAAAAAGACACACGCCATTGCCACTGGCTTTCTTACTTCCCACCTTAACCTTCACACCTCAGCGTAGCATCCAGCTCTATCTTGAATATCGAATTCATCAGACGTCTGCTGAATTCAATTTCTCTTGGTTGCTAACCGTTACTTTCGGCAAAACATTGCCTTCGCCTAAGCATTCAGCCGGGACGCATTGGCGGTCGCTTAGGCTTCCTCAACGAAACGTCCCATCCGTTCTACTGGTAGAACGATAAGCAACCTGAACCTTCAATTACTATTCTATGCTCTTAGCCAGGAATCGTCACTTCAAAATTCAGGCAATACTTTGGATTCAACCCTCTTTCTTTTGCTTCAGTCTTCGTGTTACTACGCCTGGACAAGTGGCTTGCATTCGCCACGCTTGCGACCGGGACAGTCATCGTTCGCTTAGGCTCACTTAAATGACAGTCCCACCTGTGCCGGCGTAGCTTTAGCGAAGAGGTATCCATTTCTCTTTTGTTGGGTGAGAACGTTGATCACGCATTCCCAGGACAAAGCTGTGATATGTGACATTCATTTATGCGAGTCTAAGCGAGTATATGAGTGTCACGGTTAAATACCAGGGCGGTAGCACGCCAGGAGGTTACCAGGGTCATGTCTTAAATATTGAGCGTAGTATTATATCATAAAGATAACAATCAACATTTAAGACGTGACCCACTCTGGCTTAGTTGTGACTGCCTCAAAAGATTTGGCTGTTACCGGCCAAATTCAATTATCGATCATCTTTTTGGCAGAGCCGGGGCGAGTGCCTTTTTTGTGGTTTGGCTGGGAGCTAGGCCTCCTTGGATGCATGAGATTTCGTAGCCAGCTGCGAAATGGATTTAGGGATCGGTACTCGGATTTAAGCATATGCCTTGGTGACATGTCATGAACACTGAAATTCGAGCACCGTCCCCTTTTTCCTTCTGGCTTCGCCGACGGTTTGATGCTGATTGAATTCCGCCGCCGGCGGCGGAATCTTTTGAAAAGGTGCTGTAATAAGAAAAGCTTCCAGCCCTCAGTTATCAGCTTTTTTCGGAATCGCGTTGCGGGCTGGTCTAATAGACCCCTCATTCTTCGGGGTGACTGGCGTTGTTGGCATGGTTTAACCGTCATCATCAGGCTAAGTTCCACGCAAGTGGACTGCCATTAGGGTCACCCTTGCCTGGCCATCGAAGTAATCGCACAATGCGACTCTGTTATGCCGACCGAGGTATCGAGGCATCTATTTAAAGCTCTCAGCAATCCCCAGGATCTCCCGATATGAAACTGAGCCTTAGTGCTTACCTGGGGCAAGGGATACACCGCGTCTTTCGTATGCGAGATAAGCCTCAATCGCCACCATGTTGGGATCATTAAGCTTGAGTGGCTTACCTTCCAGTGGATTCATAAGACACCAATTAATCATATCACGTATCCCGATCACACGTCCCAATTGCTGTTGAAATTTAGGGTAGGTTTCGGGGTGGGTATTGGCACCGTTGGGATGGCATTGACCACATGCCACCTGGTTGGTACCCAGTTTGGGGCTGCCCCAGAGCTCCCGCCCTTTTTCGACCACCACCA
>CAZBTJ010000117.1:0-17352 GCA_964494325.1 uncultured Pirellulales bacterium
GCTATGGGATAGGCCTTTCTAAACTTTCAATGGAGTGATTTCCTATGTTAAGAGCATTTTCAACCGCAGCCACGGGCATGAGTGCCCAGCAGATGATGGTTGATGTCACCGCTAATAACTTGGCGAATATCAATACAAACGGGTTCAAGCGCAGTCAGATTGATTTTCAGGATCTGCTCTATGTGCGCATGAAAGAGTTCGGTTCTGAGATGGCCCCGGGTGTCACGTCACCCAGTGGTACCGAAGTGGGCAGCGGCGTTCGTGTCGCGGGTACTGTCAAGGTTTTTTCCGGCGGAGAACTCGTCAATACAGGCCGGGATTTGGACGTGGCTATTGCTGGAGACGGTTTCTTGCAGGTTTCCATGCCAGATGGCTCTACACGCTACACGCGTGATGGCTCGTTACAAAAGGGTCCCAACGGAGAGTTGACGACTTCTACCGGATATCTTATTGAACCCGCCGTGACAATACCGACAGATGCAGTGCGTATTACGGTTGGGAAAAATGGCAGTATCAATGTGGTGGATGAGACTGGCACGATGTCTGTCCTCGGGCCCATTCAAATGGCCCGATTCTCCAATTCCTCTGGGCTGTCCAGTGAAGGGGATAACTTGTATGCAGAGACTGAAGCCAGTGGTACGCCGACTTTAGGTCAACCCGGAGACAGCGGATATGGCACACTTCAGGGTGGTTTTTTGGAAAAGTCCAATGTTCAGATGGTGACCGAATTGGTGAATCTGATTACAGCTCAACGTGCCTATGAAGTGTGTTCACGAACCATCAAGGCGGGTGATGATATGTTGCGTAATGCCATTCAATCTGCCACTTAATCTGTGATACGATAATGAAGAATAAAACCTATTGGATTTTATGGCTCTCTCTCATTGTTTTGAGTGGGCCTGTTTGGGCGCAGACACGGACTCAAGTCCTACGCATTTACATGCCTCGCACCATGAAGATTAAAGGTGGCGTGCCCAGCCTGGGGCAGGTTGCTATTCTAAGGGGCGATGAAGCACTGGTCAAAAAGGTGAGCACCTTGCCCATGGGGCGAATTGCAGCGCCAGGGGGTCAAGTTGTGGTAGATCGGAATACCATTTTGAGTCGATTGGCCAGTCTGGGTGTTCGTGCCTCTGATGTCACTTTAAGCGGTGCAGAAAAAATCGTGATTCAGCAGCAGACCCAGACTGTGACTCCAGAGGTTTTGGCCAAGGTGGCTCGCGAAGCCATCAAGGACTTTCCCATGAGCGACATGGTAAGTCAGATCGCCTTGGTTCGGAGGCCGGCCAATGTCATTGTGCCCGGCGCGGACCAGCCCTTGTCTTTGAAGATTGGAACCATCAAACAGGTGACCCATAACCAGATTCGTGTGCGAGTGGAAGTGCTTCAAGAGGATGACAAGTTGGCCTTTCGAGACATTATATTCGCATTGAAATACCGGTTTTATCGATTGGTAACCAATGTGGATATTTTGCCAGGTACGGCCATAGACCACAGTCTTGTGCGAGTGGTTGAGCAGGTATCCAATCGCCTTATGCAAACCAGGGATGATGCCTTATGGATCAAGAATGCAGAGGGCAAAATTGTGGTGCGTGAAGGTCTGACGGCGTTAAGAAAGCTTTCTGCCGGTATGGTGATTCGACCGGGCATGATTGGGGTGCCAGCGAAGGCCATCCTGGTCAAACGGCGGCAAAGTGTGGTGATTCGTCTGGATCATCTGGGTCTCATGGTGTCTGCCATGGGCGTCGCACAGGAGGAGGGTCGCATAGGGGATGTGATTAAGGTGAGGAATGCCGATTCCAAGCGAGTGATTATGGCCCAAATCAATGCAGATGGCAGCGTGGCACCCGTTCTTTAAACTCTTGAGGCATAAAAATGAAATTTTACAAATGGATAGGTTTGCCCACCGTGATGCTGTTGGTACTAGGGTTTGGATCAGTTACGTCCGCAGGTTCGATTTGGGCAAAAAAAAGTAGTGCCACCAAAGAACTATATGCTGATGATGTCGCAGGTAAGATTGGGGACATTCTGACGATCAAAATCGTTGAATCCAGTAATGCCAACAATACGGTAGAGCGAGATCTGAACAAGCAGACTTCCAAGTCCTCCAGCTTTGATGGTGAATTGGGCGTGGTGACCGACAACCACAATCTGATGCCTCGCATGCCGGGCGTGGGGGTGTCTGCGACGTCCAGCAATGTATTGACCGGTAGTTCAGAGTATGTGGATAATCGTACATTTGCAGACACCATTACGGTGGTGGTTCAGGATGTTCAACCCAATGGGAATCTGGTGGTGATGGGACGCAGAGAACGGAACATTGCAGAAGATATTCAAATTCTGGAAGTGACGGGTATTGTACGCCCCAGTGATATCGCTTTTGACAATACCATTGCCAGTGGTCAGGTGGCCAATTTTTACCTGTCTACCACTGTAAAAGGTGTGTCCAAAGCCTACAACAAGCATGGGTGGCTGGGCACGTTCTTTGATATCCTTTGGCCGTTTTAATCTTCAATGAAAGAGTAGGACATGAAAATTAAAAGTGCTGTTCTTTGCTTTATTCTGATGATTTCAGCGGCAGTTCAGGCTGAACGCATTAAAGATATTGTGGATATTCAGGGCGTTAGGAGCAATACACTGGAAGGTGTGGGCTTGGTTGTTGGCTTGGCTGACACCGGTGATAGTTCGCTGCCATCGCAGCGGTTGTTGACCAATATATTGCGTCGTTCTGGTCTGGTGTTTTCCACCAATGATATGAAAAGCAGCAATATTGCCATTGTTATTGTGACGGCTCAGTTGGGCCCTTTTGCCCGTGAGGGATCGCGTTTGGATGTAGACGTCTCCTCAGTGGGAGATGCGGAGAGTTTGTCAGGGGGCAAACTTTTAATGACGGAATTATACGGTGCGGATGGTCAGGTTTATGCTGTGGCCGACGGCAGTGTATTTATAGGGGGATGGGCTGCCTCAGGTGCCCAGTCGTCTATGTCCAAGAACCATCAGACGGTGGCACGTATTCCCAGTGGCGCTGTGGTGGAGCGTTCTGAGATTTCACAATTTGTCGAACAGGTAGGGACTCGGCGATTTGTAACACTCAGTTTGAGGAATAATGATTTTATGACCGCTGAACGCATCAGTCAGGCGATTAATAGTCAGTTTGTAGATAGTTCGATTGCCATAGATGCTGGCACGATCAAGGTTGAAGTGCCCGAGGTTGTGACGCAAGCGGGACTCTCGGCTTTTTTGGTGGATATTATGAAGCCCGAGGTGGTTGTGGATATCCCGGCTGTGGTGGTCATCAACGAACGTACTGGTACCATTGTGGTGGGCGAGAATGTGGGCATTTCCGAGGTGGCCATTTCGCAGGGCAGTTTGATTGTCAAGGTAAAAGAACAAAAGAATGTGTCTCAGCCCAATACGCCGTTTACAGAAGGTGCGACCACTGAAGTGTTAGACGAAACGTTATTGCAGGTCGAAGAGTCTGAAGGCTTTCTTGTGCCTGTCCCCAAGGTTGTGACTGTGTCAGAATTGGCCAAGTCTTTGAATGCTATTGGTGCAACGCCCCGAGATTTGATCGCCATTTTTAATGCCTTAAAGCGCGCTGGTGCCTTGCAGGCAAAACTTGAAATAATGTAAGCAAGGTTTATGGTATGAATATTGATCCCACATTACCCATGCAAGACATAACATCCCTACGAACTGTTGACAGGATGTCCGACAAAGACCAGGCCGATGGCAAAAAAATCAAGGAGTTTGCTCAGGGGTTTGAGTCTGTGTTCATTAGTAATCTTCTGGACCAGATGAGTGCGACTGTGGATTCTTTCAATGAAGACAAGGATGGGGCTGCTAAGCAGATTGATGGTATCTTTAGAATGCAGTTGGCAAAAAACTTGTCAGAGAATGGAAGTCTTGGATTGGCCAAAAGTATTGAGCAATATGTGGCACATTCTATGGACAAAAATCCAGTGGTGGATGCCGATAAGGAACAGGTACTATGACTACACAGACGCTGGATATTGAGCGGTGGGTCCTGGAATTACTGATTGTGCTGAAGCAGGAATCTGAGGCCATGGCCCAAATTTCGATGTGGTTGACTCAATTGCAGGAAAGAGTGATGCAGCGGGATGAACTTGGCTTAGAGGCGCTGTTCACAGAAATCCGGACCCATGAAAATCTGATGCCAGAGCTTGAACGAAGGCGTCAGTCCATTCGTGGCGATTTGGCGACAGTCCTGGGTCTGCCGTTTGAGCAATTGACATTGACACGGCTGGAAGAGTTGCTAACGGGCGAGCTTCGAAACCAGGTGTCCCAGATGAAAGCTCATTTGAAGACACAAACTCGAAGATTGCACAATCAACGTCAAGGCACTGTCATGTTTTTGGCGGATTGTATACGACTTAACCGTCAGTTGCTTAATAGTGTGTTTCATAATACACCGCAGAGCCATTTGACCTACTCTGCTAGGGGTAATTCGGAACATCAGCGATCGTCTGCATTGGTTAACTTGCAGTTCTAAAACAAAGAAAGATGGAGTCTATCCATGTCAAGTTATGACATCGCTCTCAGTGGTATGCGTGCGGCGCAAGCCGGATTTGATGTTGTGGGTAATAATATTGCCAATGCTGCCACAGAGGGATACCACAAGCAAGAGGTGGTGTTGACCCCTACGGTGAGTGGTCAAGCGGCCAGCATTGCAGCCGGGCAGGGTGTTGAGGTTGAGCAGATCGTTCGTAAGATTGACATTTTGATGGAGCAGGAGATTCTGAAACAGAAGGCCAACTTAGCCCAAGTGGATCGCGAAACAGTTACATTAAGTACCTTGGAGAGTGCACTGGGGGAGCTTTCTACTGAGGGAAGTGGGCTCAACGCGGCCATTGATTCTATGTTTAATGCTTTAGATGACTTAAGTCTACACCCTTGGGATGCGGTATATCAAAATCAATTGGTGTCTGAAGCTGATGCCATGGCCAGTCAGTTTCGTTCTTTGGGTCAGACCGTGGCCGGTTTGGAGGAGAACATTCGGCTTGAGGCCGTTGAGGCTATTAATAGGGTCAATGCTCTCGCCGAACAGGTGGCCGAGATGAATCGTCAAGTGATGCAAGTCTCTACGGGGGGCAAGCAAGCCAACAATTTGATTGACCAGAGAGATCAGGTCATTTCCGAGATTTCGGAACTGCTTGGTGTTTCGGTTCAGTATCGTGAGCACGATGTTGTGGATGTCAATGCAGGTGGTATCCCATTGGTTATGGGAGGGGCTGCCAGGGAATTGGAAGCGTCATCAGCACAAGCGCAGACCCTCGGTATTTCCGTTGTGGGGTCGTCTGTTGTCAATACAAATCTACAGGGTGGGACCATTGGCGCACTCATATCTCTAAAAAACACCCTTGTCCAGGATCTTCATACTGATATAGACTCTTTGGCCAGTGCCATTATTCAGAATATGAACGAATACCATGTACAGGGTGTGGGGTCTTCAGGGGCCTTTTCAGACTTGACAGGTCGGATCAATAGCAGTGATGCTTTGGCTGATTTGCCAGGTGTGACTGCAGGGTATACCTATATCCGAGTGACCAATACGGCAACCGGTGATGTGGCGCGATCCCGCGTACCTGTTCTGCAGGATGCGGCTTCTGATACATTGACCGAAGTGGCACAGTATATCACTGCGAATGTGGCAAATCTGAGTGCATCCATCAGTGGGTCTAACCAAGTGTACCTCAGTGCTGCACCGGGTTACACATTTGATTTTCTGCCTGAGGTACTGACAGAGCCAGCTTCTGGAGATATTAGTTTTAGCGGAACTTCCGATCCTGCTGTTTCTTCGGGCGGTGTGTATACGGGGACTACCAATGATACATTTACTTTCACAGTGGTGGGTGCAGGCGATGTGGGTGTTTCTGGTCCCTTGACGTTGACGGTCACAGATGATGGTGGAGACACCGTTGCCAGACTCAATGTTGGGAGCGGCTATGCTGCAGGGGACACGCTTGCCATTGGTGAGACTGGCGTGACCGTGTCCCTTGGTATTGGAGACCTGGTGGCAGGGGATAGTTTTTCTCTCGATATTTTGGCGGACTCTGATACGTCGGGTTTTCTTGCGACAACAGGGCTTAATACGTTCTTCGAAGGATCATCTGCCACCACAATCGCAATGAGTTCTGATATTGTCAATGATATGGGGCGTGTGGCGAGTTCTTCAGTGTCGGGCCAGGCTGATAATTCAAATGCCATGCGATTGGCGTCTGTCCGAGACAAAAGTATTACGTCTTTGGGTCACATTTCATGTGGGCAGTTTTATCGACGCATGGTGACCAATGTAGGGCAGGACTTATCCGTTAAAGAAGTGCGACTAAAAAACACTGAAGATATTCTTCAGAATCTAGCCAATCAACAGAGTGAAATCAGTGGTGTGGATATCAACGACGAAGCCGCTCAATTGCTGGTGTTTGAGCAAATGTTTCAGGCCATGGCCAAGTACTTGACAACGGTACAAACGGCCCTGGAAAGTTTGATGACATTTATATAGCTTTACGATGCTATATTAAGGGATGAAATGAGTGGCATTCTAAATAGTACTTACAATAATGTGAGCTTCGCTTTGTACCGGAATACTGAAGTTCTGGCACAGCTTCAAGAACAGGCCTCTACCGGTTCCAGAATAAATCGTGCTTCAGATGACCCTTCGGGTGCCTATAGAGTTATGGGGTTGAGTACACAGGAACGATCATTAGACAATTACATAACCAATATCAGTGAGGTGTCAGACCTGATGCAGGTTGCCTCGACAGCCCTTGAAGATATGTCCGGCGCGTTGGCTGAAGTCAGAGTCAATTTAACTCAAATTGCCAGTGGCACCTATGGTAACGGAGAGACGGGACAGCAAGCACGTTCGAGGATGGCAGAACAGATTAATGATACATTGGAACGTGTGGTTTCTTCTGCGAATACGGAGGCAATGGGGCAATCCATTTTTGGGGGTAACGCCACCAACGCAGCGCCCTATGCGGTGTTACGGTCTGGGGGGCAAATTGAGTCAGTGACCTATGTGGGCAGCGAACAATCCCGAATTGTTGAGTTGTCCCCGGGCGTGATGTCAAAGGTCTTTTATAATGGCTCCGAATTATTTACGTCAGATAATCGGGAAGCCCCCGAGCTTACTGAAGATGTCACCGGCGCTGGCATAGGATCAGGTACTTCCAATGTCAAAGGTGATATTTGGCTGGCTGTGACGCACGATGGCACAAATTACAAGCTGTCTATTGATGGTGGAACAACTGAGGTCACTGTACCTCTGGTCGGTGATGTGAGCAATTTGGCCGTGACCAATGCCGCCGGCGAGGTACTTTATGTCGATGCTACCAGCATTACGTCTACCGGGACTGATATGGTGCGTGTGCCAGGTACGTACGATGTGTTTAATGTGTTGATCAATCTCCGGGATGTGCTCCTCAATACACATAATCTGACGGATTCGCAACAGGCTGGACTGATTGAAGCATCTTCAAGTAGTATTCAGGAGTTAAATAGCCTGCTTGCCCAGAAGCAAGTAAGTATAGGGGCGAGAATGGGTTTTCTACAGAACCACATTGATGGCTTGGATAACATCAAGTTCAATGTACAGGGGGAGAAGAACTCTGTGGAAGAAGCAGATATTGCACAAATTGCGATTGATCTGGCTCGTCATGAAGTGTTGTATGAGATGTCACTAAAGGTGGCTAGTAAGCTCTTGTCCACCTCTCTGCTCGATTTCATTTAACAGTTCAGATATGAGGCACGGGCAGACACGGGTTGTTTGATATCTGGACATCGAGTTTTATCTAAGCTATATCAATCGTTTGTAATGGGGGTTCGAGTTTCAGGCACGGAAATTGCATTTTCAAATAATAAGATGTTAGCCAACTGCTTGATTGCAAAGGATGTCATATGATCAGCGAATCAAAAGAAAAACCAGAGAAATACCAACAGGCATTGGATTGGGCGGAAAAACGCCAGTACCCAGAGGCGCTAGAGTTTATTAAATCGTATCTGGAAGATATGCCCAATGATGCTGAGGCACTGAACGATGCAGGGACTATTCTATGGTGCCAGGGCCATGCCAAAGATGCGATTCCTTATTTGGAAAAAGCTCGGAAGCACGCATCAGATTCGCCAGAAATCATGTGGAATCTGTTTGAGACCTATCTTTCATTGGGGCGGGGGGGCGAGGCAGCCAAACTGTTTGATGATATGGAGCGACTCGGCATATTGCATGTCGACATACTAAATCGGGCTGCGACGGTTCTCATAGACTCCGGCGATTTGTCAGAGGCATTGTCCACATTAAAACGATCATTGGCAATGGAGCCCAGGCAGCCTGTGTTGGAACCCATTGTTGAAGTTGTACGCCACAAAAAAAATGCCCAACAAGCCACCGTGGTATAAAGTTTAGGCTTGGGGGCAAGGATGTTTAGAGGAACAGATTAGGCATGAATATGGAGCACGAGAATCTGATGACTCAAGAGACTGCGCGTCAATTTGAAGAATTGCAGGAGCTGGGGGATTGTTACGTCTCTGTGGGACAGTATGCTCAGGCACAGACCTGCTATGAAAAAACAGCTCTCTTGAGTCCTGACGAACCAGGTCCTTATGTGGGATTGGGCGTGGTGGCACTACAAAAGAATCTTCTGGATGACGCCGAAATTGCATTTCGTGTGGCATCTCGTTTGGATTCAGATTGTTCTCAGGCGTATGCAGGGCTTGGCATGATTGCTCAGAAGCGAGGGGCTTTTGAGACAGCGTTCGATATGTACCTCAAGTGTCTGGATCGTGATACAGACAATCTAACCGCGCTCTTGGGCTTGTTTCAGTCCTCTTGCCAGATGGGTACATTTGCCAAGGTCATATATTATCTGGAGGTATTTTTGGAAATGCACCCAGATGATGAGTCTGTTTTGTTTTCATTGGCTGCTATATATATGAAGGAAAGTCGTTTTTGGCAGTCAAAAAGGACGCTTGAAACGCTTCTTGGGCTCAATGCAGACAATAAGGATGCTGTCGATTTGCTTGAAGAAGTTGAGCGAGGGCTTCTCATACAACAAGGGGCAATCAGGGAGAAGGTGTAATTGTGTCTGAGGAGACGGATGCGTTGGCTCTGGTGAATCGGCTTCTGTTTCTCTTGGATGACCAGATTTCCAGTGCTGAAAAAGGTTATTTTGAGTATGTCGAGCGTGTCATGGAGGAGTCTTCGGTCCTGGCCAACGAAGTGGCTCAGCTGAAAGCCTTTGAATATCCCTCTTGTCAGGGTCTGAAGGGATCTGTGATTCAAAAGTATAAGCGGCTCGAATTGATGCTGGGGGCTGCCAAAGAGATCACAAAAGATGAGTTAAAACTGGTACAAACCACAAAAAAAATGCTGGCTGTGTATCGTAGCTCCAACCGATGACGTTTATTATAGAAATTGTCTTTGATGGATTATCACGGGGCTGATTATGGCTGATATACAAATGTCCGGCATTGCGACCGGTATCGATACAAATAGCATCGTTTCACAGCTGATTACTGTTGAGGGGCGGAAGAAAGCCACCCTGCAAGTGCAGCAGATGGAGCTGGAGGCTCAGGATGCAGCTTTGAAGAAGCTAAAGACATCGTCTTCTTCATTGACAAGTGCGGCTGCAGCATTATCTGATGTGGACAATCTTGTGGCGTTTACTGTGACTTCAGGTGATACGGATAAGGTAACACTCACCGCCACTGAAGATGCCAACCCAGGGTCTCATTCGATAGAAGTGGATCAATTGGCTACCGGCGAAACCTGGATTCAGGATGTGTCACCATTCGACTATAAGACAGATTACGTAGGAGAAGGATCATTTCTCTATTCCTACAACAATCAAGAGGTGACCATTACCACGGCTGCCAACGAAACCACGTTGCAGGATTTTGTGAATCTAATAAACAATGGACAAAGCAATCCTGGCGTCACCGCGAGTTTACTGTATCAGGGTGGGCAATATCATTTAATGTTAAGCGGCCAGGATACTGGGGAAGACCATCGCATTTCTGTGAACTCCACCAGTACTGAGGTCTGGACTGCTGACGAAGCATTGACTCTGGACTCTGATTCTGAGAGCAATGCACTCACCTCCACAAAGATGATTGAGCTAAGCCAGTTTGGTGACAACAGCTTAGACGGTGGCGAGGTCATAGAAATTACTGGTACGGATCGTTATGGCCATGCCATAACGCAAGTTGACCTAAGTCTTACGAGTTATACTTCGATTGATCATCTACTTCAGGAAATTGAGGACGCCTTTGGTGGCAATGTCAAGGCCAGGTTGGATAGCGGAAAAATCCTGGTTACTGATACGACGCCAGGGACCAGCAGCCTCTCTGTTTCCCTGACGTACAATGCCAATGGCTCATCTGCCACCTTAGATGTGCCTACTCTGGCCGTGTTCAAAGAGGGAGGAGGAACATCCGCTGATTTGGCATCCTTTGGAGCAACCTCCTTTATTCGTACACAAAATGCTCAAAATTCGCGTATTAAAGTAGATGGTTATCCCACTGGTGCAGCTGTTTCTGAAGAACAGACTGCGATTGTGTCAGCCGGTACGGTGACTGGCGGAACCTATAATTTATCATACAAGGGTCGAACTACAGCAGATATTGCCTATGATGCCAATGCGGCCACGATTCAGTCTGCACTGGAAGCATTGGACAGCGTGGTTTCTGGCGATATTACGGTGACAGCTACAACTGACATAACAGGGGGAGATCTTAAATTCACCTTTGCTGACACGCTTGGCGATGTTTCTCTGATTATGATTGATGATTCCTCCTTGACAGGCACAGGCTCGCCCGAAGTGACTGTAGACCAATCAGTGCAGGGGGTAAATCCCTGGATTACTCGCAATAGTAATACGATCTCTGACGCAATTTCAGGTGTGAACCTTACGATCTATGAGGAGACCGAGGCAGATACACCCGTTTCAGTTTCCTTGAGTCGAAATACAGGGGCCGCAAGTTCCAAGGTTGCGGCTCTAGTTGGAGCATACAACAGCCTCTTGGCAGAACTTCAGCTGAATACCGAATATAATGATGCTACAGGTAAAATGGGGCTCTTGAGCGAAGATATGGCTGTTAGCTTGGTTAAAACTCAGATGAGAGAGGTTTTTTTTGGGATTATAGAAGGGTTTGTTGACACCACAGACAGTTACATTCAAGCCAGCGACATCGGCCTTTCCTTTGACGGTGAAGGCATGATGGAATTTGACAAATCAGTCTTTGATGATGCTCTTGAAGATGATTACAAAGCTGTTCTGGAGCTACTTGGGGCCACGAAGAGTGGAAACAGTGATAGCGATGTTGTTACATTTTATGGGGGCAGTGATAAATACACGTCAGCAGGTGTCTTTCACGTAAAGGTCAAGGTTGAGGATCTGGGACAAGGCAATGTCATTACCGAAGCCTATATAAAAGGAGAAGATGATACGTCATGGCGGACTGCCACCTGGACAGGTATCTTGATCACAGGTGCCAGTGAGTTTGATGACGATGGAAATCCTGAGTGGCCAGAAAATTCGATGCAGATTTCGGTCGATTTGACACAGGCAGGGGAGTATGGATATACCACCCCTGTGATTGTCCGTGTAAAACAGGGGGTAGCGGGTATTTTGGAGGACTTGCTCAAAGATGCCACCAGCGTGGGTGGACGTTTTGAAATCAGTGCAGACTCGCTTGAGGCCAAGATAACGCGTATGAAAGACCGAATCACTGATGAAGAAGATCGTTTGAAAACTTTGCAGACTCGATTGACTGCAAAATACAGTCGCCTTGAGGCCACTATCGCAGGGCTTCAGCAGCAACTTAATGTAGTAAATGCCTACTTCTAGCCAAATTTATCGGGCTTCCCAGTGCCCAATGATTTCATAAGGCGACTCATCGCAGCCATGGTGCTTGTTGTTGAATTGGAGCTGCATTATCCCACCCCTATCGCCGTTTTCATTATCGGACATTTTTCGCAATCTACCTTTTTACAAAAGTATTCCATTATTGCATGAAATAATGGCCATGCTTTAGGCTCACCTCGAGTTGAAAAGTGACGATACGAGCATAAAGGTTTCCTGGTCAGGAGTTGCGATTATGATGAATGCAAAGTTTAAGAAAGTGATAGTGATACTCGGGTGTGCTGTTCTTATCTGGGCACTCACTGGGGCTCAGGGTGCTAGAGGCAAAACGTATGAGATTCACCCTCAGATTCCAGAATCCTTATTTAAAAGTGATTCAGTCAAGGCATTGGAAGCCTATGAGCGTATGGTCGATCGTGTTTTGGCCATAAACAGCCGGCAGCTCGACACAATGGAACTCAACATCAATTCAGCGTCAACTCAGCTAAACCGAGTGGAGATGAAGCTGGATATGCTGCTGAATCGAACGCAATTAATTGAAAATGCACTTGGTATTTCCGGTCAAAATTCAGAAAAGAGCCACCAAAAACCTTTTGTGGGGGATCCCAACACATCAAATAAGTCCTGATGTTCCGCAATAAATCAAGGAGAGAGATTGGGTGATTTCGGGGGATCACCTCAAATAGTGGATCATGGTTGGCAATAGACAGCTTAATTGCAAATAGCGAAGACGTATTTCGCTTGATAGACTCAGGCGAAACAGAATCTCTGTCAGAATTTGGCCATGACAGGATTGTTGAGGGTAAGATTTCGCTATTTGGTGTACAGCGACACATATCAATATTGGAAAACGTGGCTGTTGAGGCAATTATGCTACTCCTAATATTGCCTTGGATACAGGACAATTCTGAACGTTTGCTTCGAAAATGGCCCGCTCGGCGCATGCTAGAATGCTTTTGGGGCGTGCTTGGCACGTAGCTCAGGAAGGTCACGCAAATGTGTTTCCCTCTTCGTCCACATGAAGGGAAGACTTCGAGTTTTTTATAATCTGTGTTGCGTGAGGCATGTTATCCAGACTTGGTACGCTATATAGATGTTTGCATTGGACACACCGAATACGCCTGTCTGCCGCTTGTTCATCCAGATATACTGTACATCCACATCCTGGGCACTGACTTCTAATTTGCATACAAAACATCCCTAGATCGTGCAAAAAAACTTTTCAAAATACATGCTTATCATAGCCTAATAACTCACACTTGTCCAATAATAGAGACCCTGGTGGTTTCGAGATTGGTCTCGCAAATATTAATGAAATATGGGTTGGTTTTGAAGCAGTGGTGCACTTGAACAGGTCATTTCAATTTGTTACCCTAATTGAAAATGGGGTGGTGAAATGAGAAAGAAAATAATCTGTAAAGTGATTCAGAGCAGGCTGCTAAACAGCTCCAAAGGGTACGTTGATGCACAAGGGACGTGCAGCAAGAAAGAAGAAAAATCATCTAACGCGTGCGCCAGTCGGTTTGGGAGTCCGTATCAAGTCATAAGAAGTCTAGATTCATGCCAGCTGGATTCTTATGCATAAACTATCAGAAAAGTTGGAACAAAGTCTGTGCATGACTGTCCAAAGCATTAGAAACAAGACGCAGTTTTAAATCTATCCTCCTTCAGAAACGGTGACGATGAGCCGGGCAATGGCCCATCGCCACCATTTTCTTTGGGTACTTTTCTCGGTTATTTCGGTGTGGAAGTGGCCACAGACCGCGTTAGCCACTCATCGCAAAACAAAGTCAAATCTGCCCAATAAGGAAATGAAACATCCGGGGTGTCTGGCGAACCACTTTGCCTCAACTGAGCCAACCATGAGAAGTCTTGAAAATCTATGCGAGAATCCGCATTGATGTCAGATGAAGAGGGGCACCGGCCAGAACAATAGTGGATATCGGTGTTGTTAATCTCTGGCTGGGATGATTCCCATGCAAGCACGAAAATACCGTTTGAAGTCATCACCAAAGAGGGGGTTCGTTGATCCCCAATACGATTATTAATCATGCACTCCTCCGGTCCACATACTAAGCCATTGACATCGATAAAGCGGGTCATCACTTCCCAACCCTGTTCGGAAGCCAGATGATTGCTTTCCCAGGCCACCAAAGCGCAGAGAGGGGTGGTTAGGGCAACAACGGGGTTTTGTTGGGCCCCTAGAGTTGAAACGTTCAATTGATAATCAGGGCAAAGCGCCACGCTGTTCGCATCAAAAAAACGCACATGAATGTCATCCTTAGCCCCACTATTGGGATCTCCGTCCCAGACCACGACAAATTCGCCAGAATCATTGGTTGATACCTTCGGAAAGGTTAACGTTTTAAAAGAGGTTTCGTTCACTTGAAAGGAATCGCTCAAAGGGCCTCCGTTCAGGTCAAAAGTCCTGGCCCATACACTGTCGTTTGTCCGGTCATTTAACCAGGTTAAAATAAACTGATCTGGCCCCTTTGCTGAAACGTCGGCATGACGGGCAGCATATGATTGATCCGTTGCAAGTACCTCATCATAGACAGCCAGGCCATTGGGATCAAATATTCGAAGGCAGACAGCTTTCTTATTGCGATTGGGATACGTGTGCGACTCCCAGGAAATCACATAGCCAGCTGAAGGCAATGCCGCAATTTGTGGCAATCGCTGAATACCGTCTGTTATTGTGTTCACCAAGATATCCCCTGTTAGAGGCATGCCATTGCAGTCAAAAAGTCGAAAAAGGATGTTTTCATTATCCAGCTCTTTCCAAGGACCTCGCCAGCAAACAGCAAAGCTTCCATCAACCGAGACTGCCACATCAGGCTGAGTTTGGTTACCTTGACTTTCTTGATTCAGTTGGATTTCTTTGCGTGCTTCAGCCTGGGAAAGATTAAGGATTGTTCCAAAAATGCCCCCCGAAGAGGCGTCCTGATTGTAACTGTTCCAGACGGCAATGCACGAGTTCATGTTGGTTGACATTGAAACCTGCTTCTGATCATATGAACGGGTGCTGTGAAGTAAGTTATCATTCGCGTAAGCGATACTGGTGGCCAAAAGCAAACAGAGCACGATATTGGTTAGCCTTAACATAGACTCTCCTTTCAGAAAAGTTTATTGTTGCGTAAAAAAACAGACATTGACCGCAGAATGAGAAATGCTAGGTATCTTCCAACTTCTCAAGCGGTTTCATGCAAGCAGGCCTTCTCGCCACTAGACAGACTATAACCTACCAAGTATCGCATGTAAAGATAATAAATGAAAAACATAGCCGGTTTATCCTGTATGTGGCGACAGGATTTTTTGCGGTATGCCTAACCGCGAAATCCGTCCTCGAAAGTTTTTTGATTTAAATTTCAAAAAGGTGTTGACGGTGCGGTGATAGGTCACTATTATCCTGATCCTGATTCGAACGGTACAGCAGCCACGAAACAGGGGCCAAAAATTGAAAATTTAAAAAGTTCAAAAATTTTAAATAATTGATTTGACGCCAACGGAAACACTCGGTATTATGCTTGTTTTCAGCCGCTAGACGACGAAACGATTAGCGGTTTTTTTATCGCTCTTTTAGAAATTGATAGTAAAACCGACACGAAGCCAATAAGAGTTGAGTATTGTCAAATACACAATTCGAATTGATTAAGGGCTCGTAGCTCAGTTGGTTAGAGCGCACCCCTGATAAGGGTGAGGTCGGTAGTTCGACTCTACCCGGGCCCATTACTGGTTTTGAGTTTACATTCATGTTCATGAATTTAAACCTTAATAAACACAGTATGAATGTTTGGTTCGGGGGCGTAGCTCAGTTGGGAGAGCGGCGGCTTTGCAAGCCGTAGGTCGTGAGTTCGAATCTCATCGCCTCCATTGTTGAGTAAAACCGGCGATTAGTTGAAAATGTTTGGAATTGGCTCTGCCAGTGCTGAAAACTGAAAACTAAAAACCGCTTACTAGTTTATAGTTCTTTGAAAAGTTAATATGCAGATGCGTGTGGTGAGTCTTGTGGTAATATTTGTTTTTCCGACACAAGACTCCTACAACAAAATCGAGAGCGTACCTAGGATAGGTATATTTATCCTTATATAATAATGGTCAATCAATCAAAGATTGATGTGGTCAAGTTACTAAGAGTGTATGGGGGATGTCTAGGCGCTGATAGGCGATGAAGGACGTGGTAGGCTGCGATAAGCTCGGGGCAGAAGCCTAACATTCGTTAATCCCGAGATGTCCGAATGGGGTAACCCGTTAGAGCAGGGCAACCTGACTCTATCATCCATGGTTGAATGTATAGACCATGAGAAGCGAACGCAGGGAACTGAAACATCTCAGTACCTGGAGGAAAAGAAATCAACCGAGACTCCGTTAGTAGCGGCGAGCGAAACCGGAATAGCCCAAACCAAGAGGTTTACTTCTTGGGGTTGCGGGCACCGACACAAAATTAGGAATGGTTAACAAAACGGTCTGGAAAGTCCGACCACAGAAGGTGATAGTCCTGTATGTGAAAACTTGAACTAATTGTTGGTGTACCAGAGTAGCACGGAGCTCGTGGAACTCTGTGTGAAGCTGGGGGGACCACCCTCCAAGGCTAAGTACTAATCAGCGACCGATAGTGCAAAGTAGCGTGAGCGAAAGATGAAAAGTACCCCTATTAGGGGAGTTAAAAGTACCTGAAACCATACACTTACAAGCTGTGGGAGCCCTATGATCCTTCGGGATAATGGGTGACCGCGTGCCTCTCGCATAATGAGCCGGCGAGTTACCGTTTACGGCAAGGTTAAGTCTTTAAGGGACGTAGCCGCAGGGAAACCGAGTCTTAATAGGGCGATCCAGTCGTAGGTGGTAGACGCGAAACCAGGTGATCTACCCATGGCCAGGTGGAAGGGGATGTAATAATCCCTGGACGACCGAACCCACTAACGTTGAAAAGTTAGGGGATGAGCTGTGGGGAGGAGTAAAAGTCTAATCAAACCTGGAGATATCTCGTTCTCTCCGAAATAGCTTTAGGGCTAGCCTTGAGCAACTACTCTACGGGGGTAGAGCTACTGAATGGGGATGGGGGGCCACCAGCCTACCCACCCCAACCAAACTCCGAATACCGTAGAGACTATCTCAGGAGTCAGACTATGGGCAATAACGTCCGTGGTCAAGAGGGAAACAACCCAGATCGCCAGCTAAGGTCCCGAAATTCTGCTAAGTTCATAAGGAAGTTGGATTGCTGTGACAGCCAGGATGTTGGCTTAGAAGCAGCCACCATTTAAAAAGTGCGTAATAGCTTACTGGTCGAGCAGTTTGGCGCCGATAATGAACGGGAATAAGTAGAATACCGAAGCTGCGGATGTATCTTTTGATACATGGTAGGGGAGCGTAGTATTCAGCGCTGAAGCGGTACGGAAACGAGCCGTGGAGCGGATACTAGTGATTATGCCGGCATGAGTAACGATAAAACAGGTGAGAATCCTGTTCGCCG
>CAZBTJ010000118.1:0-17067 GCA_964494325.1 uncultured Pirellulales bacterium
AAAGATTGATATTCAGAAGGCAAAAGAGACTTGGCAAGGGATTATAAAGAGGATAGCAGGGCTTATTATGAAAAGGCCCTTGAGTGCGCTTTTTTACGCCTGAAAGGCAACGCGTTTCAGGATTTCTTTGCCGATCTGATGGAGAAACGATACCCGAATGGAGACTTTATTCGAGTGCGGCCTTGGGGCAATGTTGGCGATCGCAAGAATGATGGTTATCTCAGATCCAAGAGAATACTGTTTCAGGTTTATGCCCCTAATGAAATGAGAGTTGCTGATGCCTTAGCAAAGATCGAAGAAGACTTCCATGGGGCACTTCCCTACTGGAAAGAGTATTTTGATATGTGGTCTTTTGTACATAATGCTCGTGATGGCTTAAGCCCTGACATCACCAGAAAGCTTCTCGATCATGACAGGGAACATGAAGATGTTTCCGTAAAATTCTGGGGTTATGAAGATCTGCGCGGGGTACTATTTGAACTTTCTGAAGAAGACGTTGTCTCCTTGCTAGGACCAGCACCTAGCAGTAAGGACTTTCTCAGTCTTGGATTTGAAGATCTAAAGGCCGTTCTCAATTTCATCAAGAAACAACCCGTATCGCCGACTCCAAAGATTAACTCAGTCCCCAAGGACAAGATCGAGATAAACCAGCTGCCACCGGACACTGAAACCTTGATTCATGCGGGCATGCGAAAAAGCGTCTCCGTTGGAAAATTCTTGAAACAATACCCAGATCCCGAATACGGTGATCAAGTCGTCCAGACATTCAGAACCCGGTACGAACAACTCAAGAGCCAGGGGCTCAAACCCGATGATATCTTCCTTGGACTTCAAATCTTTGCCGGAGGTGAACAAACCAAAGATCCCAAGCATCAGGCTGCGGTGTTCTCTGTACTGGCCTATCTATTTAAACAGTGTGATATCTTTGAATCCGTTAGAGGACATAACACATGATTCTGCCGACCAAACGAATCACATCAGAACGAGCCTTACTGGGCATCGGCGCAGATGTACTGAATCTGCTGGAAGAGCCGAAGACAGTTTCAAGGTTATGGCACGAGTACAAAACACAACGCAAGAACACAGTAACAGCCTCAACTGTCACCTATAACTGGTTTATCTTATCTCTTGACTTGCTATATATGCTCAGTGTCATCCAATTAGAGAAGGGACTTATTCGGAGGCTGCAATCATGATACATCGGTTGTACAGCAGCCTAGCCACCTTCAAGAACCTTACGTTCCATGACGAGCTCAATGTCATTGTCGCAGAGAAGACCAAGGGCGCCTCAGACCAGCAGACCAGAAACCGAGCCGGCAAATCCAGCATCGCAGAGATCATGCATTTTCTACTGGGTGGAAATGTTGAAAAGAAATCGGTCTTCAGTGAGGAATGCCTGCAAGAGGTTGATTTCGGCCTGGATTTCGATTTGGGTGGTTGCCCCGTCACCGTAGAACGTCAAGTCCAAGAGCGAAGAAATCTCAAATTTGTCAAGGGCGACTATTTACATTGGCCAATTCAGCCCTCCGTTGACAAGCAAACCAGTAATCTAATCATTTCCAATACACACTGGAAGCATGTCCTCGGAAAACTCATCTTCGCCACACCAGAGTCAGAAACCAAATTCGGCCCCACAGTTCGTTCTGCCTTATCCTATTTCGTTAGGCGACAGCAAGCCGGTGCATTTCTCAATCCTTTCCAGCAGTCCAAAGACCAGAAGCTTTATGACATACAAGTCAATCTAAGTTATCTATTAGGATTCGACTGGACCATACCACAGCATTGGCAACAGATACGAGAGAAAGAAAACGCACTCAAAACTCTAAAAACAGCTACTAAAAAAGGAACATTGGGTGATATCATCCTCAGTTCCTCGGACTTGCGTACTCAGTTGACCATTGCAGAAGATCACGCCAAAAATGTCAGACAGAGCATCTCCAATTTCAAAGTGCTCCCTGAATACCGAGAACTCGAACAAGAGGCTTCAGACCTAACACACAAGATTGGTGATCTCAATGACGACAACACATTGGATCGTCAGTTGATCTCTGAACTTCAAGCCTCAGTTGACCAGGAAACCCCTCCCTCGAATGACCGTTTGGAGAAAATCTATAAAGAAGCCGGTGTCGTCTTACCTGATGTTGCCATAAAACAACTAGATCAAGTGCAGGCTTTCCATCGGTCAATCGTGGTTAATCGCCAATCATACCTTGAGCAAGAAATCAGCGATGCTCAACAACGCATAGACCAGAGAGAAGCTAATATCAGGCGACACGAGCAGCGCCGCTCCGAAATCATGAACATCCTCCATTCCCACGGCGCACTCGATCATTTCTCCAAGCTCCAAAAAGAGCTAACTCGCCTGGAAACAGAGGTCGAGACTATCCGGCAAAGATACACCACCGCAGAGCAACTGGAAACCGGCAAAACTGATCTAGACCTGGAGCGTCAACAACTCCTTCGTCGTTTACGCCAGGACTATCAGGAACAGGAAGAGATTTTAAAACAGGCGATCCTGGCCTTCGAGAAGGTCTCCAACCAACTCTACGAAGTTGCTGGTAATCTTGTCATCGAGCCCAGTCTCAACGGCCCCCAATTCGAAGTTAAAATCCACGGCCAACGCAGCCGCGGAATCTCCAATATGCAGATTTTCTGCTTTGACATGATGCTCATGCAACTCTGCACTGAAAGAGGCATCAGCCCAGGTTTTCTCTTTCATGACAGTCACATCTTTGATGGAGTAGACGAGCGGCAAGTCGCCAAGGCCCTACAGATCGGAGCAGAGAATGCGCAGAAGTTGGGCTACCAGTATATCATGACCATGAATCAGGATGATGTGCCATCGGAATTTGCGTCCGGTTTTAAGTTTGATGAATATGTGCTTTCCACACACCTAACCGATGCAACGGAGAATGGTGGGTTGTTTGGGATACGGTTTGGGTAGCCCTCCACTACAATGATTTTTTAGTTTTTCATGTACCCGATAAATGTCTGGAACAGATACGCCGAATCATGCGGGCCTGGTGAGGCCTCGGGATGGTATTGAACGGAGAAAGCTTTTAATTCGTTGCAGCGAAGGCCTTCCAATGTGTTGTCGTTGAGGTTGATGTGGGTGAGTTCCACGTCCTTGTCTTGCATGGAGTCCAGGTCTACGCAAAAGCCGTGGTTCTGGCTGGTGATTTCAATGCACTTGGTATCCCTGTTTTTGACAGGATGGTTCGCACCTCTGTGGCCAAACTTTAGTTTATATGTGCTGCCACCCAGGGCCAGACAGAGGATCTGGTGGCCAAGGCAGATACCAAAGATGGGGATCTTTCCGATCAGGACCTTGGTGGTTTCAATGGCAGGGGTCACTGCCGCAGGATCGCCAGGGCCATTGCTTAGAAAGACGCCGTCCGGTTTCATGGCCAGGATGTCTTTGGCAGAGGTCTTGACAGGTACGACGGTGACATCACAGCCGTGAGATCGCAGTAATCTGAGGATATTGAACTTGATGCCACAGTCAAGAGCGACCACCTTGTATTTCTTGGGAGGCAGGTTCTCTTCCTGCTTGATAATATCAACCACACCCTTGTCCCAGGTATAGGCCTTTCTGGTGGACACCTTTTTTGCAAGGTCACGGCCCACCAGGCCGGGATAGGTGTCCAGTTCGGCTTTCAGTTTTTTGAGGTTTGTTTCACCCGTGGAAATGATACCTCGCATGGCACCCTCGGTGCGAATATGTCGGACCAGCTTGCGTGTATCAATGCCTTCAATACCACCGACTTTGTTGGCCTTGAGATACTCATGAAGGGATTGTTGGTTGCGCCAGTTGCTGGGGTAATCGCAGTTTTCCTTGACCACAAAACCACTGACATGAACCTTTTTGCTTTCCCAATCCAGGTCATTGGTGCCCACGTTGCCGATCAGCGGATAGGTGATGGTCATGATCTGTTCACTGTACGAGGGGTCCGTGAGAATCTCCTGATACCCGGTCATGGCGGTATTAAAAACAACTTCACCGCACTTGGTGGATTCCGCACCAAAGCCTTGACCCTTGAATACCGTACCATCTTCAAGCAACAACACTGCCTTCACGTTTATATCCTTTTAAAAAAGTCCAGAGTCCTAAGTACTTAACACTTAAAACCTAACACTTAAACCTTACTTATAATACAACTGAATGGCCTTAACGCCAATTTTCTTGTTCTTCATGGCTTCAATGCCTTCAACCACAGCACCGGCACCCCGAATGGTTGTGACATAGGGGATCTGTTTTTCAAGGGCTGTACGACGAATCGAGAAGGAGTCCACAATCGACTGCTTGCCCACGGTCGTGTTGATGATGAGGTCAAAGTCCTTGTTAATCGTCGCATCCACAATATTGGGACGCCCTTCCGTAATTTTCAGGGCAAATTCAGCAGGAATGTTCTTTTTGATCAACGCAATACAGGTTCCCTTGGTGGCCACGATCTTAAAGCCCATGTCGTGCAATTTGGCGGCCAGCTTAACGGCTTTGGCTTTGTCTCGGTCCTTGACGCTAAACAGGACCGTGCCCTTGATGGGCAAATGATTGCCCACGGCCATCTGAGACTTGGCAAAGGCAGTACCGAAGTTGTCGGAGATACCCATGACTTCACCCGTCGAGAGCATTTCCGGACCGAGCAGTGTGTCCGTGCCGGGGAACTTCAGGAACGGGAAGATCGCTTCTTTGACAGCGTAATAGTCTTTGACGATCTCCCGCGTGAATCCAAGTTCCTTGAGGGTCTTGCCGGCCATAATTTTGGCGGCAAGCTTCGCCAGGGGCACACCAATCGCTTTACTGACAAACGGGATGGTGCGCGATGCTCTGGGGTTAACTTCCAGAATGTAGATGTCACCATCCTTCACAGCGAACTGAATATTGATGAGACCAAGCACCTTGATCTCCAGGGCCATGACTTTCGTTTGCCTGGAGAGTTCAGCCAGGATGGACTTAGGCACGGACACCGGGGGTAAGGAACAGGCACTGTCACCCGAGTGCACACCGGCTTCTTCGATGTGCTCCATAATACCACCAATGACCACCTGGTGACCATCACAGATGGCGTCCACGTCAAATTCAGTGGCATCGTCCAGGAACTTGTCAATCAGAATGGGATGCTTTCCTGATACTTCAATGGCATTGGCCACACACGCTTTGAGCGAGGTTTCATCGTAAACGATTTCCATGGCCCGGCCACCCAGTACAAAAGAAGGGCGAATAAGCAGGGGATAGCCAAGCTTGTCTGCAATCTTCTGGGTCTGTTCGTACGTCATGGCCGTGCCACAAAATGGCTGACGTAGTTTGAGTTTATCCACCAGTTTGTGGAATCGCTTACGGTCTTCAGCCAGGTCAATGCTGTCCGGGCTGGTGCCGATAATAGGCACACCTGCGGTCTCCAGGGCGACAGCCAGCTTAAGCGGCGTCTGTCCACCAAACTGGACAATCACGCCATCCGGCTTTTCCTTTTCCACGATGTTCATCACATCTTCAAAGGTCAGAGGTTCAAAGTAGAGCCTGTCAGACGTGTCATAGTCCGTACTCACGGTCTCCGGATTACAGTTGACCATGATGCTTTCCACGCCAATCTCTTCAAGGGCAAATGCCGCGTGAACACAGCAGTAGTCAAATTCAATACCCTGACCAATTCGGTTGGGGCCACCGCCCAGGATCATGATCTTCCGGTTATCTGTGGGATCGGCTTCACACTCCTCTTCATAAGTCGAGTAGAAATATGGCGTGTGAGCTTCAAACTCAGCACCGCATGTATCCACCATTTTAAACACAGGATCAACGCCAAGTGACTGACGATGCGTGCGGAATGTGGGTTCTGACACACCCAGCTTTTCAGCCATGTACTTGTCACTAAAACCATATTCCTTTGCCTTACGCATCAGAGCCCGTTTAAAAGCGGCCAAATCCTTGAGTTTACAGATCTTGAGTTCAAGCTGAATAATGTCCTTGATATTGTTCAGATACCAGGGATCAATCTTGGTCAATTCAAAGACTTCGTCCACACTCAGCTTGCGCCGCAGGGCCTCAGCCACATACCACAACCGATCCCAACAGGTGGTCCGGAGTTTGTCCTGGAGTTGTGAGGTGGACATGTCCGCGGGGATGTGCTTGTTATCAAGGGAGTAACGATCAATTTCCAGAGACCGAATGGCCTTTTGCAGTGATTCTTTGAAGGTGCGGCCAATAGCCATGGCTTCACCGACTGACTTCATTTGAATCGACAGTTCTGGGCTGGTCCGTGGAAACTTCTCAAAGGTAAACCGCGGCCATTTCGTCACGCAGTAGTCAATCGTGGGTTCAAAGCAGGCAGGCGTCTTTTTTGTGATGTCATTGGGGATTTCATCCAGCGTGTAGCCCACGGCCAGCAAGGAGGCCATCTTGGCGATGGGAAAACCCGTGGCCTTGGATGCCAGAGCCGAACTTCTCGAGACCCTGGGATTCATCTCAATCACGTACATCTTGCCATTGGCCGGGTTCAAGGAAAACTGGATATTCGATCCTCCGGTCTCCACACCAATGGCTCGAATAATCTTGAGCGACGCGTCACGCATGATCTGGTATTCTTTATCCGTCAAGGTTTGCGCTGGGGCCACAGTCACGCTGTCACCCGTGTGGACGCCCATGGGATCGAGGTTTTCTATGGAACAGACAATGACCACATTGTCCTTGCGGTCACGCATCACTTCCAATTCGTACTCTTTCCAGCCCACCACGGATTCTTCGACCAGTACCTCAGTCATGGGACTCAGATCCAGGCCCCACTTGATGAACTCCTTGTACTCGTCCATATTGTAGGCCACATTGGCACCTGTCCCCCCGAGGGTATAAGACGGACGAATAATGGCAGGAAAGCCTACTAAATCCACAAGCTTTTCAGCCTGTTCCCAGGTATGAACAATGCCACTTTTGGGCACTTCAAGGCCAATGCCTTCGATGATTTTCTTGAAGAGATCACGTTCTTCGGCCCGTTTGATGGAACGAAGATTGGCACCCAGCATTTTAACTTTATACTTCTTCAGGACGCCGCTTTCAGCCAGGGCCACGGCTGTATTCAAGCCAGTCTGACCACCCAACGTGGGTAGGATGCTGTCCGGGCGTTCTTTCTTGATGATCTTTTCTACCATCTCCGGTGTAATCGGCTCAATATAGGTCCGGTCAGCCATCTCGGGATCAGTCATGATGGTCGCAGGATTACTGTTGACCAGAATGACTGTGTAGCCTTCGGCACGAAGGGCCTTGCAGGCTTGAGCACCGGAATAGTCAAATTCACAGGCCTGCCCAATAACAATGGGGCCAGACCCGATGATCAGAATCTTTTTGATGTCTTTTCGTTTTGGCATCGATCATCCTTAACGCGTTCAGTATTTGCAGGCCACGATGGGGTGAAGACCGTTTTTCGTTCAACAGCGAACCCGTCACCCTTTTCATTCATGTCCATATAGTGAAGACAGCGGGCACCAGACACTCGCTTCTGAGCCTCACCCACGGTCCCTATCGAACGGTTTGCCTTACGACGCGTGTTCAGACACACATTGCTGGCGTACCCCAAGAAACTGTGGACCATGACTTTGGCAGATAATTAAACAGGTTTTACCCCCACTCGTCAAGTTGTAAGCGGGGTTTCTCACCGAATAAGTGGTTAACATAAATGCGGACGAGGTGGTTTAAGAACAACCTCCCGACGACCCAGTAACCCCTTCAAATCGAAGATAGAAGAGCCGCTTCGCGCGGCTGGTTCCAGTATTTTCCACCATGAAGGGCGGATGAAGGACCATGGAGGGACGCAATCTGAATGAACCCACGAACCGACGCTGTCATCCCGAGGCACCGAGGGGTCTATTAAACCAGCCCGCAAAGCGACTCATTACTTGCTGAAGGCTGATCGCTGATCGCTGATCGCTTGATCTATTACGGCTTCCAGGGTTGGGCCAGTCCCTTGTCCAGCAGTTGTTGATTCAGGTAGATGCCCTGTGCATAGATCGCCTGCGGGTCGTTCACATCAGGCAGGTAAAAGACATCTGCCAGGTATCGAGCGTATTTATCATAATGGTGTGTGCAGATTACGATATCAACTCGACGTGTTGACTCCAGTTCAATTCACCAGCATGCTGGTGAATTCGATTGTCAAGATAGAATCGTCGCATATTACGAAGATTACTTTTGGAAAAACCACTGCCCAGCTTCTCCTGCAAATCCTCTGAAAGCTGCTCAAGAAGCCTAGTGCCGTATTCAGCCTTATCGTCGCCTTGTTGCTCCTGTTCCACAATTCGCCGACCAATCTGCCAGTAAGCCTCCACCATCGCATGACGTGCGTGATTGTAGAGTTCGGTAATCTCGTTCACCAGGGTCACATAATGGTCTGGTTTGATTGAGGCACTCATGTCAGCTCTCCAATTAACATGTTAGTCACAGCCGTTAACGGGCTTCGCTTAGCTTAAGACATCCCACCTGAGACGCAAGTTTTTTTTGACACAGATTGCGCGGATTACACGGATTTAAAACCAACCACAAAAAAATGAAAAACTACTTCTAACCACGAAATACACGAAACACACGAAAAAAACAGAAACATAACTCGCGCCCGCTCACAGGGTTCGCTTAAGACACCAAGCCGCGAAGACCAACAACCCTTGGCCCGTGAAAGCTTCTTTCACCGGGCAACAACTAGAAACTACTTTCAACCACTAATTTTCACGAATCTACACGAATGGTTCTCGCTGCGCTCGAAGGGGGTTTATTTACCACGGAGGGCACCGAGATCACAGAGAAGATAAGAAGGTAGGAAGGTAAGAAGATAAGAAGATAAGAGGCTGACGCAATATGAATGAACCCACGAACCGACCTTGTCACGCCAAAGTATTGAGGGGTCTATTAAACCAGCCCGAGAAGCTGAGCCAAAGGCGAAGTCCCTAGGGGGCGGTTCACTGTTGTGCTCGTGCTCAGAGAGTGAAACGAACGGTGCTCGTGCTCGTAATCGTTTTTTGTCTCCCGCAAAGCCACGATTGAAACAACAGCCCAAAAACCAAGATAAAAATCATTACCATGGAGAGCATGGAGACACATGGAGGCTGACGCGAATGTGTAGCGTCTGGGCTTTGCGTGGGTCCGCCGTCATGCATCCTTCGGCTGCTCCCCAGAGGGGACGGATGGCGTCGGTTTCTGCTCATCAAGCAAGCTTGGTCACAGAACCCTCCTTATCCTTGGATGACTGCTTTAAATCACAATCGAACATGCCTTTCCATTTGAGTGTTAATCGGATGGAAGAGACTTGAAAAAAGCTGTCAGCTTTCGGTTCACCGTCCGACTGTCCGACCGTCTTACTGTCTCACTGTCCGACAGCGGAACACCTCGTCTGCCCCTCTGTCCAGGTCAATTGTGCCGCTGGCGGCACAATCTGCTTATAGGCTTTCCAGACCTTTCGGGTCCTTTGCTTTGTGCTTTTAGTTGACTGTCGCCTGAAACAGTTGCATGAGTTGCTCACAACCGATAATCAACTTGAAGGACTTTACTCAGAAATAGAACATATTTTGAATAAAAAACATAATGTAAAGGTCCCTGTAGAGTCCCCCTCGTGTAAGCCATAAAATGCCCTTGGCCAAAAGCCTTAAGAAATAATGGCATAGACACGCCATTCGCTTACCCCAGTTCGGATTATGGCCGCACTCACTATCAATTGACGACACTGTCTCCAGAGTGCCTCATTATGTAGCCCAAGGCCACAAGACTTGGGAATCCCACTCCACTCCCAACCAGGTTTTCTTGTATTCATTTCATACCTTGCAGCGGATTCTGCATCATAAAAGGAAGTCACCATCTGCAAGTTTTCAGGCAAACAATTGATTTCGCAAGCTAACACGTCCATTAAAAGGGATTCATATATGGAGTCTTCAACATTGAAAATTCGTAAAGAGTTCAATTTTTTGGTCGCGATAAAACAAAAAAACTTTTCGCCTATTTGTTCAATGTTCATTTCACATTTCCTTGCAGCAGAGATCATTACAATGAAGAGACAAAATCGACATCATTCGTCCGTTGGTGTAAATCTCATCCAGCGGATTATATTAGCGTTCAGAGCTTTCCCATGTACATTTAAAGAAGAGGTGTGGGTTCTCAACTACGCTCGTTAGGCTTTAGGGCAAGGGAGTCTCTAGCCCAAAAAGCTCCCTAAACAAGGTAAGTCCAAGTAAAGGAATTAATTCGGGCTACAACCAGCGTCGTTTCTTGCTCTTCTTGGTTTAGCATCGATAATCCCTTTTTCAATTGGTCAGTCAACATCATAACATCAGCCTTGGCTGGCATTTCCTTGTAAACAATGTACTCCGCTAGAGCAGCAAGACCATCGTCGGGCGTGAGCTTCAGAAAAGGGGTTAGCTCAAGCCATAGCTCAACCTCAGACTGCATCTTGAAACCAGTCATGTATCTAGTACCTAAGCAGCCATATAGCCCTACTTGATGCAGCGTTGTACCTTCCGGCAATGGTCGGTTCCGAAATATATTAACGTGTTTTCGATATGATTTGAACATAGCATCTCTTATACCTTGTGGACCGAATATCGCCATTTTAAATTCCCTACTAACTTTATTACAACGTCATTTGAAATTGACCGCTCATCGACAACATCTAAGCCTTGCTCAGATCTACGCCGATTAAAGCACCCACACCCAGACAAGCGGCTACCTTTCCCACTTCCTTGATAGTCGCCGAATTGCGGACTGCAAACCGTTTGGCTTTTCTCCACAGCGGTTCGATAGGCCGTCTATCCAGCTCCGATGAAATCAAAACCAAGAAGATTTTACAGACCTCTTGCTCATCATTTCTCATGTTGGGATTGTTCTGCAAATCGCCATAAATAGCATCCCCAAAAATATTGAGTTCTGCTTCAGAGGCAATCTCAAGGACTCTTTCAATTTCTTTTACAGTCGCCATTTTGTCCGTCTCCTAAATATCCAGGTTCATTTCAGCCAATTTTCGGTTTCGTCTGTCTTCTAACCCTATAAGCGGAGGATTTATTGAAAACGCACAGAATGCGTGCATTTTTCTTGAAAAGAGATATGATTTTAAGATAGGCCTTAGAATATAGGAGGTAAAAAACGAATTGAGAGACGACTTTAGCCAAAGAACAAGACATCTCGTTGAGCTTGCGAAAGAAGGCGATAGAGCCGCTCTGGAGAAACTGAGCCGGACCTACAGTGAGCGGGTACAGCGGATTGTCCGTATGCGTATGGGCAAAGAACTCCGTTCCAAGCTCCAGTCCATGGACATCGTCCAGGATGCCCTCATTTGTGCTATCAGAGGTCTCGACAGATTCACATACACCGATGAAGGGGACTTCACCCGCTGGCTGTCCAGGATCACGGAGAATCAACTCCGCGATAATCTTGATAAATTACATGCAGACAAGCGTGATATCCGCAGAGAAAAACCGCTTAATAGTAATAAGGGCGATGGGCAGCAAAGCCACATGCAGCCCATCGAACCCATTTCTACGGTAACGCCAAGCGTCGTTATCGAGAAAAAAGAGCAGTTGGACCGTTTAGAACTGGCCATGGATACATTGAAGCAGGAATACAAAGACGTGATTGTTTTGATAAAGATTGAGGGTCTGTCTTACAAAGAAGCTGCTCACAGACTGGGCAAGAGCCCCGATGCAATAAGAATGCTGCTTTGTCGAGCAATGGTAGCGCTAAGCGAAACATATGAGGAACAGATATGACACGGCCTCCTGACAGTGATCCCGCTAAAATGCTTACCCAGATAGTGCAGGACTTTCTGGATGCCCAGCTCCAGGGCCAGGCCCCTGACATTGAAGAGATAATCCTCGCCCATCCGGATCTTGAGCATCAGATCAGACAGCGACTGAATAGCCTGCAGGAAGTTGATGGACTATTTGCCTGCCTTGTGGAGCAGGGTCAGGGAGATCCCGACAAAACGGCATTTGACCATGACCTGATCGGCCAGCACCTGGGCGACTTCGAGATCCTCCGTCTGATAGGCAAAGGCGGTATGGGCGTCGTCTTCCTTGCCCATCAAGCCTCTCTGGGCCGAGAAGTCGCACTCAAGGTCATTGCCGATGTTGGGGGTGCCCATTCCAGGACACTGGAGCGATTCAAGCGTGAAGCCACAGTGTTGGCCCAACTCTCAAACCCGCACATCGTCCCCATCTACGACATAGGGCAGGAAGGCCCCTACGCCTGGTTTGCAATGGAATACATACGAGGCGTTTCTCTCGATGCCATCCTTACCGCCGTGCGTCAGGCCGACCCCGCTCAAAAGGCCAGTACGGTTGTGCAAAGATACCTCAAACAACCCACGGTAGAAAATGCCGACGACCAAGGTAGTCAGCCCCTCGCTGCAACGGGCGCTCAAATTGATCGGGATTACATCGTCACCATCAGCAACATCGTCGTTGATGTCGCATCCGCCCTGCAATACGCCCATGACCATGGCATACTTCACCGGGACGTTAAACCATCCAACATCCTGATTGATCCCACTGGTGCAGCAAAACTTGTCGATTTCGGCCTGGCCAGGGCTCAGGCTCAAACGTCAATCACCGTAACGGGTGAATTCTTCGGCACCCCAAACTACGTCTCGCCTGAACAGATCCGCAATCCCGAAACCGTGGACTTTAGGAGTGATGTCTATTCCCTGGCAGCTACCTACTACGAATGTCTCACGCTCCGGCGTCCTTTCGAGGGCGACACCGTCAATGAGACGCTGACCAATGTCCTGTCTCGTGAAATCATCCCCCCAAGAAGGCACAGCCCCCGTCTGGCGCCCGACTTGAATACCGTCCTGCTCCACGCCTTGGAGAGGCAACCTCAGGACCGCTACCAGAACGCTTCCGACTTTGGCACCGACATCCAGAACGTCCTGGAATTTAGGCCTATAAAGGCAAAACGACCTGGACCTGCAACTAGAGCCTGCCGGGCACTCCGAAAAAACGTGCGCGTAACAGTATTTGTGGTTATTTTGGTCATGCTGTGCATCACTGTCTATACTGCCGTGTCTAAGGCAATTAATAATCAAATACACGAGGAAGCCCAGAAACTGTACAACATCGGACTCAGCAAGAGAACGGCACACAACTATGCTGAAGCAGCTCACTGGTTCGATCAAGCTTCTGCGAAGGATACTTCTTACATTGATGCTTATATTAACTCAGCAGAGTGTTACCGTCTCGTGGGTGACTATGACCGTGCTGCCATCTTATGTAGGAAAGCTCTTGTCATTAACTCAGATAACGCGATGGCTTGTTTACAATTGGCCCAAACACTAATAGCTCAGAGACAATGGGAAAAGGCCAAGATGATGTTCCAGCGGACACTTGATCTTCAGCCCGATTTGGCTTTAGCTCATGCGGGTCTTGCTGCCTGTTATGGATACTTGCGAATGGATGAAGATGCCATTCAGGAATATCGTAAGGCATTGGCAATTGAACCGAATATGCCCAAGAACGATTTGATAACACTTCAAATAGCGACTATTTTGTCTACTATGCAGCGAGACTCTGAAGCTATTGATGCCTATAAACAAGCAATTAAAATCAATCCTAACTTAGTTCGCGCATATGTGGGACTTGGCTACTGCTACACTCTACTTAGACAACCTGGCAATGCAGAAACAGCATTGAGGAAAGCAGCCTTACTTGAGCCAGAAAATATGATGGTACTCCAGGGAATAGCTCAGATTCACCTGGGCAAGGGGCAGCGAAAAGAGGCTGTGAAAGTATTTATTTCAGCAGCAGAGTCACTTCAAGCTGCCCAGAAAAGTGAGGAGGCCTTAGAACTCTATAACAGTGCACTTGCTATTGACGCGAATAGTTTCTCTACCTTGCTAGGATTAGGAGACTGCTATCAGAAACTGAAGGATTATAGTAAGGCGGTTGAGGCGTTCCAGAGAGCTTGGGATTGTGCGTCAAATAATCGAGAAGAAGCAATGACGTATGTAAAACTTGGCTTTTGTCTCATCGAGATCGAAGATCGCACAGGAGCCACCAAAGCCTTTCGCCAGGCTATTAATATCGATCCAAAGTTTGAGACGGCATATGCTGCGCTGGCAGCACATTATCAAGCCCAAGGGCTATATCAGGATGCGACAGATACCTATGAGAAGCTCATTGATTTGGATCCGACGGAATTAAATGTCCACGAACACTTGGGTTCCTGCTATATGTCACTTAGCCGATACTCTGAGGCGCTAAAACAATATGATTACTGTCTCGCATCTGATCCTAATAATTCTCATGTGTTAGTCAGTGCAGGCCAATGTCAACAGGAACTGGGGAATCATGCGCAGGCTATTGAATGCCTTGAAACTGCTCTGACGAATGACCCAAACAATGTCCTCATCTATAGATCAATAGGATATTCATATTTTGTTCTAAGAGACTATCATTCCGCCATAGCTGCCCACACGAAATCACTTGCTTTTGCACCCAATGATCCAACCATTTGGGGCAGTATAGCAGAATGTTATGAAAACCTTGGCATCTTAGACCAAGCCATAAAATCATACAATAAAGTCTTGGCTATTCGGCCCAAAGATCTACTTGCCTGTCTCAGACTTGCTGCTATCTACAGCAGTTCCAATGACCCTGGCGTTCGAGACGGGAAACAGGCTGTGAACCTTGCTACAAGAGCTTGCGACCTTACTCAATACCAAGATGCTCTGTGCCTTTCGATCCTTGCAGCGGCATATGCCGCATCTGAGGATTTTGAAAAGGCCGTCCAGTATCAGGATAAGGCCGTGCGTATGGCGACTCCCATCAACAGGAAAGCATTTGAGGAGCAACTGACCACATATCGGACTGACAAACCATTGAGAGATAACGAAAACACACCAACGCCCTGAGTATTCTCTGTAAAAGGCTCTATGAGGCACACCAATCTGAGGGCTTGCTGCAAATGTTTCAGCAAGTGGGCCAAGTAGCATGCAGTGACGGTTGTCAATAAATTACCTCTCTATTCAAGACGTATAGGTGCAGCATTTGAATTCCAAAAGGTGAGCATATATGAAGATACTTATTAGTCTGAATCTCGAAGATCGCCCAATGAAACCTCTGTCTTCTCCATACGGACAGTGCTGTAATTGCTACTACATCTATGAGAATATATCTCCTGAGCAGCAATGCCCAGCGTGTAGTTCCTTGAAGCAGTATCACAACCCTTGGCCCGAGGATGCCCTGATCGAACTATGGAAGGAGCAGGTGGATATTTGGAACTGGGGTAAGGTCGAACTAAGCATAATAGTCGCGGCGATGTACTTCGAGAGTTCTGTTTTCCACCTGTTGTATTTGGGAACGGCTTGGCTCCATCCGAAGCTAAATCGTCTCGACACCAGCTTTGAAGAGACACCGAAGAAGGAAGAGGATATATGGAAAAACCTCAACAAAATTCGAACGCGGAAAGCCACTGACGTGGCTCTTCAGCGGGTGTTTGGCCACTCAAGCAAAGAGATGCTAAGAACTGTATTGGGAAATGCAGAGGCCGACGACTACTGGAAGCAATACCAAGAGCTGGCAAAAGACCGCAACCAAATCATTCATCGGGGACGACGACATACAGTCACGGATGAGGAGGGAAGGGTCATCTGGAAGGATTCCAAGGCCATTGAAAAACTCGATTGGTGTTTGAAGTGGATACCCATCTGTTGGGTGGTGTTTTCAAGACTCCACAACGAATACATACACCCACCTATGTGGGAGAAGAAGAAAAAGGGCGGATGAAAGACCAAGTATGAACAAGAACACAAAAAAACATAGATCGGATCTTTCTCTTTGCATTTGAGATCATTTAGGCACAACCAGCCAATCCAGAAGCAGGAGTCAGGTTTTGTATTTAGTTATTGATAGGCGGGCTTCGCAGGGCCGACCTGGTTTTTATGCTTTTGGGCTCAATACACATTTCATATTAGGTTGAAGCAGAAGTAACCTATGAGATTGTGCAGGTGCCTGCACAATTGCCCCAGGGACTGCTGCAACCTCTCCATCAGTGCCAATGAGATTGGGCCGTTAACGACTTAAAACCTCTAACTTCACACACGCAGCACAGCGTCCGAATTGAATTCATCAGACGTCTGATGAATTCGATATTCAAGATAGAACTGGCGTGAGAAACTCCCTTTTCAATATGCGACTGTTCTAAAAATGCAGGGGCACTACCTGGGGTTGGGCATTGTCACCATAAGCCGCAAAGGTCCTTGGCGATTGTCACGGACTCTTGCCACGCACAATGGTATGACAAACCAATGGCTGACCGACTTAGGTCTACAGAATGTCAAAGAGCTATGGTGCAGGATTCACTACCCGGCCAGTCCTCGGACAGCCCGGTAATTCCTGGGAACCGCCTAGTGCGGACCCGCATGCTATGGTGGTGTGGGGGCTGGGGGCGAAAAGCCCCCGGCTACCCGATTAGGCACTTTCTAATGATTTTTCAATGTCATGAGCCAGCTGATCATAGATTTGTTCTCTTTCATTCTCGCTCATTGAGGAGAGTGGTTCACTTGGAGAGTTCGCTGCTTGAAAACGAGTGAGACTTGGTTCTCTTGAAAATCTGCATGGGGATATTACAACCGGAAGTACCTTTGTCCCCTTTATTTCTGCATCAGCGAGTATAGGTGGGAGTTCATTTTTGACGATAAAGTCAGAAGCCATGAAGTCGGCACTAATTAGAAGAATTGCGATTCTCGCTTCTCTAAGTGCTTTTTGTATTTCTTCCCTCCAATGATCGCCTGTTTTAATCCTTGTATCTGCCCAGATATCAATGAGGCCTTTTCTTATCAAAGGCTTTAAATGTACCAGTAAGCGATCAAGGTAGCTCTTATTCTTGTGGCTATAGCTAATAAATGCTTTAGGCCGGACTATTGTTTGTATGCCATTAGCCAGAAACTTTGTAGGATCAGTTGTTGCCTCTAGGATTAGTTTGCTCAGTTCTTTTTGAAACTCTCCAGTAAGCGATGCTTCGGAGTAAAGGAGAAATCGCTGATACATTAAGAGTAAGCGTTCAGGCGATTTACTAAGACCCTTCAGGTCTGAGATTGGTCACTGGAC